>NZ_CP051481.1:0-346557 GCF_012934855.1 Mycoplasma phocoenae
TTTTTCTGTGTTTTCAGCTGGTTTTTCTTTATCTTTTTTAGGTTCTTCATTTGTTCCACATGAAACAGCAATAACTGGTGCTAAAGCTGTTGTAGCAACAGATAAAATGCTTAATAGTTTAAATTTTTTTGTCATTTTAACTCCCTTTATTGTTATTATTCTTAGTTAATTTACTTATAGTAAACTTTGATAATTTCGAAGTCTTGACCTTATTACTATAAGTTAAAGAATTATAATGTATCATGCAAAAAAGATTTAAAAAAAAAATTCACACACAATAAATTCATTTTTTATTTACCTGCGTGTAAATTATTTAATTAAAAAACTCATTTTTAATCTCTTGGTATAATTTTATGAATTGATTCAATGACAATTCTTGAGCTCTAACATTGCTTTTGAAGTTCATTTTTTCAAAAATTAATCATATCTGTTCCTTATTGTATTTATTTAAGAGATTATTAATTAATGTTTTTCTTCGCTGAGCAAAACATAGTTTTACAAACTCTAAAAAATCTTTATCATCCATTTCTTGCTTTTTATTAAATTCAAATAATACAACAGATGAAAAAACTTTAGGAGCTGGTTCAAAACACTGAGGTGATACATCAAATAGTTTTTTTACATTTGCAAAATATTGACTTGTGACACTTAATTTAGAATAATTACTTGTGTTTGCTTTTGCAATAATGCGATCCGCAACTTCTTTTTGCATCATAATAATCGCTTTAGAAAATTTATTTCTATTTATAAATACTTTAAACAAAATATCACTTGTAATGTAATAAGGTATATTGGCAACTAAAACACTATTTTCTTTTACTTCTTCTAATGAACAAAGTAAAAAATCTTTGTGAATTAATACAAAATTGGGATTATTGATTTTTACATTTAAAATATTAATCATATCTTTATCTATTTCATAGGCTGTAAGAGATTTCGCTTTTGAAGCTAATTTAGTTGTTAAAGCACCTTGACCAGGCCCAACTTCCACAACATCTCGATCTTCAATATTGGCATGGTTAATAATTTGGTCGATTATCGAAAGATCTTTTAAAAAATTTTGACCTAATGATTTTTTGGCTTTAATCGACATAAACTTTAAATACCTTTTCGATATTTTTTTGGATTTGTTTTAAAAGTGTATTTTCGCTTACATTTTTAATCGCAGCAATAAATTTTGTTGTATGACAAACATATGGGCTTATGTTGGGCTTACCTCTTAAAGGCACCGGAGTTAAATAAGGAGTATCAGTTTCGGTAAAAATTCTATCAATTGGTATATTTTTTACTGCTTCTTGTGTATTTTTACCATTTTTAAAAGTAACCACGCCCGATATAGAAAAATAAATATTGGGATATTGTAATAGTATTTCAACATCCTGAGCATCACCAGCAAATGAATGAAAAATAAAATCCGTGTTTTTATATTGTTCTTCAGTTACTAATTTAATTGCATCTTCCATTGCATCACGAATATGTAACATTACCGGGATGTTTCGTTTTTGAGCTACTTTTATTTGTTCTCTTAATGAAATTTTTTGCTCTTCAGGTGATGGTGTATCATCGTAATGATAATCCAACCCAACTTCCCCAATAGCAATAACTTCGTCAGTCATTATTTTTTCTAAGGCAATACCATCATCCATGCCGTTTGATTCATTCGGGTGAATTCCAACAATAGGGTATGTATTTTTAAAATATTTAGTGGTTTCAATTACTTCTTTGGATGTTTCAATATTAGTTCCTACAATAAACATTAATTTCATATTATCATCAAATCATTCTTGAATAGTCTCGATAGGTTGTTCGTAATATTCTTTAAATGGGTGAGTATGTATATCAAAATATTTCATATGTCTCCTTAATTTTTGTCTTAATATATTTATAATATTTAAAACAATTATAATAATTAAAAAATTAAATATTTATTTTTAGGAGATATATGAACAAAATAATAAAATATAATCAATCAGCCACTGAATTTAATGAAATGATTCAACACATTGCTAATACATGTGAAATTCCTTCAATATCAATAACGAATCTTGAGGCCAAATATCCTTTCGGCGAAGAAGTTGATAAGGTTTTAGAATATGTTTTAAATTTATCAAATAAATTCAATTTTAAAACCTACAAAGATCCGCAAAATCGTTATGGATATGCCGAAATTGGTGATGGTAAAAAAATAATTGGAATATTGTGTCATTTAGATGTTGTCCCAAGTGGTGATGATTCACAATGAGAAAGCGCTGCGTTTAAACCTCTAATAAAAGATAATGAAATTTTTGGTAGAGGAACATTAGATGATAAGGGTCCGACAATAATTAACTTATACGCAATGAAATATATATTGGACAATAATCTACTTTCAGATGAATATACAATAAGAATTGTCTTTGGTTTAAGTGAAGAAACAACAATGGAATCAATGAAATTTTATTTAGCAGATTTCGGATATCCTGACTACGCTTACACTCCCGATGGTGAATGACCACTGATTTTTGCAGAAAAATTAATCTTTGACTATGATTTAATTTTTCCAACATATAATGACTATAAATTAACAGCTGGAGAAGTATATAATCAAATACCAGATGCACTTATTGTTGAAACCACTGAAACTGGAGAATTAATCAAACTTTTTAATAAAGATGATGTGGAACAAATCAATGAAAATAAATTTATTGTAAGGGGAGTAGCCGGGCACGGTTCAACACCATTTGCCGGTGATAACGCAATATTAAAATTTGTTAAAACATTAGTTGAATCAAACACAAAATACTTAGAAAATGATTTTTTTAAATTTATATATACCAATTTTAAAAACAATGATTTTTCAATGCCATTAGTATTTAAAAATTATGCTGATGAAAGTGGGGAGTTAACATCAAATCCAGCATTTATCAGAATGAAAAATTCTAGAATTAGCATTGGCTTTGATATGCGTGTGCCAGTACTAAAACATAAAGACGATGTTGAAAAAGATTTATTGGATTATATGAATATTAATTCATATGATTATCAGTTTAATATGGTCGGATCGAAAAACGCTAAATACATTTCAACAAAATCTATGTTAGTCGAAACATTAATGCAAGTTTACTGAGATGTTACTCAAAAACACAGTGAAAAACCAATTGCAATTGGTGGGGGAACTTATGCTAGAACATTTGAAGAATGCGTTGCCTTTGGTGCGACTACAAAAATGGAACTTATGCATGCGCCAAATGAAAGATTTACATTTGACGAAATAAAAGAAGATTTACAAATTTATATTAATGCTTTAATTAAGCTACAAGAAATATAGATTTACTCAAAAAACAGCGCGTTTTTATACTAATAAAACGGGCTGTTTTTTGTTTAAAACTTTTATTTAATTAATTAAATAAAAAATTAAAAGTACATAATATAGTAAAATTCTTTTATGCAAACACTTTTTAAAAACAAAAAACAAAATAAAAATGTGTCGGAAAATAATAACAAAGAATACGTTATTCCGGTACGTAAAGAAGAAAAAGATAAATGATATAAATGAAATTTCAAAAGTACAGAAATGCGGATTGCATACAATACTTTGTACGAAATTAATGCTTTTGAAAAATATATTTCACCTTTAACTGATGAACAATTAAAGGCAAAAACACAGGAGTTTAAAGATAGATTAAATAAGGGCGAGTTATTAGAAGATATTCGTTCTGAAGCTTTTGCAGTATCTCGTGAAGCAACAAAAAGAGTTTTAGGAAAAAGACCATTTGATGTGCAAATGATTGGTGGGGTAATTTTAGATCTTGGTTCAGTTGCGGAAATGAAAACTGGGGAAGGTAAAACAATAACATCGATAGCGCCAGTATATTTAAATGCATTGACAGGTGAAAACGTTATTGTTTCAACAGTTAATGAGTATTTGGCCGAACGTGATGCTGAAGAAATGGGACAAGTATTCAATTGATTAGGATTGAGTGTAGGTGTTAATAAAGCTCAAATGGCAACTAATTTAAAACGTGAAGCTTATAACTGTGATATTACTTATTCAATTCACTCAGAGCTTGGTTTTGATTACTTAAGAGATAATATGGTAATGTCTAAAGAGGAAAAAGTTCAAAGAGGATTAAATTTTATTCTATTAGATGAAGTTGACTCAATATTAATCGATGAAGCTAAAACTCCTTTGATTATTTCTGGTGGAGATGGGTTTGATAGCAATTTATATTCAACCGCGGATTTATTTGTTAGAACATTAGACGAAGAAGATTATTACATTGATGAAGAGTCCAAAAGTGTATATTTAACTGATGAAGGTATTTCGAAAGCTAATATATATTTTGGTTTCTCGAACTTGTATAACATTGAAAACTCAGAACTAGTTCATAGAATTCAAAATGCATTAAGAGCTCATAAAGTTATGAAGTTAGATGTTGAATACATTGTTTTAGAAGACAAAATTGAACTGGTTGACTCATTTACAGGACGTGTAATGGAAGGTCGTGCTTATTCAGAAGGGCTACAACAAGCTATTCAAGCAAAAGAAAGAATTGAAATTGAATCAGAAACAAAAACATTAGCAACAATAACTTACCAAAACTTTTTCCGTTTATTTAAAAAACTAAGTGGTATGACCGGTACTGCTAAAACTGAAGAAAAAGAATTTATTGATATTTATAATATGCGTGTGAACGTGGTGCCAACTAATAAACCGATAAAACGTTTTGACGATTTAGATGAAATTTATGTTGATACTCATTCGAAATATATGGCTATTGTAAAAGAAGTAAAACATGTATATGAAACCAGAAAACAGCCGATATTAATCGGTACTGCTCAAGTTGAAGATTCAGAAAGACTGCACGAATACTTATTCAAAGCTAATATTCCGCACACTGTTTTAAATGCTAAACAAAATGCTGAAGAAGCTAATATAATTGCAAGGGCTGGACAACTGGGAGCCATAACTATTGCAACAAACATGGCTGGACGTGGTACTGACATTAAACCTTCCGAAGAAGCTAAAAAAGCAGGTGGATTATATGTGCTTGGAACTGATAAAGCTGAAAGCCGTCGTATTGATAATCAATTGAAGGGTCGTTCAGGACGTCAAGGGGATGTTGGTTACACAAAATTCTTTTTATCTTTAGATGATCAATTGATACTACGTTTTTCAGTTCAAGATCAATGAAAAGAAATGTTTAAAGATTCAGGTAATGCTCCAATCAAGGGTAACACAATAAGAAAAGCATTCTTAAGAGCTCAAAAGAAAATTGAAGGATTCAATTACGATAATCGTAAAAGTGTTTTAAACTATGATGACGTTATTCGTCAACAACGTGATTTAATATATCAACAACGTGATTGAATATTAGAACGTGAAGATCTAGGGGAAATAATTAATAAAATGATTATTTCAGCAACTAAACAAATTGTTAATAATGATTACTTCACATTGAAAAACAATACATTAGATTATGTTAAATTCATTAAATACTTAAATGAGTCGTGATTAACAATCACAGATTATAGATTCACTATTGAAGAAGTATCGAAATTTGATAAAGTCGAGTTAATAGAATATATATCAAAAGTATTTATTGACGAATATGAAAAATTAAGAGAAATTTTTATCGATAAGTACGGTGTTTCTTCTTTAGTAATTTCGGAAAGAAGAATTATACTAAGTGTGTTCGATGCCGCATGACAAGATCACATCAATACAATGGATAAATTACGTCAATCATCAAACTTAGTACAATATTCTCAAAAAAATCCATATCAAGTTTACACTCAAGAGGGTTCAAAACGTTTTGCAGAGTTAACTGACAGAATTGCTACTGAAAGTGTTGTTAATTTATTAAACAATCCAGAATGTGTGAAAACAACTCAACAAACTAATTCAGAAATGACACAAGAAGATATTGAAGAATTAAGAAATCGTAAGGCGATGATTGATTCAATGATTATCGAACAAGCAGAAATTGTTCGTAATGATGGATATGATGAAGATACAATATTGTTGATTTTAAATAAAATGAAATCGACATTGTATGAACAATTCGGATTTACGTTTACTGAAGATGATTTATTAAAAGTAATTCCTAATTCTAACGAAAACAACGAATAACAAAATTTTTAGGCACTAACAAAGTGTCTTTTTTTATACCATAATAGTACTTTAATAAAAAATAACACCTTAATATTGGGTGTTATTTTTGTTATTGTAAAATTTCTTTTAAAACTTTTTAGCGTATTTGTGTCATGTTTTACGATTTCAACGATCCATGTATACTATTGACCTTATTAATGGATCAGTAATTAAACTGATAAAGACCATAACAAAAGTGGTGGGTGCATCTCATATACCTTTACCATGGTTGAATCCTAAATCAACAACAATATGCACTAACGAAACTTGTACAGCCATCATTGTAAATAAAGAAATAATGATTGGTGTTCAAATATCATTTGAACTTCACAAAGCTCTTAATATTGTTAAATTAGCAGTATCAACAACAATTCTGATCATACTAATAAACATTATTCAATAACCGATTTTATTTATTGTGCTAGTATCAATTTGATAAATTTTTAACAATGGGTATGTAAGTGCTACCAAAATCATCCCAGACAATATTGAGAAATATATACCAACAACAAATAATTGTCATCCTAAATGGAACGCTCTTTCTTTATCGTTTTTACCAATTTCAATACCAATCAATACGTTTGTAACAGCACCTAAAGCTGAATTAAATGCCGTGATAATAGAAGTGATCATAATCAATGCTCGATACATGCCAATGTAATTATCCCCTAATTCCCCTTTGCTTACTGCAGAAGATATTAAAAATTGACTTACTGATCAAACTCCATATTCTAAAGCAATCGGTGTTCCTAGCATTATTGTTTGTTTTGCATATTTTCAATTGAAAGTTTGCGTAAATGATGTTGGATTTTTTTTGAATATAAAATGATTACAAAATACATAGTTAATAATAAGTTGAACCACAGACCCCAAAGTATAATCAAGAGCAGTTAACATAATTGGATTATATTTTCCAAACCCGAATAATAATGTGTACATTCATACAATAGCAAAAATGTTTCCAATAATTGCTCCTATAACAGCAATTTTGTTTTTTTTGATTGACTGAAGCGCGGCTGCAAATACTTGGGCTATTGAATATGAAAATAATCAAAATAACATACATCTTAAATATTTAGTAGTTAACTCTAATTCACTATTGTTTAATACATTACCTTTGGCATCGAGAATTTTAATTGAATCTTTACTTCCCATAGCTTGCAGCAAAATTGGACTTGCGAATCACATAGCTATAAAAAATATTAATGCAATTAAAAAATTAACATACACACCTGTTCAAATGACAATTGGTAATTCGTTTTCTCTTTTTTGCCCTATTAAATTCGAACATATAATTAATACTCCCGAAGATACTAAAGCGGGAATAAATGAAATTAAATTGTAAACAAGTATTACTTTAGCCATTGCATAAAAATAAGTACCTACATATTGACCTGTGCTTTCGTGTTGCACAATTAAATATCAGTTTACACTCAATGAACCGACTATTGTAGCAATTACATTAATTAAAATCTGAAAAAATATAGGTAAAGTTAACTTAGTTATATTTTTAAAATCTTTAGGTAATAAAAATTCTTTTCATGTTTTTACACCAAATTTTTCTTTTAACATACTATTCATAATTTAATATTGTAAAGCTTTTATTTTTTTTTTAAATATAATTAGATTCTTTTATTAATTCAACTAATTCTTTAACAATTTTTCTTGAATATTTTAAACTGGCTTTTTGCTCATACATGTCAATACTTTGACTTAATAAAAAGATAGTTTCTAAGTATTTAATATCCATTGTAGCGTCGGCATGATCGATACATAAAAAACCACCTTTATAAAAATTAAATTCAATTAGTTTGGTCTGAGCTTTACATTCAACACAACCCTTCATATAAGGTTTAATACCAAAACATTCTAATGAACTAAATAATAAGTAAGCTAATAAAGAATAATCATTCCCTCATCCAAATTTATCTACAATGAGAAAAATATTTTTAACAAAATCGTATGAATTATGTTTAATAATGTTTGCGATTTTTAATAAAATATTTGTTACATCAAAATCAGCTTTTAAAAAATTGTATTGCTTAATAAGCACAGCTTTTTTTAATTTAGATACTTTATTTTTTACTCTTGCTAAAAACATTTCGCATTCGACCATGTTAAGTAATTGCAATGCCACGCGATTTTTAGATTCGATCTTTCTTGTGCCTCTAGCTATAAAAGAAAGTGGGCCATTTAAAGTTAAAATAGTAATAACTTCGTCGTTATCTTGATAATCTATTTTATTTATTACTATACCTTGTAAAATATTTTCCATATATTCATATTATAGTAAGTTGATTAACAAAGATGAAAAAAAGACTGATCATATACATCAGTCTTTTATATTAAAGTAAATTATTAGTCAATTTTAATTTTTACTGAAGGACCCATTGTTGATGTAACTGTTAAGTTTAACATGTAAGCCCCTTTAACTGCGGCTGGTTTTAAACGTTTAATTGTTTGGATTAATACTTGTGCATTTTCAACTAATTGTTCTGTTGGCATTGAAACTTTTCCAATTAATGAATGAACGATACCTGCTTTTTCAGCACGGTAGTTTGCTTTACCTTTTTTAAGTTCTTCAACTGCTTTAGCTGGAGTCATTGTTACTGTACCTGTTTTAGGGTTAGGCATTAAACCTTTTGGTCCAAGTTTTTTCCCGTATTTTCCTAAAACAACCATCATTTTTGGATCTGCTACAATAACATCAAAATCATATTTGTCAGCGTTTAATACTTCCGCTAATTCAGCTCCTGAGTAAACAAAGTCTGCTCCGGCTTCTTTAGATGCTTGTTGACTAGCAACATCATCTGTAGCAACTAAAACTCTAACTACTTTACCTGTACCGTGTGGTAACACAACAGCTCCACGTAATTGTTGATCAGCTTTACGTGTATCAATGTTTAATTTGATAGCTAATTCAACTGATGCGTCAAATTTGGTGTATGAAGCTTTTTTAGTTAATTCCATAGCTTCTTCTAATGTATAGATAGCTGTTTTATCAACTAATGAACGAGCTGCTTTTAAATTTTTAGAAATTTTTCTCATTAGTTTGCTCCTCCATTCAAGTCATATCCTTCAACTTTAATTCCCATGTTTTTAGCTGTTCCAGCAACTTGTTTCATTGCTGATTCAACTGAATCACAGTTTAAGTCTGGTAATTTGTATTCAGCGATTTCTTTTAATTGATCTACTGAGATTGTTGCAACAGTTGTTGTTTTTGAGTTAGCTGAACCTGATTTGATATTTGCAGCTTGTAGTAATTTGTATGATGCTGGTGAAGTATAAATTTTAAAATCAAATGATTTATCTTTGTATACTCAAATTTTAACAGGAACTGGTTCGCTCCCTCTATCTTTAGTTGCATCATTAAATTGTTTTGTGAATTCAGGCATAACAATACCTAAACCTGCTAATGCTGGTCCTGGTTTTGCTTGACCTGCATTGAATTGTAATTTTGCAATTCTTACTAATTCTTTAGCCATAATTTTTCCTTTCAAAAAGTGTGGTGCAAATGATTTACTTGTAAATCTCCCACTTGCTAGAGGCAATTCTAAATTGCGTATTGATTATATCAAAATGTTCAAAAAAAGGTTTTAAAAAAAATAAAATGTTAAAACATTAAAAAATAAAAAAAACGATTAGCAATAATTTTTACTTATTAAAATCGTTTTTATAAATTATTTGTAAATGTAAATAATTACTTATAATGAATGTTTTTTGTTATTTAACTTCGTTTTTGATTAATAAAGCAATTTTATACGGAACAACTTTAGAAAGTTCTTCAACAGAAGCATTATAAATGTTGGAGTATGTAATAAAATGTTTAATTAATTTGGATTCCATTTTAGGGCCCACACCTTTAATTGAAGTCAATTTACCTTCTAAAGAGGTTATTTTATGTCTTTTACGGTAATGTGATTTAGCAAAGCGATCAACTTCAATTTGTATTGCTGATAAAAAGTTAAATAAATTTTGATCGTCAATGTTTATTTCTTTGTTTTCAATATTTACTAATGATTTAGTTTTATGTTTATCATCTTTTATTAAACCGATAACATGTATTTTTACATTAAACTCTTTCAATACTTTTTTTACCTCATTTATTTGTTGTTTTGACCCATCCACAACAAATAAATCCACATTATCTATTAGATTATTTTGAATATATTTTGTCACATTTTGACGCATGTATTCAACGTCTGCATGTCTTGTTTGAGCTGAAGATAAATTGAATTTTTTGTACTTACTTTTATTAAAAAGTCCATTTTCTATTCAAATTGCAACCCCAACAGGATTAGTATTCGCTAAATGAGAATTATCAAATACTATAATATTTTTCAATTTTTGTACATTTAATAATTTTTGTAAACTATCAATTAAAAATAAATTGTTATACTGGTTATTTTTGAAATCTGTTTGACTTGTTTTGAAAAATTCTTGATTGTTTTTTTTGGCAATATCTAATATTTTTTTATATTTACCTTGTTTTGGATAAACAAGCTTCAATGAATCACTTAAATTGAAATTTTCAGTATCTAATTCGTTTCCCATTATTAAATAATCAGGAATGATTTTCTTTGTGTAATATTTGTCAATAAATTTTTCTAAAGTTTCAGTTCAATCATTTGTATATTCAATTTTTTGATGATCAATATTAATTAAATTTCCATATCTGTAAAATAATATACTGATATACAACACATTTTGACGATTAATAAATGCTAATACATCTACATTTTTTTCAGTTGTTAATTCAATAACTTGTTGTTCTTTCATTTTTTTAATATATGTAATAATATTTCTTAAATCTAAAGCAATTTCAAATTGCATACTTTCTGATGCTTCATACATCTTATTTTCTAATTCTTTTATATAATTTTTATCAGCAAATTTAAGTAAATTTATAATGTGTTCATAAGATTTTTTTCAATATTCAATATCCTTATTTTTAACGGGCAACCCATTTTCAAAAAACACTTCTCTTTGAATCATTTTTAAAATTACATTGGCTCCGTAACCATTAGGAAATGGACCAAAATAAAATACGTATGGATTAGATTTTTTTTGAATTTTTCTAACTAGTGATACTGATAAATTGTGACTCAGCAATTCAACTTTAATGTATGGATAACGCTTATCATCTAGTAACAAGATATTGTATGGCGGATTAAATTTTTCAATCAATTGTTTTTCTAAAAGCAAAGCTTCTTTATTATTATTAACAAGAATAACTTCTATGTCATAAATATTAGAAATCATTGCAGCTGTTTTATAACTATTCAAACTTCCACTAAAATATTGAGTAGTTCTTTTGCGCAGATTTTTAGCTTTACCTACATAAAGAATATTATCGTTTGCATCTTTTCACAAATAAACACCAGGTTCATTTGGTAAATCTTTTAATCTTGCTAGTAATTCTTTATTTATCATTTTTATTCAATAAGTCTTTTAAGTATAAGGCTGTATAGCTTGTTTCAGATTTAGCAACTTCTTCAGGACTGCCTTGCGCAACTATTTTACCGCCGTTTACACCACCTGTTGGACCTAAATCAATTAAATGATCACAACATTTAATAACATCTAAATTATGTTCAATAACTAATACAGTGTCTCCTTTATCAACTACACGATTTAATACACTTAGTAAATTAGAAACATCATAAGTATGTAATCCGGTAGTTGGTTCATCTAAAACGTAAATGGTTTTACCTGTTGCTTTTTTTTGTAAATATGTAGCTAATTTAACACGTTGAGCTTCTCCACCACTTAATGTCGTTGATGATTGACCTAACTTAATGTAACCCAACCCTACATCTTTTAATGACTGCAATTTATTTACAATTTGTGAACGCATTTTAAAAAAATCTATCGCTTCATCTACTGTCATATTTAATACATCAAAAATATTCTTATTGTGATATTTAATTTCCAATGTTTCACGATTAAAGCGTTTACCATCACATTGATCGCACTCAATAAAAACATCTGGTAAAAAATGCATTTCAATTTTTAATGAACCATCACCTTGACATTTTTCACAACGTCCGCCAGGAACATTAAAACTGAATCTAGCGGGTTTATACCCTCTTAACCTTGATTCTTCGGTGTTTGTATATAAATCTCTTATGTCTGTAAAAACTCCAGTATATGTTGCTGGATTACTGCGCGGAGTACGACCAATAGGGCTTTGCGTTATAGGAACAACTTTATCTATATTTGATAAACCTTCAATACTTTTAACTTTACCCACTCTTTCTGTAAAGTTTGGTTCCAATGAATGTTTTATACCTTTAACTAAAATTTCATTTACTAATGTACTTTTCCCAGAACCGCTAATTCCAGTCACTCCAATAAATTTAGCTAAAGGTATTTTGACATCTATATTTTTTAGATTATTTTCTCTTGCTCCATTTATTTTAATAAATTTACCATTACCAGAACGCCTTTTAGAAGGGATCTCGATTGTTTTGTTTCCTGATAAATATTGTCCTGTAATTGACTGTTCACACAATTTAATGTCATCTATTGAACCTTGAGCAACAATTTCACCACCATGTACTCCGGCTTTTGGTCCTATATCAACTATATAATCAGCACTTTTGATTGTTTCTTCATCATGTTCTACTACGATCAACGTATTACCGATATCTACCATTGATTTTAATGTTTTGATTAATTTATCATTATCGTACTGATGCAGTCCTATTGACGGTTCATCCAAAACATATAAAACCCCAGTTAAATTTGATCCAATCTGAGTGGCTAATTTAATTCTTTGGCTTTCACCACCGCTTAATGTTTCCGCTTTTCGATTCAGAGTCAAATAGTTCAATCCGACATTTTGCAGAAAATGTAATCTTGACTGAATTTCATTACGTATTAAGGTAGATATTTTTTGTTGTTCAGTTGTTAATGTTAAATTGTTAAAAAATAAAATAGCATCTTCAACACTTAACTTTGTTAATTCAAATATATTTAAATCACTCAATTTAACAGAAAGCGCTTCAATTCTTAAACGAGAACCTTTACATTTTGGACAAGGAAAATTGTTCATATATTTTTTTAATCATTCACGACTTTTTTCACTCGCTGTATCATAATATAATCTTTCAATTTTTGGTAAAATGCCTTCAATCATTTTGTTCTTCTTATAGTGATTATTATTAACTGAAGTCAGTTCGAATTCAATGCTTTCTTTTGAACCGTATTTTATTATGTCAATTTCTTCTTTAGTCATTTTTTCTAAAGGTTCATTAATATCAATATCATAAGTTTTTAACAAAACCTCGAATTCTTGTCAATCAAGATTTTTAGTGCCTACAGTATTTTCAAATATTTTGATTGCACCTTCTTTTATTGAACGTCATTTTTCAGGTGCAATCAAATCAAAATCAGCCTTTAAATCTACACCTAATCCCTTACAATGTTCACACATACCATAAGGACTATTGAATGAAAATAATCTTGTCTCAATGACTGGCATTTCAAAATCTTTATGAATGCATGAATATTGTTTTGAATACAATTTACTATGTCCGTCATAAGTTTCTATCCTAACCAATCCATTAGAGTATGAAAGTGCAGCTTCAATTCCTTCAGCTATACGTGTATAATGTTCTTCTTTCAATACCACTCTATCCACAACAATATCTATTGAGTGTTTTTGATTTTTATTCAATGATATATTGTCGTCTAATGAATAAATTGTGCCATCGATTTTGACACGCAAATAACCATCTTTTCTAAGTTTATCTAATAATGAAACAAACGAACCTTTTTCGCCATCTACAACAGGTGCTAAAACCATTAATTTACTTCCATGACCCATATTGTATATTGAGTCTATTATGTCTTTATTTGTTTGATTTTTGATCGGTATATTATGATTAGGGCAATATGGTGTACCAATTCTAGCGAATAATAATCTAAAATAATCATACAGTTCAGTAACGGTACCAACTGTAGAACGCGGGTTATTGTGAGTTGTTTTTTGTTCAATACATATCGAAGGACTTAATCCGTCGATAGAATCAACATCAGGTTTACTAGTTCCGCCTAACAACATTTTTGCATAAGAACTCAAACTATCAACATATCTTCTTCTACCTTCTTCATAAATAGTGTTAAAAGCTAATGAACTTTTACCACTTCCTGATAGACCAGTAAATACTATCAATTTATTTTTGGGTATTGTTAAATTAATGTTTTTAAGATTGTTTTCACGAGCACCTTTAATAATTAATTTATCTATTTTCATGCGTACTCCTTATTTTTTATTATCAGATTGTAACTCAAGAATTAAATCTCTTAACTCAATCGCTTTTTCATAATCCAGCTGTTTAGCAGCTTCATTCATTTGAATTCTTAAATTATTAATAGTTTCTTCTTTTGAATATTCAGTGTTAAGAACGTTTGTTGTATTTTTAAAATAAAAGCTGACAGCATCTTTTAATTGACTACCTTGAATAGGTTCGGGTATAGGTTTGATAATGGTTTTAGGGGTTATATTATGTTTTTTATTAAATTCAATTTGTAATTTACGTTTGTTTTTATTATCTTCAATTGTTTCTTTCATACTTTTTGAAATTGAATCAGCATAAAATATTACTCTTCCGTTTTCATTTCTGGCAGCACGCCCTACTATTTGTATCAAACTATTTGTAGATCTGAAAAAACTTTCTTTATTAGCATCTAGAACAATTATTAAGCTAACTTCGGGTAAATCAATACCTTCACGCAATAAATTAATACCGATTACAGCATCATAAATTCCCTTACGCAATTTTCTTAAAATTTCGTTTCTTTCAAATGTATTGTGTTCTGAATGAATGTAAGCGATTTTTTGGTTTTTTTGTAAAAAGTATCTCGTTAGTTCTTCAGCCATCCGTTTTGTTGTTGTTAATATCAATGTTCTTTCATTATTTTGTTTTTGTTTTTGCAATTCATCATAAATATCTTCGACTTGATTTTCTTCTGATCTAACTTCTATTATAGGATCTAATAAACCAGTAGGCCGAACAAATAAACGTGTTAGCTCCCCGTATGTTTGATTTAATTCGTACTCAGCGGGAGTTGCTGAAATGTATACAGTTTGATAATTAAATTCTTGTTCAAATTCTTTAAATTTTAAAGGTCGATTATCTAAAGCGGAAGGTAATCTGAAACCATATTCAACTAGTGTTTGTTTACGAGCTCTGTCTCCTTTGTACATTGCTTTTAATTGAGGAATCATCATGTGCGATTCATCAATAAACACCACAGGATTTTTTTTCATGAAATAATCCAATAGTGTATATGGTCTTTCATTTGGTTTACGTTGATCTAGAAATCTTGAATAGTTTTCAATACCGGGACATATGCCAAATTCTTTTAATGAATCAATATCGTTATTAGTTCTTTCTTCAATTCTTTGAGCTTCTAAAAGCTTATTTTCTTTTTTAAATTGTTGAATTCTTTGTCTCAATTCTGATTCAATTTCTACGCATGCATTTTTAATAATTTCTTTATTTACAGTATATGCATCACCTGGATAAATAACAGCATTTTCTAAAGTTGTTATTACTTCCTTAGTGATTGGATCAATTTTTTTAATACCTTCAATAAAGTCATCAAAAAATTCGATTCTCAGAATATATGTATCATCATCCGCGGGTCTAACAAAAACAATATCTCCCTTAGAACTAAAATTTCCCATATTTAAATGGGCTTCATTGCGCGTATAATTTCTTAAAATTAACTGCCCCAAAAAATCTCTTTGATTAATTTCTTGATTAATTGATAAATGTAAAAATGATTGCTCATATTGGTTAGGGTTTAAAGCTCCATAAATCGCACTTACACTGGCAACAATAATTGTATCATTACGTGTTAAAATGGCATTGACTGCACTTAAACGCATCGCGTCTAAATCTTTATTAACTTGACTAGTTTTATCAATGTAAACATCACTTGTTGGTATGTATGCTTCAGGACGGTAATAATCGAAATAAGACACAAAATATTCCACTCTATTGTCAGGAAAAAATGATTTCAATTCTGAGTAAAGTTGACTTGCTAATGTTTTATTATGTGACAAAACCAATACAGGCCTATTTACATTTGCTATAACATTGGCAATAGTAAAAGTTTTACCGCTACCAGTAACTCCTTTCAAAACTTGGAACATTTCTCCATTTTCAATTTTTTTTGTTATTTTTTCTATTGCTTGAGGCTGATCTCCTGCTGGTTTATATTTTGAGTACAATTTAAAATTTTTCATATTTAAATTATATATTAATATCAATGTAATCATAGTTAATAAGTTTTTATTATATTTTTGTAAAAAATGCTTATATATCAGTATTTTTTTAATAAAAATATTTAAAATTGCACTTTTATGTGTCGACACATTAATTAAAAATTAATATATATTTGTGTATAATACTTTTTATGAATAAAAATATCGAAACAAAAAGAGTAAGAGTTGATGAATCATTATTATTTTTCAATAAACTACACAATATAGAAACTCGTTGGGGCAAAATTTTCATCACCTTTTTGATGTCAATATTTTTTGCTATCGCAAGCATTGTTATGATACAAAATACTGGGTTATATGGACTTGGTGTTGATGCTCTGAGTCATAGCATTGGTAGATTTGTTGGTTATTTTAGTCTTAAAGCCGGTGCAAATCCTGCGCTCGCTAGAACAATATTCGTTATATTATTCTGAGGAATTACTGTGTTATTAAATATTCCATTAATAATATTTTCGTATTTTAAAATCAATAAAAATTTTGCAATATACACATTTTTATTTATTATCTTATCTTCAATATTCGGTATTGGATTTAGTTATATACCCAATTCAGAAAAATGATCATTATTCGGGGATGTTGTTAATCAAAAAGCTTACTCAGAATCTCAGGGGTTAATCAGTATTGCTTTATGAACACAACAAGACGCATCTAAACACATGCCGTTAATAATTTACGGAGTACTATGAGCAATCATTTATGCAATTGTTTCGGCCGTTATGTTTATCATAAGTTCTTCTAATGGTGGTTTTGATGTTCTTGTTGTTTACTATTCTCGTGAAAAATTTAAAAATTTAGGATTTTTCTTTTTAATATTTCATATATTATCATTGAATATTGGTAACTTAATCGGGTCATATATACCCACTTCAGTGTTAATTGACATTGATCCAGATTTTAATCCAATGACTCCATACGATTCTCATTTATTTTTCAATCCGGATTATATTTCAGGTGTAATTATGATTCTTGTTAACAGCTTAGTTGTGGATATATTATTTCCTAAATTTAAACTAGTTCGCGTGGATGTAATGAGTCAAAATGTCGAAGAAATACGTGAAGCAATTTATTCATATTCAGCAATCAGGTTTGCAACGAGTATTTCAAAAATTGAAGGCGGTTTTTCGGGTAATGAACAAAAAAAATTATCAACTAACTGTTTTTACATGGATGCGCACACATTTACAAAAATAGTAAGACAAATCGATCCCGATGCCTTAATTATTGTTTATCCTATAAAAAAAGCAAGTGGATACATGTATATAAGTCATAAAAATACTTAAAGGACAGTTTACAACTGTTTTTTATTTTTAAAACAACTTTAAAAAAGTTATTTTTTTAGATTTTGGTAAAATTTAATACAGGGTATATATTTATAATATATATTTTAAAAAAATAAAGAGGTATTATGACTATAAAACAAATTATTAATAATTATAATGAATATAACAAACAAGAAATTACACTCAAAGGATGAGTATCGACAAATAGAGGTAATAATAAAATTCGTTTTATTGAAATAAATGACGGATCAACTGTTAAAAATCTTCAAGTAGTGTTGAAAATGGATTCAGTAGATTTAGCAGCAGTTGAACAAGCGAAAATTGGTAGTGCCATTTGTGTTGGTGGCACATTATTAACAACCGAAAAAGCACAACAACCTATTGAATTGCAAGCTATACAATTTGAATTATTAAAAGGAACGGATGAAGATTATCCAATACAAAAAAAAGAAATTACTTTAGATTATTTACGTGAAATACCACATTTGCGTCATCGTACAAATGTATTTAGAAGTGTTATGCTTATTCGTTCAGTACTCGCTCAAGAAATTCATAAATATTTTGCAGCAAACGATTTCTTATATTGCAATAGCCCAATCATCACAAGTAACGATGGGGAAGGTGCTGGAGAATTATTTGTTGTGGATGACGAAAATAAAGACCAATTTTTTAAACAAAAAGCTACTTTAGGAGTTACCGGACAATTACATGCTGAGTCATATGCATTAGGATTCAATAAGGTTTATACATTTGCACCAACATTCAGAGCAGAAATGAGTCACACTTCAAGACATGCTGCTGAATTTTGAATGATTGAACCCGAATGTTCATTTTACGATTTGAAACAAATAATTAAATTAGCTGACGATTTATTAAAAACAGTTATTAAAAACACAATTGAAAAATTACCACATGAATTTGAATTTTTACAAGCAAATGTAAAATCAGATCTTTTAGACACATTACATAAATTTATAAACAAAAAACTAACAGTTCTTGAGTACAAAGATGCATTAGAAATTTTAAAAGCTCATGCTGATAAATTTGAAGAAAAAGATTTTTCATTTGGTATTGATTTAGGTAGTGAACATGAAAAATTCCTAGCTGGTGAATATGTTCAAGGACCTGTTGCTGTTATTAACTATCCAAAAGCAATAAAAGCATTTTACATGTATCAAAATGATGACAACCAAACAGTCGCAGCATTTGACTTATTAGTGCCTGGAATCGGTGAACTAATTGGTGGAAGTCAGAGAGAAACTAATTATGAAAAACTTTTAGCCAGAATGAATGAATTAAATATGTCAATAGAACCACTTCAATGATATTTAGACTTACGTCGTTTTGGGGATGCAATGTCATCTGGTTTTGGTATTGGATTTGAAAGACTAGTGATGTACGTTACAGGTATGTCAAACATTAGAGATGTTATTCCTTATCCAAGAACTCCTGGAAACTTGAAAATGTAGGTTTATATGAAATTAAATTTTATAATACCTGTGTCTAATAGTGATGTTACAATCAATGAAATTATCAGGAATTTAGCAAGACAAAAAAACCAATATTTCGATATATCGATAATTATAGACAAACCAAATGATTTATTTCTGGAACAAATATTCGCAGCAAAAAAATTATTTAAGGGGTCGAGATTTAAATTAATATTCAATTCAAAACGTCAATCTATGAATCAAACAATAGCTAAAGTTTTAGAAGAGAGTAAAAGTTTATATACACACATTTTTACACCCGGTGTGGATATTGAAAACGATTGAACTGAAACTATATTAAAAATTATTGATTCACAATCACCAGATATTATTGAAACACGTGCGAACTATCGAGGGATGATTAAATATGATGAACCAATTATTAAAATAGAAACAAACAAATTAATTGAATTAAAAACAAATAATAAGCCAATTGCATATTCTTCACCAATACTTTTCAACAAAGTATTCAAAACTCGATTGTTAAAAAGTATTTATTCAAATCCATTATTAAAATCAAACAATAAACAATATTCAGTTGACATAATATATACTGCTTTCTTAAATACAGAAACATATTATCTTGTGGATTCAATTGTCACGAGAGATTGAAATTACAATATTACTAATTTTAATGTTTTAAATTTTGTAAAAGAATGAAATTACATTAAATCAATTATGCCTTGTGAAACAAAAACACAAAATGATTTATACCAATTTATTAAATTCTATCATTACCAAATATTTTTAGCTGGTAATCTAGGCCACATCAGTCACTGGAAAATGATGATATATGGAAAAAAAATTAATACAACAAGTATTGAAAACCAATTGGTTAATGAATTAAATAAAATGTATTCTGATTTTGAATCATTGAGTAATAATATGTTTTTAAAATCTACAATTTTTTACGATTTTTTAGACGAACAATACATTAACATCGATAACTGAAAATATATATTGGATAAAATTATTTAATAAATGACAAATTCAATAAAACAAAAAGTCAATAAAAAAGCTAATTTTTGAATAAGATTATTGGCCACTACAATTGATTTGATATTGTTTTTATCTTTAATAACAATATACTCATTATTACTTTTTGATAAAGGTAAGGGACAATTTAAAACTGAATTTTTCTATTATTTATGATTATTTTTAATAATCGTTTCAATGGCTTCGATATACATTTTTATACCAATGATTTTCAAGGGTAAAACATTAGGATTGTGAATTTGTAGATTAAAAATAATAAGTAATAAAGCAAATACAAAAATTTTTAAAACCATAATTCAAAGACAATTATTGAATTCTATTCTTTGAATCATTGGTATAACATTAATGTTAATTTTGATAAGCCATGAAACATTTATTCAAATGGCAAAAACAACAAAGAATTCAACTGAAAAACTGAGTGTTATTCAACAAGCTTTTATGTCTGTGCCAGTAACTATTTGTTCATTGGCTGGTATTATAGATGTGTTTTTAATGTTAACAACGGCTAGAACATCTAAAATCGGATGAAATGATACATTCAGTAATTCATCTGTGGTCTTCATTAACAAATACGAAGATGTATTTCACGATGATTTAGATTTCGATTCAATAAAACCTAAAAAGAGAGAGTTACCACAAATAAATTTCAAAAATTAAAAGGAGAGCCCATGGAAGAAGAATTAAAATTTTCAATAGACTCACTAAACGAACAACAAAAACAAGCAGTATTATATACCGAAGGTCCATTAAGACTTATTGCTGGTGCAGGTAGTGGTAAAACCCGTGTTTTAACACATAAGCTTGCATATTTGATAAATGAAAAAAAGATTACTCCAGCTAAAGTGTTGGCAGTAACTTTTACTAATAAAGCAGCTGCTGAAATGAGTGATAGAGCACTGAGAAAATTAGACCCCTCTAGTCCTACACCTCTTATTACTACATTTCACTCATTATGTGCTAGAATTCTTCGGCGTGAAATACATCATTTGGGATTTAGAAGAGATTTTATAATACTTGATGAATTAGATCAGAAACAGGCATTAAAAGCAATTTATCAAAAATTAGATATAAACAGCTCTGAGTATTCAATGTCTTCAATTCTTTCTTTTATAAATGATGAAAAAAGTCACTTAAGAACACCTGAAGAAACATTAAAAAATAATTTAAACTCAGATGACAAAAGACCAATAATCTACAGTGAGTATCAAGCTTATTTAACAAAAAATCAAATCCTTGATTATACCGATTTATTAGTTTATGTTAGAAAAATATTTTACGATGACAAGTTAGAAAACATCCGTACAAAATGAGAAAACATGTACGAATACATTCTTGTAGATGAGTTTCAAGATACCAGCCATATTCAATACGATATCGTTAAAGTATTAGCAAAACATGGCAACATAACGATTGTGGGTGACCCAGATCAAACTATTTACTCATGACGTAATGCTGATGTTGACATCATTATCAACTTTGTGAACGATTTTCCGAACGTCAAAACAATTAAATTAGAGCAAAATTATCGTTCTACAAAGAAAATAATTGAATCAGCCAACCGGTTAATTTCATTTAATAAAATGCGTGTTGAGAAAAAGCTGTTCACTGAAAACGAAGAAGGAGAGAATGTTGAATTTTACTGCGGTCACAGCGATGAGGCAGAAGCAAGATGAATAGCTAAAAAAATTAGTGATTTAAAACGTCAAAGAGTTCAATTGAGAAACATAGCGATTTTATACCGTGTTAACTCATATTCGAGAGCTATTGAAGAAGCTTTATTAAACGAAAACACAAATCACGAAGTTTTTGGTTCATTTAGATTTTATCAAAGGGAAGAAATCAAGGATGCAATTGCTTACTTGAGAGTTATTTTTGATGGTGCAGATATGCCATTGCAGCGCATTATTAATAAACCCTCAAGAAGAATTGGCCAAGAAACTTTATTAAAATTAACTAAATTTGCTGAAGAAAGAAATATGGGCCTTTGAGATGCAATGGAAACACACTTCAAGCACTTACAAAGTATTGAAGGTATAAATAGACCAACACTTGAAAGAATAGCAGACCTTATTAACGGTATAAGATGAGCAAGAAGAAAATTGCAAACCACTGCAATATCTCAAGTGTTGAATGAATTAATAATAAATAAATTTAAATACTTTGAGTCATTAAAATTATCTGAAGCAGAAATTGAAACAAAATATGAAAACTTTAAAGCGCTTATAACAGCTATTGAAAACTGGGAAAAGAAAAATAAATCATCAGGACTGGGTGATTATTTACACGACATAGCGCTATTAACTGAACAAAATCACGATTCTAAAGTTGCAAGCTATGTATCGCTAATGTCAGTACATACTGCCAAAGGATTAGAATTTGATTATGTTTTTGTTGCAGGATTAAGTGAAAACGTATTTCCACACTTTAAAGCATTAACTCCTCCGGGTGAAAAACCAAATTTCTTTGCTCACAATATTGACCCAAGTAAACAAGATCCAAAACTTATTGAAGAAGAAAGACGGATTGCTTACGTCGCATTTACAAGAGCTAAGAAAAAATTATTCTTAAGTTTTTCAGCAGAAAGACAAGACAAACAAAGTCGTTTCATTCAAGAAGCTGGAATAAGAGGTACTGGAAGAATAATCGGTATAGCAAATACATTTAGCATTGCTGAATCTGTTGAAAAAGATAATTTCAAAATAAATGACAAAATAGTTCACGCTAAGTTTGGAGAAGGCGTTGTTCAATCTATTGATGATGATGTTATGACAATTAAATTTTTAATCGACGGCAGTGAAAGAACATTTTCAAGAACTCAAAGTCCTATAAAATTAGTGCAAAGGGATAATGAATAATGTTTATATTGTTTTTTTTGATTTCAATAATATCTTTATGTTGAATAATAATTGTTACTTCTTTAATATGCGCTAACAAAAACAATCAAAACATTTGATATGGTTCAATCCCTGTTAATATTGACATTAAACAAATGAGAATAAAAATGTTTGAAATAGATAAAACGAATTTTAATCATTATCCTTTTTTTAAAAATTCAGATTTTAGAAAAGGAAAATGAATTTCAATAAATGAATTTTCTAAAATCTTCAATGAAGATTCCAAGAAAATTTTGTTTAATTCCCTTACTGAAGAATCACTCAAAAAAGATACTCGTTTTGAATTAATAAGTGCAAAAAAATTTAAAAAATCTTACATCAAATTTACGCTAGATTTACCTAAGATAAACGGTGAAAGTAATATTGCTTTATTTAGTTGGAAATTAAACAAAGAAATTGTTCAAAAAAATATAATTTATCGTAATAATTTCTCGAGTATTGAAACGGACTTTTATTCATATACATTTTTTACCAATATAAATAAGAAAAATATATATAAAAAGGAAGATATTGTTCAATACATTTGTAAACATTTGCCACACAATCAACTATTTTTAAATTATGTAATTATTAAAGATTCAACACTAATAATACAAGTGCAAAACAGGAATAAAAAAAGTTTGCAAAGAAATTATTTAAAATTGAAAAATTTATTGAATTCAGAATATGTAAAAGAATTAACTAATTCAATAATATTTACTGAACCTACTAACAATTTTAAATATTGAGAAGCTAATGAAATTAAATTTATTGATTATTTAACTTATATTTCGTCAACAATGAATGGCTTTTTTATCTTAGGTGCAAACAAATTAAATGTTGAAAATAATCTATTATTCAATAATAACTACAAGAAAATTAGAGCTTTATTAAGCAAGGGTTTATTGAAATTTACAGCTAAACCAGTAAGTGAATATTTGAATAAAAATACTAAATATAAAATCTTAGATCCCGATCTTGAAAATGAAGATAAGGGGACAATGCTCGTAATTAACAAAACATCATTAAAAACGAGAATTATTTCAAGCATTTTTAATAGTGAAACTAATTTATTAAAATATTTTTACTTAGTTAAAATTAATGATTATGATTTTCTTAATCTAAAATTAGCAAATTTCTTAATCTCGAGTGATAAGGAATTTAAAAATACACATATTGCTTTATTATGAAATGAATACAGTGATATAGACATCTTATTGCAAAAAACAGAAGAATTAAAATCAAAAAAAATAAAGACAGTTTTAGGTATTAATTACATAAATGATCAAGTTTATGAAATGATAGATAAAATGGATACAAACATAGTAATCTTGACAAAAGAGTTGACTAAAGACATAAGCAAACCACAAACATTTTTAGATATTATGGCTTTAGCAGTTTATTCAAAAAACAAAAAAATCAATGTTATATTCGAAGATATTGATATCAATGATTACGGATATCAAATCAATAAACAATTAAAGGAATTTTTCTACATTGAAAAAGGAGATAATAATGAATAGAAAAATAGGGATTATTTTAGATTCTTTTTGTGGACTTACACAAAAAGAAGTGAATGATTTAGGTTTCGATTTTATTCCATTACAGGTAATTATTAATGGAAAAAATAATTTAGAAGGTATCAACATTACAAACCTTGAAGTAAGAGCGCAAATCGAAAGCGGAAAAAAAGTACAAACTTCATTGCCACCATACGCATTTATGGAAAATTTAATGCAGAATTTGAATAACAAATATGATCACATTTACGTGTTGCCTATAAACAGTGCCTTATCAAGTGAATTCAATCACTTATGCGCTATTGCTAATTCGATAAATCCTGATAAATTCACAATATTTAATAATAATTTTGTTTCTAAACAATACATCATAATTGCAAATAAAATTATCGAAATGAATGAAAACGGCAAATCACATAAAGACATATTGAATTTCTTGGAATCACAAAATAATGCAACATTAAATTACATTATCCCGGCAAATCTAGATGCGTTTGTATCTGGCGGAAGATTATCTAACTACAAAAAAATAATTATGACAAGTTTGAAATTAATTCCTATACTTAAAAATAATGATGGAGTAACAGCTACAGGTGTAAAAAGAACTATGAAATCAGCAATATTAAAAGCTATGGAAAAATTACTTGAGTACATTGGCGGAGAAAAAAACCTTGATCAGTACAACTTTTGAATTGTTCACACTGGAATTCAAAAATATGTAGACATTGTAGAGTCATACTTAGCAGAATTAGATGCTAAACCAATATTTAGTTCTTTTGCCGCTGCTAGTGTTTTAATACACGCTGGTATTGATGCAATATCAATAGGAATAAGTAAAAAAATTTAATGTATATACATAACAACGTTAAAAGTTATTTTATTCAAAGAGATATTCATTCAATTCATTATACAGTCTCTGGCAACGATGATGGTTTACCTGTTGTGGTTATTCACGGTGGGCCCGGTGGAGGAATGTCTATGGACTCTTTAAAATTCTTTGATCCTGATTTTTATAAAGTAATCATGATTGATCAAAGAGGTTGCGGTAAAAGTACTCCTAGTGCATCAATTGTAAATAACACAACGCAAGATTTAATCGAAGATATAAATGCTATTCGTCAGGCATTATCAATAAACACTTGAATAGTATTCGGTGGATCTTGAGGAACAACATTAGCATTAACGTATGCACAAAAATATCCTGAAAATGTGAAAAAACTAGTTTTAAGAGGTGTATTTTTAGGTAGACAAGCCGATTTAGAATGACTGTACGGTCCTAATGGTGCATCTAATTTCTTTTACGATGAGTACCAAAATTTTACAAAATATGCTAATACTCAAAATGTTGATGAATTAATAAAATTTTATCACAAACAAATAAACTCGAATGACTCAGTAATTTCTCAAAAATCTGCTCAAATGTGAGCCGATTGAGAAATGAGCATAGTTACTTTAATTCCGACAAAATCTCCAATTGAAAACATTCAAGATATTATTAATTTTTCTCAAATGGAAACCCATTATTTTTTAAATAATTGTTTTTTAAAAGAAAATCAAATTATGAATAATATTGACAAAATTAAACACATACCAATGATAATCGTGCATGGTCGTTATGATATCGACTGTAGACCGAGTGCAGCGTTTCTATTAGCTGATAGCGTTGAAAAAGCCCAATTAGCCATTATAGAAGCTTCTGGACACTCACAACGTGAAGAAAATATAGCAAAAGAATTATATTTAATAATGGAAGAAGAAAAAGACAAAAGCGCGGCATTTCATTATCATTATACAAACTGGAACATATAAAAAAAACTCATGCATACAAAACATTTTGTATGTGAGTTTTTTTATATATTATTCTTGATTAAAATAAAATTTAAATACTGTTAATTATTTTTTGAATATCTTTTACTTTGTCTAATTTTTCCCACGAGAATGATTGGTCATCTCTTCCAAAATGACCATAAGTTGCTGTTGGTAAGTATTTAGCATTTTTTAAATCAAGTGTTTCAATAATACCTTTTACACTTAAGTCAAACAACTCGTTGATAATTTGGATTATTTGATCATCAGTGTACTCAGATGTATTGAACGTATCAATAAATATGCTTTGTGGTTTAGGCATTCCTATTGCGTAGGATAATTGAATTTCCAATGATTTTGAAATACCGGCTGCTACTAAATTTTTAGCTATATAACGAGCCATATAAGCAGCGGAACGATCTATCTTTGTATAATCTTTGCCACTGAAAGCACCACCACCATGGCGAGCTCTTCCGCCGTAAGTGTCAACAATTATTTTTCTCCCGGTTAAACCAGTGTCACCAATTGGGCCCCCAATTACGAAACGACCAGTTGGGTTAAATAAAAATGTTACATCGGTTGATTGTTTGTATTTTTCTAATACTGGATCCACAACTTCTTTTTTGATTAAATCTTTTAATTTTATTTGATCAACATCAGCAAAATGCTGAATTGACATTAATACTTGCGAAACAACTTGTGCACCTTTTTCTCATTTAACAGTGACCTGACTTTTCATATCACTTTTAATATATTCAGACAATATTGAATTACGTAAAATTTCAGCCCTTTTTACCAATTCATGACTGATGACTAATGTCAAAGGCATATATTCCTTTGTTTCATCAGTGGCATAACCAAAAACCATTCCTTGGTCCCCAGCACCAATATCATTTGCTTTGTTAACACCTTGAGCGATATCTGGGCTTTGACTATTAATTGCACTAATAATTGAAAAATCATTTTCATTATAACCCAGTTTTTCAACAACAGTTCAAGCTATTGACACCACATCAACATAGGTGTTGGTTGTTATTTCACCACCAATCACAATCATTCTATTTGTTGCAAAAACTTCGCAGGCAACACGGGCATCTTTATCATTGGCTAAAATAGCATCTAATATTGCATCACTAATTTGGTCACAAATTTTATCTGGATGACCAGCTCCAACACTTTCACTTGTAAAAAAGTACATAAAAACTCTCCTTTTTATTAATAGAGAGTTCAAAAAATAATAATCACATGTTAGATTCAATCCCTTGCTTTCCACCTTACCTACGCAGGTTGGCATGCGTCAATGTCGCTAGACTACGCAACTCTCTATGTTATTTTAGAATAATACCATATAAACATTTTTTTTCATAAAATTATTTTTAAAGTCTGAAAATTAAAATACATTTCATGCTTGTTTAATAAAATTATTGATATCCAAAAAAGCGCTATCATGCGCGCTTTTTTTATTATTCTTTTATTTTTCTGTTGTAATAAGCATTCACAATCGATGCCAATATAAATGAAATAGGTTTTATTGAATTTGTTTTTGTGGCTTTTAAATCATATATACCCATTGCTTCGCTGTCTAAAGAATTATTGTTGTTAACAAAGTAATGTTTTTTGATGAAATCATACTCAATTCTATAAACTGGAGTGTAATTAATTAAATCAAAATTACTTAAAAATGGCAATTTTTCATAATCATATTCTTTTGTTTTTGTATCAAAAGTTTCTTTTTCCAGAGCTTGAACAGAGGCATTTTCATCGTATTTGCCGTTTTTAAATTTAGTTAGTTCGTAACCTTTAAAGAATGAATTCCGGATAGTTTCATAATATTTATTCAATGTTTTAGTATCAAAATTTTTATTGATAATTAAACCATCAAGTGAGTATATTGAATGTTTAGGTGATACTACCGTTATTGAACCAGTAGGTACTTGTTCAAAATTATCCTCAGAATAATAAGCGTCCAACGCATCACCGTTAAACATAATGGCAACATCTACATTACTATTTGGATCAATTAAGTTTCTTAAAATAACTTGACCATCACCATCGAGTAAAAGTTTTTTAGTATTCTTAAACGTTGTATCAAAAGAATCTTTAATTAAATTTATAAAAGATTGAATTTGAGATTTGTAATTATTTTCAGTAACATTTAAATTTATTTCATTGAATTTATCTACATAATTAGAGTTATTTGATTGACTCAAACGAGTTGAACCAATTGCTAAGTTATTTCGATAATCATCTAATAAACCGATTTTTTTATAATTGGCTTTATTTAATTTTTTCAGTATTTCATAGTATGAATCATTTTCTTCAACTTTAATTTTCTTATTATTGTTTTTTGTATGGTTATAGGCTATAACCACTTCTTGAATGTAATAAGGGACAAAATATTCTCATAAGTGTCTTGGTTTTTCATACATTTTTCCATATGAATCAGTCAATAAAAATGAATCATATGAGTTAAGGTGTTCTCAAATTACTGGCGTTAAAAATTTTTCAGGAGTTTTGATGCCTTTGCCAAATATTTTTTCATAGTCTATTTTTTTAAGTTTATCTTGTTTAATTAATTGTATCGCTTGCGAATCAGTACCAATACCAGCAGCGGCTTGATTTCTACTAATGGCCACATTGAATTCATTAATGGTTCCAAACTCTTTATAATCAAGTTGTTTTTCAAGATTTTTACGATTGTTAGCACTTATATATGATGCGTAGTTGTAAAAAGAAGGTTTATATAAATTATTCAACTTTATACACGCTATAGAGGTAAAAAAACCAATCAATAATATGATTATTGAGGTAATTATGAATCAAGGTTTTTTAAGAAATTTTAGCATTTGCCTTCTCCTTTTTTCATTTTACAATTACGTAAATAAATGTACCTGAAAGAGATAATAACATCAGTACAGAACCAACAACTAATCCTCAGGCTCTGAATGAACTTTCATATAATTTAGTACCAAGTGTTGAAGTGTTTGAAACTAATCTAGTAATAATAAAATCATCCATCGAAAAGAAAATAGCTACAATGGCAGCGAACACGCAAGGTCAAGCCATATGCACTAAATATACTTTAAATCATGTTTGAAATTTTGAATATCCTAGATCTTGACTAGCCTCAAATAAATTACGGTTAAATTTTTGACTGGCTGGGTGCATAATACTTATTGCATAAGGTAAAGCAATGACACAATGACCTACAATTGCTCTTATCATTCCTTCATTTGTTATTGCAAGCGTACTGAAGATTAATGAGTAAACAAGTACTAAACCTATCGCCGTGATAACGTCAGGGTTAATCATCGTGATTGAATAAGTTGACTTTGTTGCATTTTCATAAATTTTGTTTTTTTGTTTTCAAAGTGCGAATACAGTAATTAAAGAAATCAATACAGTGATAATTGCTGTCGCTGATGCAATAATTAAAGAATTAACTAATGCTATGCCTCTTGTTTCCGCAAAAAAAGTGGTTCAGGCCTTATCTGTGAATTGGTTTCATTGAAAGCTTAATGCTCCTCTTTTTGAAGTTGTATTGAAGGAAAATACTAACGCAAACATTAATGGAATATAAGTAATAATTAATATAAAATAAACATATGTTTTAGAAATAAAATCTTTTAATCTATTCATATCTCATTCCTTTCAATTTCATTATTAACGCAGGTATTATATATAACAATGCAGAAACCCCAATGATGCAACAAGTAACAACTAATACAAGTACTGAACTTATGGACATGTCAACTGGTGAAGTTGGATTAGCATAATCATTGATTAAATTAGCCACTAACTGAAAGCTATACTTGTTTGTTAATAATTTTTCTGAAATTACTAACGATGTAGCTGATGAAATGAATACCAATGAAACACCCGACATAATGGCTTTTATACCATAAGGAATAACTACTTTAAACATAGTTACAAATTTTGAATAACCTAGATCTTGACTTGCTTCAATAATATTATTAGGTAATGATTTGAATACTGAATATAATGGCATTATCATAAAAGGTAAATTCATATATACCATTGCAAAAACCATAAATCATTCGTTATTAACTTTTTCATCATTCATCATTGATAGCAAAATCCCTCTTATTGCATATACTTTTGCAATAGTAAAAATTAATAACGGAGCTAATATTAACGAAATCGCGATAATTTTAAACAATTTAGACTTGCTAGTAGAAACAAAATAAGTATAGGGCAATGCAATAACAAGAGCTGCAAATGAAGCTAATAAACCTAATTTGATTGATCTAAAAATAACAACTCATGTTGCTCTGTTTCTTACTATTTGTCATGAATCGTGATTAACACCATTATCAGTGAAAGCACTTACTAAGATTAGTCCTATTGGCATTAATATAAAGACGACAGCAATAATTAAATATGGAATAAGCATTATTAATCTAGGATTAATGTTTAATCATTTGATTGTTTTTTTCAGCATAAAACTCTCCTCAATTTAAAAAAATATATATATTAGATTAAAGAAAAGGGTAATAAAACTAAATTAATAGTTTTATTTTTTACTGGAGAGTAGTATCGTATGTTCATTCTAAATATTCAACAACACAAAAAGGCATTGATGAGTAATCAATGTCGTCATAAACTTTTAAAGTATTTTTTGTTGTTATGTGAATTGTGTTGTGTTTTTTGTACATAAGTTTTATTATATAAAAAACTCTGTTTTTTTCATCAGTTATATGTATTTAATTATTTATTTTGAAAATAAATGATAATAAGCGTCGCTTTGGGGAGAGTTATTGAGGAAAATCTGATAGAAATAGTTATTTATACAGAATATTTTGTTTCTGCTTTAAAATTAAAACATTATGAAATTATTATTAGCAGGAACAATACATTTTAGCGCAGATATATTTGAATACTTAATACAACACTATGAGGTTATTGGGATTATTTCACAACCGGATCGCGCTTTAGACAGAAAAAAACAATTAATTAAAACAGATACTCACGCACTAGCGCTGAAATATGGAATAAAAATTTACCAACCCGAAAAAATAAAAGAAATTTATGACGAATTATCAAAACTCGACTTTGACTTTTTTATCACTGCAGCGTTTGGACAATATATACCCGAAAGTATATTAAAATTAGCTAAAATCGCTTCAATAAATGTTCACGGATCTTTATTAGAAAAATACCGAGGAGCAGCACCAATTCAACATTGTTTATTAAATCGAGATTCGCACACGGGAGTCTCATTGATTCACATGACAAAAGAGATGGATGCGGGTGACATAATTGGTAGTGCTTCATTCAAAATTGAAGAACATGATACAGCGTTAGAACTTTATAAAAAAATGGCAAATTTAACAAAAGAAAATATTGATAACTGATTAAAAGAGCTTTACGAAAACAAAAACGCTGCTCGTAAACAAGATGAAAGTTTAGTAACTTTTGCTAACAAAATTAATAAAGAGGATTGCGAAATTAATACAAACTTAACTTGCAAGGAAGCGTTGAGTAAAATTAAAGCTTTTAATGATCAACCAGGTGCATACATGATTTTAAATGGTAAAAGAATTAAGCTTTTTAGAGCTAGCATTTCAAAAGTTGCAACACCATTGAAAATTAAATTTGCTGATGGATATTTATATATTTATGAATATCAATTTGAAGGTAAGAAAAGAGTTGTTAATGAAATTTAATTTCAATGAATTTTTAAATAATGAAAAAGAAAAAGAATATTTTAAAAAACTTATAAACTTATTAAATAATGAAAATCGTAAAATTGTCCCAAGCAAAGACAAATGATTCAATGCTTTTGATATGGATTTTAACGAATTAAAAGTTGTTATCATTGGTCAAGATCCATATTTTTTACCTAATGTGGCGGATGGCATGGCCTTCAGCACTGAATCTATAAAAACGCCAGTATCATTGCGCAACATATTTAAAGAAATTAAAAATTCATATCCTAATGTTTCATTAAAAACAAATAATTTAAATTACTGAAAACAACAAGGAATTTTATTGATTAACACAACATTAACAACAGTAGAAAATCTAGCTTTAGCTCACAAAGATTGAGGTTGAGAAACATTTGTAAGTAATGCTCTTGAATCAATTAACCAACACAATGAAAATATTGTATATATATTATTGGGTAAAAAGGCAATGGATTTTGTTAAAAATATGGATTTGCAAAAACAACACATTTTATCGACAAGTCATCCTTCAGGATTGAGTGCTTATAGAGGTTTTATTGGCTCTAATATTTTCAAAAAAACTAATGATTATTTATTATCAATTAATAAAAAAGAAATAGATTGATCTACAAAATAAAGGATTTTAAATGTACAAAACAAAATTAAACATAACAGATACACAATACGCAATAGCAAAACTAAAAAAGGATTTCTCAAAAGAGTTATCTAAAAAATTAAGATTAGTAAGGGTAAGTGCACCATTGTTTTTAACAACAGAAAGTGGTTTGAATGATGGGTTAAACGGAGAGACTCCAGTATTGTTTAAGGCTAAAAATATCGATTCTAATCTTGAAATTGTTCACTCATTAGCTAAATGAAAAAGAGAAGCATTACATAAATATAATATTGCATTACATCATGGTATTTACACTGACATGAACGCTATCCGCAGAGAAGAAGATTTAGATGCAACACACTCTTTTTATGTTGATCAATGAGATTGAGAAAGAAATATCGAATACTCAGATAGAAATGTTGATACACTGAAACAAACAGTAAAATTACTGTTCGAAGCTTTAAAAAACACTGAAGATAAAATCAATGATAAATATTCAGAGCTATCAAAAAAATTACCTGATGAACTTTTTTTCATCACTAGTGACGAATTATATAATCTATATCCAAACATTCCCGCTGAACAAAGAGAATATGAAATAGTTAAAAAACATAAAGCAGTATTTATTATTGGTATTGGTAATAATTTGCCTGACAATAAACCTCATTCAAAAAGAGCCAAAGATTACGATGATTGAAGTTTAAATGGGGACATGATTGTTTATCATCCTACATTGGACATAGCACTAGAAATATCATCAATGGGTATTCGTGTTGATTCGAAAGCTTTAATGAAACAATACGCGATGGAAAAATCTGATATTGAAAAAATCAGCCCTTATCATCATGCAATTGTTAATGATTTATTACCTTATACAATTGGTGGTGGGCTTGGTCAAAGCAGAATTGCTATGTTCTTACTTGAAAAAGCTCATATCGGTGAAGTTCAAGTGTCTTACTGATCAGATACTGAAAAAGACAAATGTAAAAAAGAAAACATTGTACTTTTATAAGAAAAAGCAAGTCATTAAACTTGCTTTTTCTTTTGTCAATATTCCACATTAAATTTTTCGTGTTCAATAACCTTTTCTTTATCAAAAGAACTTAAATCTAAGTTGAGATAAACATCGCCCTCAAATTTTCCTTTAATTCTCGAAACTATCAATTCGTCAGCATATTGATAAAACGATTCATAAATCGATTTTCCGCCAGCTATGAAAAGAACCTCTTTTGAATCTTTATATTTTTTAAATAATTCTGTTAATTCTGAATCATTATGAATAGTTAAATCAGCAGTTTCAATGTCATCCGGTGATAAAACTATTGATTTTCTATTCAATAATTTACCTGGCAATCCTAAAAATGTTCTTCGTCCAAATAATAATGCGTGCGTTAAAGTTGTATTTTTGAAATGAATAAATTCTTCTTTAATATGTCAAGGCATTTTATCGCCTTTACCTATTAAATTGTGTTCATCCATGGCTACAATTAATTTAATCATTATACAGCCACTTTTCCCGCTATTTTTTCATGCGATTCATAATCAACTAATTGAATGTCTTCATAAGTAAAATCTTCAATGTTCTTAATATTTTTATTCAAAACAAGTGTTGGAAGTTTCAATGGTTCTCTAGTTAATTGAAGTTCCACTTGTTCTATATGATTAGAATAAATGTGAGCATCTCCTATTGTGTGAATAAATTCACCAACCTCAAGATCGCACACCTGTGCCACCATTGTTAATAATAATGAATAAGAAGCAATATTAAAAGGCACTCCTAAAAATAAATCTCCGCTACGTTGGTAAAGTTGTAAGGATAATTTTTTGTCTTCTGAAACAAAAAACTGAAAGAAAGCATGACAAGGCGGAAGTGCCATTTGATCAATTTCCACTGGATTTCACGCGCTTACAATATGTCTTCTTGAAAATGGATTATTTTTAATATCATTAATTACTCTGGATAATTGATCAACGCCTAAAAAATCTCTTCATTGTTTGCCATAAACAGGACCAAGAGTTCCATAAATTTTTGCAAAAGATTCATCTTTTTTAATTTTTTCAACAAATTCCGCCATTGTTTCATTGTTATAATTAGGAGACTTTTTGAAATTTTCATATGGCCATTCGTTTCAAATTCTAACATTGTTATCAACTAAAAATTTAATGTTGGTATCACCTTTAATTATTCATAATAATTCAATTACAATCGATTTTCAAGCCATTTTTTTAGTTGTAACTAAAGGGAATCCTTTCGATAAATCAAATCTTGATTGGGTACCAAACAAACTTATTGTGCCTGTATTTGTTCTATCACTTTTATTTTTTCCTTTTGAAGAAACCTCTTTTAATAAATCTAAATATTGTTTCATATACACCTCTTATCTTATTAATATAATAACGATTTTATTAACTAAATTTGATTAAAAAAAGAAATTTTTTTTCAATGTTTTTTTTATATTGTTATAAGTTTTTACAAATTCTTTTTTTTATTATTTTGTTGGCTATAATTGTTAAAGTTTATGAAAGGAGAATAATGTTAAAAATTTATTCAAATAAAAAATCAAAATTGCCTTTGGTAAAAGCAGTTTTTAAAAACTCTGATTTTCCAGAGTTTGTTTCAATTAAAAAAGGTGCTTGAACTGAAGATAAAAAAAATAATATTATTTACGTATACAATGACGAAATTGAATCATTTGTTCAATTAAGAAAAATAGTAGACTCAATTATAAATAAACAAGATAAGGATATGAGCGTAGATGTTCTTTCGTTTGTTAACGAAAACATTGAAATTAAAGATGTTTTAAGAGCTTTTTACACACGTCATAGTTTCTTAAAAGATGAACTATACAATATTAAAACAAAAAAAGACAAGGAAGAATTTGTCTTGGAATTATTCTTAGAGGATGATTCATATAAAGCATTCGCAAATGAAATGATGTTACTTGCACAAAACGTAACAATGGCTCGTTCATTACAAATAACACCACCAAATGTATGTACTAGTGAGTGATTAGCTGATTTTGTTGCTAAAGATTTAAAAGGTATTGAAAATCTAGAAATTACAGTATTAGACAAAAAACAAATTACTGAATTAAATATGGGGCTTTTATTAAGTGTGAATAAAGGTTCTGTGTTTGAACCGAGAGTAGTTATTTTAAACTATACTCCAAACAAGGATAGAAAAGAAAGATTAGCCTTAGTAGGTAAGGGTATAACTTTCGATACTGGAGGAGTAAATACTAAAGGTTACTATATGGAAGGTATGAAGTTTGATATGTCAGGTTCAGCAATAGTAGCTTACGCTTTAAAAAACATTGCTTTGAATAAAATTAATTATAACGTATCAGCTATCATGATGATTACAGACAATAGAACCAACGGTGATCCATCATTACCTGAAAATGTTTATACATCAATGTCGGGAAAAACAGTTGAAGTAGTAGATACAGATGCAGAAGGACGTTTAGTTTTAGCTGATGGTATCACTTACGCTAAAGATAAATTAAAAGCTGATGTTATTGTCGATGTTGCTACATTAACTGGAACAATGGTAAGAGCTTTAGGAACTGTATATTCAGGTATTTATTCAACTTGTGATAAAGAATGAAACAAATTTGAAACAGCTTCTAAAATAGCAAAAGAAAAAGTGTGAAGAATGCCGTTCCACAGTGATTTCCATAAAACAAACACCGAAAGTAAAGTGGCTGATTTAAATAATTATTCTAATAATGAAATCAGCGACTGTAATACTGCGGCAATGTTTTTAAAAGAGTTCGCTGAAGACACAACATATATTCACTGTGACGTAGCTGGTACAGCTGACAGAGATTTAAACCCACAAGGTGAGTTGATTGCTACAATAACTGAATTCGCACGTTTAAAAGAGGTAAAAAATGAAAAATAATAAATTTGTATTAAAAGCTTTTTTTAAAAAAGATAAGGAAGATAAAACAAAAGAATTTGTTGTGACTGAAGATGTTTATGAAAAAACAGCTTCAGTATGCATTGGTTTGTATGAAGATATTAACTTAGAATCATTATTAAGCTTTTTTAATAAATTACCCAAAACTGCAAACAGAGATTATTTAATTGATTTAGATTCGTTCGTTTCAAAAAAATATTCTCTTGATAAATTATTAACTGACGTTTCTTACGCTTTAAGAACTGGTGAATTTGAAGGATTTGATTTAAAAAGCAAAAAAGATTCAAATGTTTACAGTATTCACACATTAATTACTGCAAATGAAAATGAAGCAAACAATAAAGCAAAATTCAAGGGCGAAACAATTGCTGATTCATTTAATCAAGCTCGTTTTTATCAAAGAATGGTTCCGAATATTGCTAATTCAGAATACTTAGCAGAAGAATACGCTAAACATTTTGAAGGTCTTGATAATGTTACTGTAAAAACATTAGAATCATTTGATATTCAAAAACTTGGAATGAATCTTATGTTAAGTGTTAACAAGGGTTCAATACACGCTCCAAAAGTGTTAGTTGTTGAATATAACGGTAACCCAGAATCAAAAGAAAAAACAGTAATAGTGGGGAAAGGTATTACATTCGACACTGGTGGATACTCACTAAAAAGTGGTGGTGGAATGAAAGGCATGAAATATGATATGACTGGTAGCGCTGTAGCTTGTTTTGCTTTAAAAGCTATTGCAAAATTAAAAGCAAAAGCAAATTATTCAGCTGTTATGATGTTGACTGATAACTCGTTAAATACAAATGCTTCTCAACCAGATAGTGTGTATAAATCAATGAACGGTTTAACAGTTGAAGTTACAAACACAGATGCTGAGGGACGTTTAGTCTTGGCTGATGGTATGACATATGCTATTCGTGAATTAAACGCTACAAGACTTATCGATGTTGCTACATTAACAGGGGCTGTCAGAAGCGCTTTGGGACAAACATATGCAGGTGTTTATTCTACTGACGATAATTTCTTTGATTCATTTAAGGCTGCTTCTTGCGAAGCTAATGAAAAAATTTGAAGATTACCATTTGATGAAGAATATGGTGAAGGAATTAAAGATACGCCAGTTGCTGATTTATGTAACTCAGACAAGAGTCCAAACGCTGGTTCTTGCTCAGCGGCAATGTTCTTGAAAGAATTTGCAGAAAACACCAAATTCATTCACTGCGATATAGCTGGAGTTGCTAAAAACTTTGGTTATAACAATACTCCTTTAATTGCCACAATTACTGAAATGGCATTGAATGAAAAATAATAAAATTGTCGAAAAAGAAAAATTTTGTATTAAAAAGTGATTAAAAGATAACTTAACATTAAGTGTTTTTGATATTGCTCTTTTTGCATTATTTATCGCTTTATATTTTATTGCTGATTCAGTCCAAAGATTTGCTCTTACTGGACCTAGAAAAATAGCTATAACGTATACTTTATTTATTATTTTTGGTATAGTATTGGGTCCAATTAAAGGAGGGATATTAGCGTTACTTTGCGATACGGTTACACAATTAATTTACGGTATTCAATTCTGAATGATTGAATACGCAATTGTTCCGGTATTGATAGCTGTTTTAAGCTCGTTAATATTTAAATTGCGTAAATTCGATTCTCATTGACTTTGATTGATAGGATTTTTCATAATCACTTTTACTACAGCAATCTTTGTAACAATCATTTTATTAGAATCTGATCTGATTAAATGAAAGGAAACATCACGCAAGGCAAAACCAATTGCTTCTAACGTTGTAACCATAGTTTCGTCTATTTCTATTGGATGTATATGAATATTTAGCATATCATTAGCTTTAATTCATCGTTTTACCAAAAATGAAAATTGAAAAAACAATACGACAACAATTTTTATAATATTCATAAACACGACCGTGTCTATGATCTTGTTTAGATGAATTTGAGGACCGTTTTCATATATTAATTTCCACAACAGATTTTTCAACAAAAGAGGAACTTGAACTTATTCTGATTATTATTTAATTTGAATGATTCCAATTATATTTAAAAGTTTAATTGAAATACCTGTTTACACATTTTTAACTTATTCGTTATATCCTGTGATTAGATATATGCAAAATCAATATAAAATACAAAACAAAGCAAAATACTAATATAAATAATATAAATTAAAAAATAGTGCTATTGCACTATTTTTTAGTTATCTTTGTTTGAAATTTGTTTAATTATTTTATGAAAATATTTTTTAAAAACATTTATTTGCGAACTTAATTGATTGTTTTGTAGATAAACGATTAGCTCGTCACTCATTTTATTGAATTTTAGCCCCATTCATTCAGTAGAACTGAATTGACATTTAATCAAAAATTGTTGTTCAGTGTTTTTAATATTGTTCATTAAATATTTTTTAGTTATTAATTTATCATTGATTGAATCTGATTTTTGCAGAATATCTATTAATGATATTAATAAACTTCTATCTAGATCCATTGCAAATGATTCTACCGGGGTTATGTTTCTAGTTTCCATATTATTATTCATTTTTGATACTAAATCAATATTTTGAGTAGCATAATAGTTCATCATTTCAGTAAATAACGTTAATGTTATTAAACTATTGTAATGGTTAAAATTTTCTAAATTGGTATATGCTTTGCCGTCTTCATTAATTTGTAAATATAATTGTTCATCTTTTTCTTTAGTTATTAATGATTCTTTTATTATGTTTTGTTTAAAAACGGTATTTTCTTTTTGAAAATGTACGTTTGAAAAATCAGATATTTTCAATTTTTCAAACATTGGTTTTTTATTCATAATTTGAGTCATTGTTGAATAGAAATTTATATACATGAATCATAAATTTTCAATGTTAATTTTTTTGTAAATGTTTTTATAAGAACACGCAAACACGTCGACATTGGTACAATCTTCATTTAAAACAAAAATATAACTGTTTTTGAATACGTTTTTGTTTTTGAATAAAAGAATTGTGCTTTCATTTATAAATCTAATTTTGTTTATCAAAATATAAGGAGCATCAATAGAACCGAAAATTTTTTTAACCAAGTTCACGCTATTATTATATGTATAAACTCCAAACGTTAATTTTTGTACATCGTTGCTTCTAATTTTTAATTTTGTCAATTCATTAGAAAATTCTTTTTGAAGTAAATCAGTTTTCAAATATATAAAATCATCATTAGATTTTTTCACTTCAAAAATATTTAAGCTTTTATAGAATTCAAATATTTTTTCAATGAAATTGAGTCCAATTTGTTGACCGTTGGTGTTAAATAATGACAAAGCATAATCATTAAATTTTTCAGTGTATCTTGAAAAATAAAACAATATGTTTATATCTTTAGTTTGCTTTAAACTATACAAAGCAAAATTTTTTGCCACTGGTTCATTTTCTAAGAATAAATGAACATTAATTCCTGCATTAATAAGCACTTGACCCATATCCTTTAACAACTCTTTTAATTGATCATTTGAGCCATCATGCGCTAATAAAACATTGAATTTTGAACAGTTTGTTTTAATTGAATCTAAATACTGTACAAAACCGCTCACTAATCCAGAAACTGTTGCTTTATTAAATTTATTATAACCGACTCCAAGAGGTGCTACAAATGAACCTTCAATAATGTTGATATCTTGATTGAATTCACTATCAGCATCATTGACTCTTATTTTTTTAAGTTGTTTTAAAACTTTTTTATCACTTTTAAAATATTCATTTCAAGGGTGAAAGTCTATTTCCATTTAAGCCTCCCTATTCGTTATTTTCATACCCTGATTCATACATTTGTTTGTATTCACCGTTTAGTTGTATTAATTCTTCATGATTTCCTTGTTCAATAATTTCGCCTTGTTTAACCACTAAGATTTTTGTAGCGTTAATTATGGTGGACAATCTGTGAGCAATAATAAATGATGTTTTTTCTTTTGTTAAGTTGATAATGGATTTTTGAATTTCTTTTTCTGTTTGAATATCTACATTGGACGTGGCTTCATCTAATATCAATATATTTTTATTTGCAAGTATTGCTCTTGATATTGAAATTAGTTGTTTTTCCCCTTGGGACAAAATATTGTTTTCTTCTAAAATTTGTGTTTGATATCCATTTTCTAATTTTAATATGAAATCGTGCGCATGCGATAATCTACATGCTTCAATCACTTCTTCATCTGTGGCATCTAAATTACCATATCTTATATTTTCCATAATTGAATCATTGAATAAAAACACATCTTGCAGAACGGTTGAAATGTGAGTACGCAAGTTGTTTGAATTTATACTGTCAATATCGATTCCATCAAGAAGAATTTTACCTTGTGTTGGTAAATAAAATTTTGATAATAAATTAACTATTGTTGTTTTACCAGCTCCTGTAGCACCCACAATTGCGATAGTATCGCCTTTTTTTGCCTTGAATGATACGTTTTTAAGTTGTAAGTTTTTCAAATCATTTGTGTAACTAAATGATACATTTTGAAATTCGACATCGCCATGTGTGCTTGTTATTTTGATTAAATTTTCGTTTTCATATTCAGGTTTTAATTCAATCAATTCTTTTAATCTTGAACTAGAGCTCACTCCCTGTTGAGTGGATTGAAAAACATTTAATGATTCCATTAATTTATTCGTAAATAACCTTATATAAGTATAAACTGCAATTAATGAACCTACCGATACCATTCCATTTCCACCTGTCGTACCATTAATAGAAAGAATAATACCCACACTTATTACAATCAAAATCATAACATTCGATAACGAATAACCAATTGGATATGATATACCGCTTATTATATTTGCTTTCAATGTTGGTTTAAATAAATTTTTATTATGCTTACGAAAATTTTCGATAGTTTCTTTGTTTTTATTAAAACTATTTAATACGTGTTGCCCATTTATAACTTCTTCGGTATAAGAATTCATTTTTGCTAGTTGATTTTGTTTTGTTTTATAGTAAGGCATTGAAAGCTTTACAAAAATACCAATAATAATAACAAATAATGGTAAAGTTGCTATTGTTACTAAAAATAAATAAGGTGAAAAATATGCTATAAATCCTAAACACAAGAATGTGTAATTAAATGTAACCATCGACTGACCTATTAAAACTAATAAACCATTAGCAACATTATCAACATCATTTGTTAATGTGCTCATTAGAGCTCCGCGTTGTTGTTTTTCAAAAAAGGACACAGGCATGCTCATTATTGCTTTGTACGCTTTCATTCGTATTTTATGCGCTACCTTTTGACTTGTTACAACAGTAAATCAATGAGTGATCATTAAAGAGCATTCGCCAAACACATAACAACCAATTAAATATATTAAAACTCATATAAAGTTTGTATTATCAAAAGGTTTCATCAATGCTTTTTCCGATAAGAAGTTATCGATAATATAAGCAAATATTATATTAGCCGCTATACTAGTTGCACTCGCTATTGTCGATATTAAAAATATCAGTAAAACTATTCATCTATTTACATCGTATAATTTGAGTAAATAACGCAATTCTTTTCAAAAATGAAAAATGTTTTTAGAAGATTTTTTATTCATTGCCACCCCCTTGTAAAACATTTATTTCTTTATATAAAGCGTGGTTTTTCAATAAATTATTATGTGTATCAAAACCTGTAATAACTCCATTTTCAAGAACAATTATCTTGTCGCAATCTTTAACTGATGTTATTTTTTGACTTATTATGAATGTTGTTAAATTTTTATATTTTTGAATAATTGATTGTTTAACTTTTTTTTCTGTTTTGTTATCTAAAGCGCTTGTTGAATCATCTAAAATAAGGATTTTTGGTTTTTTCAATAAACCTTGAGCAATAAACAATCTTTGTCTTTGACCTCCAGAAACATTTGTAGATCCTTGAGAAATTTCATAATTCAATTGAGTATCTTGTTCTTTTACAAAATCATCAATGCATGAAATTTTTAATGCTTCATAAATTTCTTGTTCAGTAGCATCGCTATTTGCTAAACGCATATTTTTTTCAATTGAACCTGAAAATAGAAAAGGTTTTTGATAAATATGAGTAATAGCTTTGTTTAAATTTGTTTGATTATATTCTTGAATTAATTGGCCATCAATGAATATTTTACCTTCTTGCGCATCGTACTCATGAGTAATTAATTTAGCTAATGATGTTTTACCGCTTCCTGTTGGACCGATTATCCCAATTGTTTCACCTGATTTAATTTTGAATGAAACGTTTTTCAATACTGGCTCAATTGAAGATTCATAATATCTGAATGAAACATTGTTAAACTCAATATCCCCTTTTTCAATATTTTTTTCATTGTTTGGATTTGTTAATAACGTGTTTTTATGCGCGATAACTTCGTAATATCTTTTAGCTGAGACATGACTTCTAAAACAAAAAACTAAAATAAATATAGTCATAATAAATCCAGTTGTAACGGTTCATAAATACCCGATAAAAGAATTGATTGAAACAATAAAGTTTTGATACTCGCTTTGCGCTATTTTTATTGCTTCTTGAGATAGGTTGGAAAGATCTGGCCTCATCAAAGGACTGGCACTTACAGCTAGTATTGTGACTGTAGCTAAATTTATCATCAATACGACACTAATTTGTCCAAGGTATTGAATCAATAAACCTTTAATACCTATTTGAGCTCATTTACGGCTAACTCTTTCATATCGTTTAGCAATAAAATTTTGGCAATTATAAGATTTAATCAACTTGATTCCGGCAATGCTTTCTTTAGTATTCATATTTATACTATCAGTAACGTCTTGTTGCTTTTTAAATAAAGGCAGACCCTTCCAAGCGACAATAGCTAATGTTATCACGAGCAACGGAATAAGAACAGCGAATGAAATTGATAGTTTTAAATTAGTTAATAAAGCAAACACCAGTCCACCAATGAAATAAAGCGGCCCTAGTAATAGTGCTTTCAATGATAAAAATAATCCCTGTTCAATTTTTTCAATGTCATTTGTTAAATTGATTAATAGTCTTGAACTAGATAATTTATTTAATTGAGATTGGTTCAAACCCTGAATATGTTCAAATAATTGTTGTCTTAGCAATAACGAAGTTTTTACAGACACGTAATTGGCTAGTATGCTTGAAATAACATTAAATAAAAACCCTAAGAATAATATTCCAAGAAACAATGGGATCATTTTTCTTGTTGCTTCATATATATCTTTATATGGACCTAATTTAATAAACCCTATAAAGGTTAAATGAATTTCTCTATTTTGAATATCCAATCCTTGTTCAATGTTTTTAGAAGCCGTTAACCCAATTAATTGAGCTATTAAATTAGGAAAAAGTAATGTAGCAAAAACAGTTAATACGGTGAATAAAATACAGAAAAAAGTTAATAGTTTTAGCTTTCAGTTCATGACACTAAAAATTTTATTCATTATTCCCCCCTTATTTAAATTTTATATTTTTGCTTTACTTGTTTTTAAAAAAACTTTTTGGTTTTTTAATTAATTCAAATTTTTCGATTTTTTGATATTTATTTTTTTGTTTTTTTATTAAATTAGAAATTAATTTGTGAATTGTAAATACTGGAATAATTATTGCTGTTAAACCAAAGGCGATTGCAACTAATTTAGGATCATCAACAAAATTTGTGTATATTGAAAATACTGAAGCAATCGGTTTTATAAATACAACTACTAATAAGCAAATTATTGAAAAAATTACTGAAGCATAAACCTTTCAATAAAAAATTGGATTTGAAATAAAAATGCTTTTGGTTGTCATTAAATTCAGAGAATTAAATGTAGCTCCTATACCAATAATTAAAAATGCTATTGTTGATCCGACTTTAACAAAGTTTTTAGGATCAATATTATTTGCTGGATTCAGTGCATATTTTGCACCAACATAATATCCAACTAATGACAATAAACCTATAAAGACTCCTTGTCACAATGTGTTTCATCCCATTCCTCTCGCAAATATTGATTCATATTTACTGTGGGGTCTTATATTCATGTAACTTTCTTTATTTTCTTGAATACCTAAAGCTATTGCAGGGAATCCGTGTGTAAATAAGTTAATTCATAATAATTGAGTCGCACTTAAAATAAAGAATGAAAATCTTTCGTCTGATAATAATATGTTTTTTATGGTTGTATTAAACACGGCTCTGAATATCAATAATCCGAAGAAAACTAAAACGATTTCTGCAATTGATGTTATCAATAAATTCTGAATAACATTACGAATTTTTTGATAAACTTTTCTACCGTTATCTACGGCTTTAACTACTGTTGAAAAATTATCATCAACCAGTATTAAATCAGCCGCTTGTTTAGACACTTCAGTCCCAGTAATACCCATCGCACATCCAATATCGCTTGCTTTTAGCGCAGGTGCATCGTTTACACCATCACCCGTCATCGCAACTACTTGATCTTTCATTTGTCACATTTTAACAATTCTAATTTTGTCTTTAGGAGCTACCCGAGCATACACAGAATATTTTTCAATATTTTCAAACAACTGTTCGTCAGACATTTTGTCTAACTCAACTCCTGTTATAGATAAATCTCCTTCGTTATAAATACCCAATTCTTTAGCAATTGATGTTGCAGTAATTATGTTATCACCAGTTATCATAATTGGTTTAATACCGGCTTGTTTACATAATTCAATAGATTTTTTGGAAGATTCGCGAGGAGGATCAATTAGCGCAATCATCCCAACGAAATTCATGTTTTTTTCAAGATCTAATAGATTTAAATTATTAAGATTTGCAATTTCAAATGTAGTTAATTCTCTAACAGAGATAGCTAAAACTCTGTATCCGCAATTCGCTCAACCTTCATTGACTGTTTCAATATCCATGCATTCATTAGCTAAAATATTATTAATACTTTCTGGCGCTCCTTTGGTAATTAGGAAATGTTTATTGTCAATTATATTAATACTTGACATTAGTTTTCGATCACTGTCAAATGGAATTGTTTTAATTCTTGGATAAGTTTCTTTAATTTTTGATTGATGTTTACCAAAATATTTTTCAACTGCGTGTAGTAAGGCTAATTCTGTAGGATCACCAACTTCTTTTAATTGACCGTTTTCCATAAAAATGTTTGCTTCTGTACATAATGAAGATAATGTTAACAGTTGTTTAAATTCTTCAACGTTGCTTGTTTTTTGTAAATAATTTTTGTTTGCGTAAGCATTGACTAATGTCATTTTGTTTTCAGTCAGTGTACCCGTTTTATCAGAACATATAATTGCTGTTGACCCTAATGTTTCAACTGCCATTAGTGATTTAACAATCGCTTTTTCTTTTGCCATCATTTTAACATTTAAAGAAAGAATAATAGTTGTAAAAGCAACCAGTCCTTCCGGTATTGCAGCTACTGCTAATGAGATTGCATTTATTAAACTTATTGCTCAAAATGATGCAGATACAAATGATGAACCATCAATAGCTTGAAATATTATTTGAGCAATAATTGATAAAACAAATAAAATTATTCCAGCATAACCAAATAATTTTCCTAACTTATTGATTTTCATTTGAAGCGGTGTTGGATTTACTTGTTCATTATTTATTAATTGGGTAATTTTTCCTATTTCAGTGTTATCTCCAATTTCGGTAACTTGCACTCATGCATTACCACTAGATACTGAAGTAGAACTAAATACTTTAAATTTCTGATCAGCTAATGCTAAATTATAGTCAACCGCCACATTAGCATTTTTTGATGTGGGCAAAGATTCACCAGTAAGCGAAGATTCAATACATTCTAAATTATGTGACTCAATTAACACACCATCAGCTCCCACTATATCACCGGACTCAATAAATAAAATATCTCCAATAACTATATCTTCTGATTTAATTATTTGAAGTTTTCCATCTCTTAATACTTTGGACATTTGTGGCGACATATTTTTCAATGCCGCAACAGCTTTTTGACTTTTAATTTCTTGTATAGTACCCACAAGCGCATTAGTTGTGATTACAAATAATATAATAAAAGGTTCAATGAACGAAATAATTAATGATCTGTTATCTTTTGTTCAATTTCAATTATCAGTAACTCCGTGATATATTGCCATTGATAAAGAAACAATAGTTGCTCCGATTAATAGTAAAACCATTAAATCTTTGAATTGTTCTAAATAAATTAAAAAAATACTTTTTTGTTTCTTTTCTGATAATTTATTTTCCCCGTGTAGATTTTGAGATTTAATAGCTTCCTCTGTAGTTAATCCTTTTTTTAAGTCTGGTTTAGTCATAGCACCCTTTCCAATGTAATTAATAATTTGTTGTTAATACAATATATAAATTTTATATTTTTAATTTTTTTATTTATTAAGATAATTAAAAGAATAATAAATAATAATCTATAATAAGCTTATGAACTTTAAAAACTTAAACAATTTTATATTTGATTTAGATGGTACATTACTTGACTCAAGTAAAACTATTAACCCAAAAACATTACAAACTATTAACGAATTAAGAAAACAAGGAAAAAAATTCTCAATTAATACCGGAAGAACTCCACTAATTGCTAAAAAATATATTGAAGAATTAAAGCCGGACTTTCCAGCATCATTTTGTAATGGTGCGATTATTTATGATTATCAAAAAAATGAAATCATTTCTAAACGTATGATTAACTCAATAGATGCCAAAAAAACACACGATGTTTTAGTGAAGGAGAAAGCAACATTTATTGTATATACACCTGAAACTGTTTTTGTTAGAGATTTTATTCCAAATGGAAAATGAATTGGAATTATGACTGACACACAAAGTAAAGTTGAAGATCAATACAAGGCCAACGTTAAACGTATGGATGATAACTTCGATATTACCAAAGAAGAAGTTGTTAAAATTGTCTGCATTATTGAAGAGGTGATGGGTAGTTTAGAAAACATTAAAAAAGAATTGAATAATTTAGGTGATTGTTATCCACTTCAATCAAATGGAGCAATACTTGACATTATTCCAAAAAACACAGATAAAGGAACTGGTTTACTGTATTTAGCAAATAACAATATTATTTCTTTAGAAGATACATGTGTGTTCGGTGATGAAAACAATGATTTACCAATGTTTAAAGCTGCTAAATATTCAGCTTGTATGGGACAGGCCAGAGACGTTATTAAAGATCAAGCTACATTTGTAATAGGTTCTAATAACGAAAATGGTATTGGCGAATTTTTAAAAACGACAATTTAATATTAAAAAAAATGAGAACATTCTTAAAAAATGTTCTTTTTTTAATTGTTTTATTAATTCAATTACATATTAACATTATAATAAACAAGTTATGAACAAATTAGAATTAAAAAATTTAATAAGAACAGTTAAAGATTTTCCTAAAGAGGGATTTTATTCAAAGACATATCATACTTATTAGCTGATGGAGAAGCTTTAAGTTACACAATAAACGAAATGGCTAAATTAGCTGAGGATGCAGATATCATTGTCGGACCAGATGCAAGAGGATTTTTATTCGGAACACCTGTAGCTGCATTAACTAAAAAACCATTTATTATGGTTCGTAAGGCTGGTAAATTACCAGGACCAGTAATTTCTTGTGATTACGGTTTAGAGTACGGTAGAAATGTACTTGAACTACAAAAAGGTGTAACCAAACCGGGTCAAAAAGCAGTTATCATTGATGATGTGCTTGCTACTGGAGGTACACTAGAAGCTATTATTGAACTTTTAACTCAACAAGGTGTTGAAGTTTTGAGAGTTGTTGTTTTAATGGAACTAGGGGGATTTAATTCACGCGAACGTTTAAAAACAAACGTTGAATCATTAATTTACGTTAAGGAAGATGAGTAATGAATAAAAAATACAGTTCTCATACACAAGTAGAGACTGAATATCGTTGAGATTTAAATGATATTTTAAAAGATAAAACATATTCAGATTTATTGTCTGAATATTTTAGTATTTACGATGAATTAATAGAAATAAAAGACAGTAAATATGAATCTGCAGATAGTTTTTTAAATTCATTAAAATTGAATGATAAACACACAGAAATTGAATATAAAATTAATAATTATTTATCTAATAATTTATCAGTAAATGTTGTTGATCCTAAGATGAATGAATTATTAGAAGAATTTGAAAATAAATCAGCAAAATATTCTATTAAATTTGGTTCAGAAGCTAACAGAATGGCAAAAAATATAGATAAAATTAAAGTTTGAAAAGACCTTGATGAATTTAAAAATTACAAATTAGATTTTGAAACATTTATCGATGAATTACAACATAAACTATCTGATGATGCAGAAGAATATATTAATCAAACGGCTAAGGGTGTTCCAAGTTTAGAAAATATTTTTGATATTTTGGACAGCTCTGAATTAGATCGTGGATTTGCTACTGATTCAAAAAGTAAAAAAATTAAAATTACTGATGGAAATAGAATTCAATTATTGAAAAATAAAGATGAAAACATTAGAAAAACAACATATAAAAATTATATAGTGGATACGTATAAACATAGACAAACATTATCTAAACTATTATTACAACATTTCAAACAAATTTCAGTAAATGCTAAGATAAGAAGGTTCAATTCAAGTGTTGAATCTTTAATAAGTGAAGATTTTATCAAAGAAGAACTATTAGAGATAATTTACAAAAATGTTTCTAAGAATTCTAAATTGCTGAAAAAATATTCAAATGCATACGATAAATTCTATAAATTAAAATTCAATAAAAAAGCACAAAAATGAGACAAATATGTAGACCTTGTCAAGGTTAAAAGTGTTTACTCAGTCAATGAAGGAAAGGGAATCTTCAAGGAGGTTGTTAAAGTTTTTCCAGAAAAATACACAAAGATAGCACACAAAGCGATGGACGAAAACTGAGCGGACTTTATGAACTTCCCGAATAAAGCGACAGGTGCCTATTCAATTGGTGGTTCATACGGTATTGATAAAAAATATATTATGATGAATTGAGATTACACATTAGACTCTGTCGGAACTTTATGTCATGAAATGGGTCATTCAATGCATTCATATTTCAGTGATATAACACAACCAATCAATTTAAGTCAATATCCAATATTTTTAGCTGAAATTGCATCAATATTCAATGAATTATTATTGACAGATTATTTAATGAATAAAGCTAATACTGATAAAGAAAAATTCAATATTGTTTCAAAAAGTATTGATGATTTTATTGGTACTGTATTTAGACAAGCTTCATGAAGCAATTACGAATACGAGTTATACAAAGCATTGGACAATGACGTTCCTTTGGCAAGTTATGAACAAATAGAACAATTATATATAGATGTAATGAATAGATATTCAACGACTAAAAAAGGCTTAAAAACAGGCGATAAATACAATGTGTATTCAGTTACTGTTCCACATTTTTACTATAACTTTTATGTATATAAATACGCATTAGGATATATTGTAGCTAACGCATTTTACAATCAATATCAACAAAATGGTAAACAAGTATTGAATGATTATATTGATAAATTTTTATCTGCAGGCTGCAGTCAACATCCGGCTGATATTTTATTAAATGCAGGTATTGACATATATAGCGAATCAATGTATGAACAAGCGTTTAAAAATTTAGAAGAAAAAATTAATAAATATATTGAACTGGGAAATAAAATATTTAAACAAAAAAAATAGGGGAACCTATTTTTTTAAATAATTTCAAAATAGTGTAATAAGCATAAGGTAATAATAACTACTGCCACTATCATTATTAATGATACTCACGCAATAAATCATTTATTTCATTTCGGTTTTGTTGTTACTGTATCGCTTACTTGTTCAACAATAATTTCTTTTGTTGATTCTAGTTTATTTTCTTTAACTTTTTCTTGTTTAAGAGTAGTTGGTTTTTTTGTTTTTTTGGTTTCTTTAGTATCAACGAGTTTTTGTTCATTAATGAATGTAATAGCTTCTGCATCATTTACTTTTGCTTCTTTAACTTTTTCAATAATCAATTTAGCTCTTTCATATGGTGCACTTCCACGAAAAGCACCATCTCTGTGGAATCATATTTTTGAATCACCTTCAAGTTTAGATGCTTTATTCATAAATGCTTCTAAGGCTTCATTAAATGTTTTAAAGTTTTCACGTTTATCAACTTTTGCCATTTTTAAGTTAAATGTAATGTTTCTTTGTTTATCAAATTTCTCTGACAAATAAAATTTATTTGTTGATGATTTTTTTTGTGCCATATTTTTCCTTTCAATCAATTTTTTTCAATACTCATTAGTGATGTATGTATTATAAAATAATTGAATAGAAAACTAAAATATCAAGGCAAATTTCATTCAATACTCATAATTAACGTGTAAATTGGTTTTTTAAATTGTAAACAGATGATATTTAATACATCTGAATTAATGTTTTTTAAATCTATTATTAATTTTTTGTGCTAAAATGTTTATACAAAAAGTGGTCGCGTAGCTCAGCTGGATAGAGTACGTGCCTTCTAAGCATGTGGTCGTGGGTTCGAGTCCCGCCGCGATCGCCATTTTTTTTATTCTTTTTTTAGTAAATAATATACTTAGAATTACACTATAATTTAATATAGAATTATTTATTAAAGGGAGCTATATGAAAATATATTTAGCAAAAAAATATACACCATACTACACACTAGTAATGGAAGAATTATTAATTAACGATAAAGATATAAAAGAAGATATCGTATATATTTATCAGCACGAAAACGCTGTTATTATCGGAAGAAATCAAAACGTACACGAAGAAGTTAAGATCGATGAATTGAATAAAAATAATGTTAAATTAGCGCGTCGTTTGAGTGGCGGAGGAGCTGTTTACCATGACTTAGGTAATATTAACTTTTCTTTTATAACAAACAAAAGTGAAGGGCATTCATACGAAAAATTTTTACAACCTATTTTAGAATTTTTACAATCGATCGGAGTCAATGCGTACTTTAAGGGAAGAAATGATTTAGTTATTGATGATTTAAAATTTTCGGGTAATGCTCAATACGTGGTCGGGGATAGAATTGTGCACCATGGAACCATCTTATTCAATGCTGATTTACAAAAATTAGGAAACTACTTAATACCTTCAAAACTTAAAATGGAATCAAAAGGTATTAAATCAGCCCGTCAAAGAGTAACTAATGTTGTTGACGTTTTAAAAGAAAAAATGACTGTTGAAGAATTCATTCATGGAATGATTTCATTTTTCGAAAAAAAAGGTAATTGCAAAGTCGAAGATTTGCCTAAAAAATATGACGATAAATTTGAAGAATTGAGCAAGTACCGTCAAAGTAATGAGTGATTATTTAAAAAACAATTTCCATTTAGCGTCACAAATGAAGCTAAATATGATGCGGGTATTTTAAAAGTGAAATATTCAGTTAAAGAAAATGTTTTTGAAAATTTAGTTTTCGAAGGAGATTTTCTAGCATTAACTGATCATGACGAGGCAATAAAAGCAATATTGAATACTGAATACAACAGAGATGTTACTAGAAAAATATTAAAAGATCTAACTAATATCAAAGAAATGTTTGGTGGATTGACAATTGAAGAAATTCTATTAACTATATATGGTGAATAACATAACATTTGAAATATTGGGCGAAAAAATAAATTCATATGTCGAGCAAACTAATAAACCAAAAAAAGTATTATTTTTGCATGGCTTTAATTCTTCATTTAAAATTTTTGAAAAAATAATAAATGAAAAAAATAGAGATTTTGATGTAGCGACATTTGATTTTCCGGGTTGCGGGTCATCTTCTTGTGAAAACAAGGTTTGCTTAGAAATTTATCAACAAATAACAAGGGAATTTATTAAACTGATTGGTTATAATAAATGTATCATTGTATCACACAGTTTAGGTGCTGTCAGTGCGTTAAGAGCAGTCGTTGATGGTTATGCTCAATACGCCATATTAACGAGCCCTTATAACTATTATTGAAACACTCATCCTTTATTGAATCAAAAAATGATTTCTCAATATAAAGAAAATTCATTTAAAAATTCTATTTTAGAATTAAATGGAAAAATGAAGACCGGTATTGAAAAAATCAATTTTGAAATGGCGAAGTTTTTTTTAAAAAACAATAAATTTCACTTTTTATGTTTTGAACAAATATTTAATACTGAATATACTGAATCTGTTATAAGACCATTGTTCAACTCTACTCATCAGTATTCAATAATTACTGGTAAAAATGATTTTTACGTTCCTTATGACACGTGCGTTAAAGTGGCAAATGATCAAAATATTGAAATCATTTCTTTCGATAATGTGAGCCATCATTTATGAATTGATATCAATCAATCACAAACACAAATGATTATAGGTTATATAGAACACATATTTGATAAGGACATAAAATGTTAAAGGAAAAGTTAGCACAGTGAAATGCATCTTATAAAAAGATGACGAAATTGAAAATTATTTTTAATACATTTTTTATTATTTTATTTTTATGTGCCCAAATAACAATAACGACATTGAGCATTTTAAATAAAATCAACTTTTTATGAACAATAAATGCATTTACATTTACACTGATTATTTCTTTGGTTTACTTTTTAATAATCAAACATATAATTTGGAGTTTTTTAAAAAAAGATGTAAGGCTATATTTGATTTACAAACATTTTAACGATCGGGATTTAAAATATTTATTAAAATTAAAAAGAAATTACTTTCCATTAAAAGGTTTTGAGGAATTTTACAAAAAAAGTTTAATTGAATTAAAAGTGATAATTGAAAGATTGGACGAAAAAAAATACAACGAACTATTCAAATAAAGAAAAAAATAAAATCAGCTACTTTAATGTGAAGTTGATTTTATTTTTTGTTTTTCTATATAATTTGATTTTAAAGACATTATTTAATAATATAAGAAAGGAGAAAATATGAAAGTAAAAAACAAAGGCCAAAGCAGAGCTATTCAACTATTTGAAAAAACCCCTATTAAAAAAGCTATTTTTATTGTTGCGTTACCTGGGTTATTATCTATGTTGATGATGGGTCTTTATTCGTTTTTTAATCAGGTTTTTATTTTAAATTTTGTGCCCAAAACAATAGCTTTATTTAATGACGATTTATCAGGAGTTCAAGGTAACATTTACACATATTTAAGAGAAGGAACTCCAATAATATCTCACAGCACGTTTAATGAAATGTGAAAAACTTATAACTCTTTTGTACAACCGGATAGTAGAATTAGTCAAATTTCCAGTGATATAGTTTCATCTATATCTATTAATGCCACAATACCGTTTATGCTTTTTGGAAACGCATTGGCTTTACTGATACCAGTAGGTGCTAGTGTGTATTACACTAAATGTATTTCAAAAAAAGTTGAAAACACTGCTAAAAATCTTTTTGCAATGTCATTTTGAACAACATTAACATTAACGTTATTTTCAACATTTATTATATTACTAGCAATATGAACAAACTTAACAGGATTAATAACTAGTCATACTAAATTTGATACTAATGCACTAATTATGTTAGATAACACAGCAAATTGAACCAATGTAGCAAATTCTAAAGTTTTTGTAGAATATTACAAAGCAAGTCATGACATTTCAACAGCTTGAGCCAATAGCTATTTATACTGTTTTGCTATTTGTGCAGCAGTTCAAGGAATGTACTTATTATTGTCGTTTTTCATTAGAGCTGAAGGAAAAAACAGTTATGTAATGATTTGAGCCATAATTGCCAATTTAGTTGGATTAGCATTGGATGCTGTATTCATCATTGTATTTAGATTAGGTATATTAGGTGGAGCTCTAGCGACATTAGTTGGATGAACGATTAACCTTTTTGCTTACTTTATTTATGTATTAATAAACTCAAAAAACGGAGATACTTGAATAAGTTTTAAAGAATTGATCAAATTTAAAATGGATTGACAAATTTTGATGCCTATTATGTTGCTGGGTATTAGTGCATTTGTAAGAACATTAGGTGTAGCGGTATTGAATTTAGTTGTTACGGTACTGCTGAATAAATTACCATATTCAGACGGTTTTATTAATGTTTATAATTGAGCTAAAGCTTCTCCTTCAATAACTTTATTCTTTGTAGCTCTTTTTGGAATCAGTGATGGAGCTGCACCACTATTAAGTTATAATTACACCCAAGGAAATAATAGACGTGTCAAAGAAACTTATTATTGAACTTTATTCATTTCGTTTATGTATTCCATAATTATTTATGTTATTGTAGCTTTACTAGCTAAATATTTTATAAAACTATTATATGTACCCGAAGGTCGTACCAATGATGTAATCAAATACATTAGAATTAATATGTTAAGAATGGTATTTTATTCATTTTGTATTGGTGGTATGTTGCTGTTTAGAGGTACAAACAATATTAAAATGTCAATATTCATTTGTGCACTAGAATCTTTTATAACACTTTGGTTCGTTATGGGTGCTTGCGTTGGAATAGGCTTTATATTATATGGTTTAGGTGTAAGCAAAAACATTTGTGCTTTAATGGTGTCTGTTGGTTTTAGTGTCAATGCATTAACATGCGCATTGATTGTTCAATTTATTTCATCACGTTGATTGAAAAAAACATTGCCTAATATAGGCTATATTAGAAAATCTTGAAGTAAAAAAATAGAAGATCAATTTTTTGAAAATGCGATAAAAATCAATTAAGCTTTAAAAATTAAAGTGGTAAAAGCTTTGATTTTTTTATAACAAAAATAACATTAGTCTTGCTAATGTTATTTTTTCTATTTTGAAATTACATCAAAGTTGTTAATTTTCTTTAGTATTAAAGAAGAATTCTACAACCCCTGACATGAATAATTCAGATTTTCTTCCGTCGTTTTGGTTTAATACTCCGTCTTGAATATAAATCGCAGACGAACGAGCGTTTTTAACAATAACATCTCCGTCACGCATTGTTTTTACAAATGGTGCAAAGTGGTTCTCATTGGCTGTACTTCCGTTTAATCTTGTAAAGATATTATTTTGTTTATTTAGATTTGCTCACGAATCTGATCGTTCTAATATTCATGAACAAAATTGTTCATTTGTTCATACGTAAATGGTTTCATTGTTATTTCCAGTTTCAACTCTATCATATCTTGAATCACTTGTTGATTTAGCCTTTGCGATATTATTCATTTCAAAGAAGTCGATGTATGCGTATATGTTTCCGTTTTCATCTACATCAAATTTGAATTTTAATGTGTTAATAGTTGCGGCAGGCATAACTTTTGATTCGTTTTGAGTATTATTTGGATTTAGAGTTATAGTATCTAAGTTTCAACTTTGTTGTTGAAATCCTATACTGTATTGTGATGGTACCGCTACTAAAGCAACGATAGAACCGTCTTTAACAAATGTTTTAATTATTTGTTTTGAATTGAAAGGTTTGATCATTGAGTATTGTCCAAATGTATATAATGGAGCAAAATCAAATTTCATTCCTACATTTGAAACATCATTAAATGGAACTACTTCTGTTGTATCACCTAATTTAATTTGTTTTGCATTGTGATCAATAATTGCAAATGAATCATCATTAGATAATTTGTAAGCTTTTTTAAATGATTCTAACATTTTATCTACAATAGCTTGTTTATTTGCTGTGAAGTCAAAGCCTTTAGATGCTCATCCTAATTCGAAGGCATTTCCTATTTTTACTTTAGCTTTAAGACCAAATCTTTCTTCATTTGAAACACTGCTGTTGAATATAGCAGATGTACCCGCTTGTACTGCTACTATATTTTTAGTTTTAAATGAAATTGTTACATCTTTTACAATTTCTAATCCATCGAAATCATTGAATGTTTGTAAATTACTTGGGTTATAAGTATATTTGAATTTAAACATTACATCTTTATGAGTTTCAACATTTCCCATCTCTTTAGCAGTATATCAGTTTCCGCTTTCTTTTACAATTGATACTTTAAAGTTTAACGGGTTAAAGAATGACTGATTTGCACCTTTAACATCAATTTTAGTGAATGCAAATTCGTCGAATAAACCGAGTAATGAAGATGCATTTGTTATATCAATTTCAGAAATTGAGTCTTCACTCGGTTTAATTTTATTGAATTCTTGCTCAAACATTTCTAAAGTTGTTGTAGCTTGTGGATTTACTACTTCAAACGCTTTTTTACCGTTTGATGCTTGAATATCAATCAATTTTTTGAATAACTGTTGATGTTTATCCTTAGTAATTCATGTGGTAAAACTGTCAATATTTTCCAATATATTATCAATACTATCTTTAGTTATATTAGTTAATATGTTGTTACCTTCTATGAAGGATGCGTCTGCAGTAGAATGGATTTGTGTTTTTAAGTTTTTAATTTTGTTTACTTCAGCTGAATATGTATCTTCTAAAGTTTTTAATCTTGTATCTGAACCACTTACTTTTGTGTTTCAATTTACTGACATGAATAACTCAGCATAAATTTCTTGAAGTGTTGAACGTTTTGATAAAACTTGTTCAATTTCATTTTTGAAAATATTTACTAATTCAATGTATTTTTGTCTATTTTCTTTAGCGTCTTGTAAGTAGTTTTGTATTTTTACAGCGTTTGTTGTTGCTTTAATTTCTTCTAGTCTTGAAACTAGGTTTTCTCTTACAGAATTAATTTTTTGTAACATGTCAGATGTTCTTGTTAAGTTAGCTTTTTCTAGTAATGTAGTTGATGAGTTACTAATTACGTTTCTTCTTTCAAAAACATTATTAATTGCATTTACAATACCATCTGTACCGTAAAGTGTTTCAACATCTGCTTTGGTTTGATTAACAAATTTTTCCACAGATAGTGATCCATTTTTCACCAATTCCATGTTTTTCAAAATAAAGTCAATTAAGAATGATTTACTTGGATTAATTCCAATATACTGGCTTCTTTGATCTGGAGAATCAATTACTTGTGCAATAGCGTCTGCTTCGTGAGTATTAAATGCTGTAATTAATGATTTTTGACGAACTATTTCTTCTCGAGCTTGTTTTCCTTTAACTGTTCATAAGTCCGAATCATTACTAAAGTTTTCAATAAATTCATCCATTACTTTAGCTTGTTTTAAAAGAGTGTCGTTTTGGTTTGTAAGGATGTCTTTTACGAATTTTTTAAATGCTTGATAAGCTTTTTCTAATTTTTCGTTAACTTCTGATATTGTTAAATTATTTACATCAGTAAAGGCATTGATAATTTTTTCTTCAACATTGTCAAATGTGATTTCTTGAGAAACTCATTTAGCATTGTCAGGATGTTTTAAAAGATCAATTATTGCTTGTGTGTTTGAAATTAATGTAGATGCTGAATTTCTTTTTACTTTAATTAATTCATCGATTTTGTTTTGAATGTCGTCAATTAAATTAATTTTTAAACTTTCATCATTAGGATCTTGCTTGTTAGCGTTTTTAGCTTGTTGTTGTAGTTGTTTTAATTCATTGTATTTTTGATTTACTTCTGCTGTATCTAAGTGAGCTTTCAAGGCACCTTTTTGTTCTCTTAAGTAAACATCAATTTCATTGATTTTATTTTTTAAGTTTTTAGAGTTTTCAAATACAAAGTTAATTGCATTTTGTCTGTTTTCCGCTGTCACATCATTAGATAATCATTCATTTATAATTGTTTGATATTGATTAGAAATCTCGGCAACTTTTTCAGCTGTTAAGTTTGATTCATGAATAGTTATTTGTGATAATGCAGAATCCAATTTTTGTAATTTTTTGTTTAACACAGCTTTTTCGCTGTTGTCTAATGTTGTATCACTATCAATTTTTTGTTTTACATCAGATCATTTTTTGTATGTTTCAATTCTTGCTTTATATAAAGTTAATTCTTGAATTTTGGTTTCTAACGTGTCAACTGTGACATCTTCTCTTGAATACATTTTTTTAGCTTGATTTGCACGATTTATTAAATCTGTTTTGTAATCACTAATGTTTTGTTCATTAGTCATCACTGATGAAGCAAAGGCATTTACTTCGTTTGTTTTTTCAGCTAATTCAATGTATTTTTGATATACATCTTTTAGAGTGGAAATTTTTTGATTTTGAACGTCTAATTCTTTTGCAGTTGCAACATTTCTAATATTTTCAGCATATGCTTCTAATTTTAATTGGGTTGCTGAATATAGATTTATGTATGTGTCTGCACTATTTGTGTATACATCTCATTCTTTAAAGTTTTTCAATTTTTCAATAGACTCTTTACGGCTTGCGTACATAGATTTTATTTTTTGTAATTTGGTTTCTTTAACTTCAATACTTTGTTTAATTTCTGCATTATCTGCATCTTCAGCAGTTTTAGTTAGTTTAGGATTTTTTTCTCATAATGCATTAATTAAATTATTGACGTCTGTTTGTAAATTCTGATAATCTGGATTTGAAACAGATTCGGTAGTAATGAAATCTTTTCACTCAGTTATTTGTTCTGATAACGCTTTTTGTTTGTTGACAAAGTTTTTAGCTTGTAATGCTCTTTGATACACATCTTTTAAGTGTTCTTTACGTTCGTAATCACTCATATAAGCATTAGGTAATGAATCAGATATTATTGATTCCAATCATCTGTTAACTGTGTTTTTAGTGTCATTATTACCATCTACTGAACCAATTTGGTGATATTCAATATCTTTGTTAATTTGTAACAACTCATTAACAACGTTTGAAATTTGTGCTGACTGAACGATTCTTTGTTTAGCTGCTTCAATTTTTCCTATGTGTTCTTTAATTGATTGTTCAGTAACATTTTGATCTTTAGATCCGTACATCATTCTAGCTTTGTCAATCAAGTCATTTAATTCATCGATGTATTTAGCTGTTGTTTCGCTAGCACCGTCTTTAAATTGTTCTTTTATTTTTAAAGCGCTACCAACTTGTAAACCAAGTGCTGCTGTTTCTTCTTTATTTTGAATTATGTGGTTGATTTCATCACTAACTTCTTGAAGTTTTTCTTTTGTACGTTTTTCATTTTCTTCATCTAATTTATTAAATATAAATGAAGTTTTAACTTCTAATTCAGGATCCATAAATGCTGAAACTTTATTTGATTCAGAAGCTTCTTTTAAAATTTCAATAACATCATCACTGGCAGCTGTTGATTGTTGAATAAAATATTGTTTACCATCTACCATTATTTTGTTTTTGTTTTGAATTTTGGTTCTTAATTCATCTTGGGTATTTTTTAGTCTATCTAATAAATCTTTAGTTCTACCATTAGTTTCTGAAGTAAGATCATCACCCGACAAGAATGAAGCATCCGCTTCAGGACTGATTGGATAACTATTTAATAATTCTTTGAATAATTTAATACCGTTATTAATTTCTTTTAAAGTTCCTTGATTATTTTTTTCTTTTAATTTTTCATATTGATTCATTTGATCAGCAACTTTAATTAAGGCATTGATATGTTTATTAACTGCATTGATTCTTTGAGTTAATCTATCATAATCATCTTTTGTAACATCTGGATTAGATCTTAATTTTTTAAGATCTTTTTGGATTTGTTCTCTAAAAGCTTCTTTTTGTGCTTTTATTTTTTGATATGCTTCTCCACTACGTGTTGGGTCACTTAATAAATCTGCATCTGCAGATGTTGTTCCAAACTTATTAAATGTTTCATCTTCATATGATTTTAAGTTTTTGTTAACAACGTCTTCATAGAATGCATTGAAAATATCTTTTTTCATTGCATCTAAATCTTCCATTGTAGTGTTGCCGGTATCTTTAGACGCTTTATCAAATTTATCTTTAGATTTTTTGTATTCTGGGAATTCACTATATTGATTTAACTCGTCTTGTCCTTTTGCTGTATCTTGAAAATCGTCGTTACACATTTGTTTTATATCATCAACTTTTTGATTGTATTCGTTAATTAAATCAATACGTTGTTGTTTTAATTCTTCTATTTTATCTACTAAATTTTTAGTTAATTGTTCTAACTCTCCATCATCAAAGGATTGTTTTTCTAAAATTTTATTGTAATCATCTTTAAGGTTCTTAATCTCGTTATTTACCAAATCAGATAAAATTGCTCTTTTTGACTCTTCTAAAGGCACAATTGTTGGAACTTCATTTTCAAATAGAACACGTAATTTATGTTTTTGTTTGATTTCTTCCACTGCTTTAGCTAAAGCTTCTCTTTTAGCTTTTATCGTTGTAGGTGTGTCGTTTTCACCTGGTAAATTTCTATTAATAGCTTCTTCAATAGCATTAGAATCTTCTTTATTTTTTTCTGTTGAAAGAGCTGAATCATTTAAAATTTTTTGACTCTCTACTAATGCTTGTTTGGCAATATCAATTAATTTTTGGTTTTCCAACATTTGATTAACTTTTAATTCACTTGGAGTTGAATTAGGATCTTTAGCAAATTTATCAATTGTTTTTAAACTTTCATTAAATGCTAATTCAGTAGGCGATAAAGATGAATCTGTTTTTTTAATTTCTTCTTTTTGAATTTCGCTGTTTATTCTATCGATAATATCTTTTTTATAACCAGCTTCCAGTTTTAGCACATCTTCTAATGATTGATTCAAGACGCTTGTAGCATCTTTTTCTGTGGGTATTTCTTCTCCTGCGGCTATTTTTTTCAGTAGTTTATCTAGTTCAGTTATAGCTGATAAATGATCTGTACGAACTTTTGCAACTTCGGCAGCACCATCTGTAATTGCTTCACTTTTATTTTCAAAATCTTTTTGTGCGCCTTCAATTTCTTTAACTTTTTGAACCAATTTTTGAACGGCTTTAACTTCTCCATTTAATTTTTTAACTTCTTCGTCACTTAAACCTTTTTCTGAGGCTACTTTTTTAAGAGCTTCTAGCCTTGTTTTTAAGGCTTTTTTGCCTGCAGTATCTTCGCCATTAAATGTTTGATCAATAAAATTATCAGTATCACTTAGTAAAGAACTTAAGTTGTTTTCAGAACGTTTTTTATCCAATACTTGTACAGCTTTATTTAATTGAGCAGTTAGCTCAGTAATTTGTTCTGGAGTAGAATTTGGATCATTAATTGCTTCTTTAATTTTTTGTTTTAATTCCTCAATTTTTGCAAAGTCTTCTTTGTATTTTTCTAATGAAGAAGCATTATTTTCTTTTAATAAATTCATTAAGTCATCAGCTTCTGCAATTTGTTTTTCAGCATCGTTTAAGGTGTTTGCTTTTTTAGCAATATCATTTACCTTAGAATTTATTTTATTTATATTTGCTAATGTTTCTTCCACCGGATAATCTCCGTAAGGATTATCAATTTCATCCAATATATTTTGAGAAACAGAATTTAATTGTTCTTGAATATCTGCTAATTTGTTTAATTGTTCCTGTTCGTTTTCAGTTGGTACATAATCTTTACCTTGACCATTTTCATCAAAAATACGTTTAATGTTTTCTTGTTGTTTGTTGAAGTTTGATATTGATTCTTGTTGTTTTAATAATACCTCAAGGAAATTTACACTAACTTTGTATTTTTTAATTTGGTTATCTAATTCTGTAGATACAATCGGATTGAAATCAAACAACATTTTTTCAGTTTCATTATTAATAACCGTTAATTTGTCCGATACTTTTTCAATAGATTGTTTTAATAATCTTAAAATTTCATTATTATCATCAATTTTAGCTAATTTATTAATTTGATCTTTAGTTGTAATGTATAAATGTTTTAATTCGTTTTTTTGCGATTGTCTTAATTGTTCACGGAACAATTCTTTTTTTGCAAGAATTTCTTCACCGCTAACATTGGCGATTATTTTAATATCTTGAATACGCCCAATTAAATCAGTAGCTAATTGTTTAGCTTTTGGACTTAAATATTTGTTTTTAACAAAGTTTGAATAGTCATTTACATTAATAATACTTTCATTTACTTGTTTTTCCAATTCATCCAATTCAACTCTAGATTTAATAAGTTGTATTAAATCGTTTAATTTAACATTTATTTGTTTTTCTAATGTATCTATGTTGATTTCGTTTTCAAATAAATTGTCTAACCCTTGATTAAATAATAATTTTTCATGCTCAGAAATAACAAATGATTGTCCAGATAATTGTTTAGATGCTTTATCTAATTTATTTTTAACAAATTTTATTCTTTGTTCAATAAATTGAATTTTGTTAACTTTTTGAACACAATTTAATTGAATTTTTACCAATTCTTCTTTAGACACAATACCTTTTGATAAAGCTTTAACTAATTTAGGGTTCGCATACACAGTTTGCAAAGCATTTTTTAGATATATAACTTGTTTGTCCGCTTGAACAGACCCAACAAAACTTGCTAATTTTTCTACTATTGAATCATTTGTAATATTTTCATCAGCCTTGGCACTAATTATGTCCACAAAGGCATAAAAATCTTTTTCAGCGAATTGAATATCTTCTTCTTGAATAGAAGTGTCAAATTTGTTTTGAATTATATTTCTAAAGTATTTACTAATTTCTTTGTATTTAATAGCCAATGGTGAATTTTTAATTGAAAATTCAGTAATGTCACCCTTTAATATTTTATGATCTTTTTTGATTTTTATTAAAGCATCTAATATTGAATCTAATTCTGCATTAGATGTTGCTTTTTTAATACGTGAAGATAATTCGTTCATTTTTGCAACGAATTGATCATCAGTACTTAGAGGAAAAATTTTATTATATGCATCATTTATAAATGCAATACCGTGGTTTAAAATTTGAGTTTGTAAATCGTTGTATTTTGTTTTGTAAATATCAGCTAATTTTTGTAATTGAGTTTTGTCTTCTCTTATGTTTGATAATTTTTCTATTAATAAACGTTCATTTATCTCAATGTCATTAATTCTAAAATTTTTAGCTGTCAATGCTGTTTCAATTTCATCAATATTATTTTGTAGATCAAATCTTAAGGCTTTTGAAGGTAATAAAGTTTTGATTTCAGTTACATAATCTGAATAAGATTCGTCGTTAGAATCTTTTGTTTTTAAATATTTAGCAATTAATGTTTCTTGCTCATCTAATTTAGAATTTAATTTATCAATGTATTGGTTATAAAAATCTACATTATCTTCTTTTGAGGTAGTTCAAATATTTTGGAAGAAAGTTTTTAAATTTGTGATATTTTCTGATTTAAATTGTGATATTAAATCACTTTCTCTTAAACGTGCTTGTTGATGTTTTAAAAATGTTTCTAATTTTTTCACATCTTCTTTAGTTAAATTATCTTTTTGTAGAGTGTTTGTAACTCATTCACCTGCTAATTCTTGTAATTTGTCATTAAGTTTCTTTAAGGCTTCTATTTTTTTAACACTGTCTGAATTTGCATCATTAAATTCTTTAAGAGCAGCTTGCTCTAAATCAGAAAATTCTTTCAACTGTTCATCTGTTAAATTTAAATCGTCTTTAAGTTCGTTAAATAACTCTTGTGTTTCTTTTAAACTTTTATCAATATATGTTTCTTTTTTAGCTTCAGTATGATCAGTTAGTGTGTATGTAGCAAGTGTAGCAGCTGATAAAGCAGCTACTAAAGCTAAAGCTGTCGTGCTTGCTAATGATTTTGTAAATTTACTCATATATTATCTTCCTTCCTCTTTGTTTTTGGGATGTAAATTATTAGTTATTTTAAAACAATCTACTTCATCTCTAAATTCTTGATTTGAAATTCCTTTCGAACTAACACTTGAATCTTTAGTTCATTTTTTTCCTAATGACTTATTACCCTTATTTTGATTATGAGTTATTGCAACTGCTGCTGTAGAAGCTGCTTTAGTTCATCCGACTATATCTTTGTGGGCTTCGTAATGTTCGTCTATTTCGGCATATAAATCATCAGAATTCGGTATAAATACATTATTTCATATTCATTGTGTATTATGTTTAAATTGAATACCTAAATCAGTATTTGAATAAAATTCTAATCCTTGGCTAATTTCTAGAGAGAAGAAGAATACGGCTCCATAGTCATTTTTAGCGCCTGTGTAATCTTTTTTATATTCTAAAGGTATAGCTACGAATCAAGGAATTCAATAGTTAGCTGAACCCCTATTAGTAGAAACTCCATCCATTCTGGTATCCGCATCAGCTTGAGATCAGAACATTAAATCAGCAGATTGTTTATATTTATCCTTTTGAACATGTTTATTTGTAGCTTCATTATTAAATCTTATTTTGAATTTTAGGTTATTTGATGTAGAACGATCTTCTTCTTTGCTTACTGTTCCATTTATTACTTCATCTCTAACATCTTCTGTGAAATATTTAAATCCATTTTGTGCTGCATATATTGCACCATTTTGTATTATTGAACCAACAAAGTTTGAAAGTAAGTTTTTATTATTTCATCCTGCTTTAGATGCTGTAAACAATGTTTTTTGATCTCATTCTGCATTATTGTTAATATTTAATGGAATATCATCTAATGTAACTTCATAATTTTTAAATGTGTTAAATGTTACTCAAATATCTGTAAATGTTTGTGAATATGAACTGACATCATTAAAGAAATTATTTGATGAAGTCGGTTGTTCATATACAACTTTTAATGATAATTTTGTTTTCTTAATAGATGTATCTGTTTGTAAATAAACTGGTACAAATTCTGTTTGTCCTTCAGATTTAACTAAATACACTTTAACATTATCTAAATTGTATGGCATTGTTGTGTTTTTTAGTATCATGAATTTTTCAAACATATTTAATAACTCTGTTTGATCATTTAATAAAATTTCGTCGTTAGTTACAGTTAATCCATTTACTTTTTCAATAAAATCTTCTAGTAAAATATCATCGTTTGTTTTTATATCTTCATAGTTATGTGATTCATTAACTGATTTATTTAAATAATCAAAGAAGAATGAAATGTTTGATTGTTTTTTAATTCATTTGTCTAAACCAACTGCTGATTTGTAAACTTTTAATAAGTTCGGTAATTGTTGAGAGAATGAGTTAGAATCATTGTTTACTAATTCTTTAATTGATATTGTAGAATTTGCAACTATTTTAAATGACGAAATAATATTGCTAAATTCTGCGTTGTTATTTGCATCATATTCTTGGTTATTAGATCCCGCAATTAAAGATAACATATCTGTAAAATTGGTTCTTTGATCAATATATAAATTGTACAGTGAAACAAGTGTAGAAGCGTTGCTACTACTGCTTGATGATACTTTTCCAATTATTGACTGTAATTTTTTGTATGAAGTTGCAGTTAAATCTAATAAATCTCTATAATACTCGAATTCTGCATTTAAATCTAGATTTTCTGGATTTGCTTTTAATTTAGCTTCTGCTCCTTCATCAAATTTAGCTTTTTGTTTTGATTGTATTGTGTTAATGAATTCATTTATTCCAGTAGTTAATGATGTAATATCGAATTTCTCTCCTAGTACTTTTATAAATGAAATTAAATTTTTCTCTGCACCTTCAGTCAATTGCGATTTAAACTCTTCTAATTTATTTGTTACAAACTGTATAGAAGATTTGGATTGATTTTTCAATAATGTGTAATCTTGATTTAATTTATTTAATGTTTTTTGTGATACTTTTGTTAATGTTTTAAAGTTTTCAACACTGTTATCAATAATAGCTTGCGCTGTTTGTATATCTTTAACAAATGAATCTTGTTTATCTTGCAAGTTAACTAATGAATATAACATGCCAGTTGATAAATAATCATGGAATTTTGATAAACGTTCTTTAGCTTTAGATAATTGTTCTTTCTCATAAGTTACAATAGCTTCTTTTTGAGCAGCAACTGCTGTTTTAGCTTTATTTAATTTATCGTGATATGTTTTAACATCATCCATTGTATTAATTTGGACTGAATCTTGCAATGCCTCAATAGCGTCTGCTGTAAAATCAGGTAAAACATTAAATGTGTCACCATATGTATCTTTAATAAATTTGTCAATTTCTTGTGCTTCAGTTTTAATAGCTCTTACTTGAACAGTCTTAGCATTATTGATTTTTGCAATAAATCCTTCTGTTAAATCATTAATTAAAATCATTGTTTTTTGTTTTTGTTCTTCATTGTGGTTTTCAGCTACTAATAAATCAAATCCTGTTGCAATTTGTTTTATTAGTGGAGTAAAGTATGTATTTTTGAAAGCCTCTTCTTCAGCATTTTTATAATCAGCATGTTCAGTTTTTGTATCTATATTGTATTCATTTGCTGAATTTAAAATAGCTAATAAATCTTTACTGTTTTTGTATGAAAGATCAAAACTGTTTCTTCCGTTTTCTAAGTATTTATTTCTTAATGTGTCGTAACCAGCTTGATTATTCAAAGAATCATTGCTTTCTAATTCTTCCTTCATTCCATCTAATATTTTTTGTAATGGTAATTTTTGTTCAGCGGTTAATTCAGTATCATTATTTAAAATTTGTGTTTTTTCGCTGTGCGTAATGAATAAATCTATTTTTAATCTTAATGATTTTACTTTGTTAATTTTAGCGTTAGCTGCAATTTCTGTATTTGTGTTATAGTATCAGTTATTTGCAGTATCTGTAGATTGAGCTTTTTGAACCTCTGTAATTTGAGTTTCTAAGGCTGTTTTGATTTCAGCTAAATCAGCACTAATTGAGTTTAATGAATCTATTCTAGCCATTTCGTTTTGAGCTAATTTTATTTCATCAGCCATTTCTTTGTATTTAGCAAATAATCCATGAATTATTGTTGTATCTAGTAATTTTTGTCTAATTGAATCAACATCCTCAGATTCTTTTAATTTATTTAATTGTTCTTTGTAGAAAATTGTTAAATCTTTTAGTAATTCGTCGTATTTGTTATCCGTATTATCGCTAGTTAATTCTTTTTCTTCAACTATAGCAAATCCTGTTTGATCATTTATGATTTGATTGATTGCATTTTTTCTTTCGTTGTAAATGTTTTTAGCTTTTTGGAATGATTTTGTTAAAGTTTTGGCTTTGTTTTCTAATTCTTTAGTTAATTCAACGAAATTAAATTGATCACCAGGCATTGCTGGTACAGCTGTCATAATAACATCAGCTATGTTTTTAGCATCTTTAATGTATCCGTATGAATCAGATTTGTATTGTGCTGATAAATCATTCAATGCCGCACTTTGTTCGCTCAATTTGTTTTTTAGTTCTTCTACATGTAACAATGCTTTAGAAACAACTGAATCTAATGTGTCTAATTGTGTAGGATTTTCTAAAATTGAACTACTGTAACTGATAAGTTTTTTTAGATATTTAATTAAATTAGTTTTAGCTTCATCTTTGTTTAGATTAGTACCTTCCGCGAATTCAATACCTTTAATCGCGTTATCTAAATCAAATATTTTTTTGTTTAATGCTTTAGCTTTATCTAGCTGTTTTAATAATGCTGTGATTTCTCTTTCTTTGTCTTGTAACTCATTGTATTTAGAAGGATCACCATATAACGCTTTAGCTTCAGCAAGTTTTGCAGTAATTTGGTCTTTTAATTCTTTTTCTAAATTAGTTGCATCGGGAACTTCTGATGTTTCAGCAATTCTTTTTTCTGCCTCTGTTACTTTTTCAGCTAATGCAATTATTTTTGGCATATTGCTTTTTACTTTATTAATTTGTTTATTAATTTCTTTTATTTTAGCAATTTTTTCTGCAGGAGTTAATGCTGGTACTTCAGTACCTACATTGTTTAAATCTTCTCCGTATTTATCCAATAGGGCTTGAACGTCTGTTAAAGCTTGTGCATCCGCTCCTTTTTCTGCGTTAGATGCATCATGTTTTTCTTTAAATAACTCTTTAACAGTTTTTCTGTTTTCATGAATTTCATTTTTAGCTTCATCAAGTGTTTTAGAGTTCAATATTGCTTCGTTTAATTTATAAGAATCATTTAAAATAGGGCTTTTATCTGTAGAATCAACTTCATCTGTTGAAGGTACAAAAGCAATCAATGCTTTTTCTAGAGCTGCTTTTTCTGATTCTTTTCCAGGAATCTCTAATTCTTTCAATCTTTCAGCTGCCGCAACTTGTTCTTTTAATAAGTTTTGTAATGCTTTCATTTTTTCAGTCGCGTTTTGAACTGCTGAAATATCGTTTTGAGTATTTTTATCTTTTATAGCATCGTTCAATTGTTGAATTCTATCTTTCATTTGTTGAATAACGGCTTTGGCTTCTGGAGAAATAGCGTTTTGATCTAATAAATTCATTTTTTCTTCAAATTGACGTACCATGTCATCAGCTTTATTTTTTTCTTTGTTGAATACATCTTTGTTATAACGAATTTGAATTTGTTTTTTGATATTTTCTAAATCTTCATTTGTTAGTTCATTGTTTTGGTTTTCAATTTTATCTAAAAACTCTTCTTGCAATTCTTCTAATTGTGATTTTGTACCATCATTCATCGGGATGATATTTAAAAATTTTTCATCATTTAATAGCTCTTCAATATTATTTTTAATAACGTTTTTTTGGTTTTCAAAATCTTCTTTTATAACTTCTTTTTCTTCTTGATATTTTTTAATAGCATTACGCATGTCTGCTTGAGCTTGTTCAAGTTCTTCTAAAGTTGAGTCTTTGTCTTTTAGTATAGCTTGATATTTATCGATTTCTTTTTGAATTTCTGCATCTATATCATTGAAAATTGCACGAGGTGTTTTATCCCTTTCGTCTTCGTGTAATTGATTTTCTTTAACTTTTTCTAGATCTAATAAAATTTGTTTTGCTTCTTTAGCAGCTTCAATTTTTTTCAATGCATTTTTAATATTGTTAATTTTATCTACAATTTTTGATTCAGAATCTGCTGGATTAATACCGTTTTCTCTTATTTTTTCTACTAAGTTTTGACGTAATTCAGCAAATTCTTGTGGATCAATATCTTTGTAAGCTTCAATAGCTTCGTTTAAGGCGTCGAATAACGCTTGTTGTTTTTGAATACTTGTACCTGTATTTTGTACAGCTGTAATATTATCATCATTTGCATCTGCATCAATATTTGCAATGGCTGTATCTTTTTGTTCTAAAAATGAATTTATTGCATTATTAACCAATGAATATGGTTCATCTTCTGCATTTTCACCATCTTTTGGTGTTACTTTTTTTCCTTCAACTATTGTTGCTTCTTTAATCAATTTAGCTTTTTCTGCGTTAGCTTTAATTTTATCTTTTAATTCATCGATTTTAGCTTTCATAGCAGCTACTGTGTCTTTATTGTGAATATTAGGGTCAAAGAATGTTGTGCCATCCATAGGCTCTTCACCACTTAAAAATTTATTTCACTTATCTAAGTCTGCTTGTGTTTTTTTATTTTCTTCTTGCAATGTTCTTGCTGCTTGTTGTATTGGATCATTTGGATCTGCGTTTGAATCTAATAAGCTTTCTAATGTTGCATCGGCGTCTTCTTGTGCTTGAAGTGTTTCTTTTAATGAAGCTTCAGTATTAGCAGTGATTTCGATTGCTTCTTTTATTGTTTGCAGTTGTTCTTTTCTCTCCTTACGTCATTGATCAATTTCAGATTGTTTCAATGATGGGTCTGGATTCTGAATTTCATCAGCCAATTTATTTACTTTGTCAGATAAAATTGATTCTACTGTAGTTGGTTCACCTGAATTTGATCTTTTAGGACCAAAAACACCCTTGATAAGGTCGTTAACACTTTTTGATTGGTTTTGTTTTTCGAATTCACCAATTGCTTTTCTTAAATCGTTAATTTGTTTTTCAATATCAGCAGCAATTTCAGGCATGCCATCACTTCTTAAAGGATCATTCATGGCTTTTAATGCTAATTCTTGTGCTTCTTTAAGTTTTTTAATTTGTTCCCCAAATTCTACACGAACAGCTTTAGAAGGTTTGATGTATTCCTCGTATAATTTGTCCGCGTCATTGTTTTGGTTTTCTAATTCTTTTATTTCTTGAAGTTTTTGTTTTAAATCTTCAGCATTATCGTTTAATTCGTTTAATTTTGCTATTTTTTGTTCATAAGATAAATTAGGATCATTTTGAACATTTCTTATGTTTTGTTTAATAGTGTTTAATTCTTTTAATAAAACGTTTTTAGCATTTGATTCAATACCATTTCACATTTCATTAACATCTTCTTTGAAGATATCACATTTATTATCAATTTTTGTTACTTCAATAGCAACACGGATATCGTCATAATATTTATTTAAGAATTCTGTAGATTTTATTAATTCAGATCTTGTGGCTGTAGAAGTTTCTTTAAAAGCTAATTCATATTTTGGTTTTGAATCTGCAAAATCTTGTTTCATGGCTTTAGGACAATCTTTTAAAGCAGCTTGTTCAGAAATAAGTTTTACATAATGTTTTAACTCTTCTTTATTAATGTTTCTGACAACGTCTAAACATTCTTCGTAAATCGCTTCAATTTCATCATTTGAATTTTGTTCTTCTTGAGCAGCTTTCAATGTTGATTCTACGTTGTTTAATTTTTCTAATAATTCTGCATTAGAAACTTTTATTGATTTATCGGAAATGTTTTGAATTGAGTTTTGGGCTTGTTTGATTAATTTGTCAATTTTATCGTTTAATTCTGATTTAACAGCATTTTCAAAAATGCAGTCACTCTCAACTTTGTGAAGTGCAGTTGTAAAATCTAATAGATTGTCATAATTGATTTTGTTAATTTCTTCGATGTATTTATTTTTAGTTTCTTCACTTAATAATTTTGTACCTGTAACATTTTTAATTGCTTCATCGTGTAAACGTTTAGCTAAGTTTATTGAATATACTTCTTTGTTAAATTGTGATAAAAATTCAAAAGCTTCGGATTTGTTTTGATTTGAAACAAAGTCTTGTGCTTTTTTTATTACTTCATTTAAAGGTTTTTGGAATTTTTGTTCTAATACAGTGTTTAATGATTGAACTTTTTCTAAACTTTGATTAATTAATTTAGTTATTTCAGTTTCGTCTTTAAATCAATTTGCTGCGTTATTAACAATATTATTTAAATATGAGTCAACAACTTGTTCAGCTGTTATTATATTTTCTACATTACCTAAATCAATTAATTCTGCAGATGCTAAAGTTCCTCAGTTATTTGTTACAAAAGCTTCCAATGCATCAATTTCTTTAAAAATTTCAACTTTTATGTTTGAGTCCAATGCAGTTTTTTCTATCTCTGCTTTTGCTTTTTGTAATTTAGCCTGAATATTTTCTTTAGAACTTTTGTTGTTTGTTGATTCTTTTAATAATGAATTGGTTAAATTGGTTTTAAAGAAAGATTCTAATTCAATAACTGCATCTCTAGTTAGTACGTCCGCTTTTAATCTTTTTGTAATTAAATTAATGATTTTAGAAATTTTAGATGTTTCTTGCGCAATATGTAATCTACTTGTTTTTTGATATTGTTGTCTTTCGTATTCATACATTAATTTTTCTAAAGGATTTGTAATAGCGAATTGTTCATCACAAATTTTGTTAGTTGCTGCTACAAATACGCTTTTAGCTTGCGAATTGTCTTCACCTTCTTTGAAATCATTAATAAGTTTTTGCTGTAATTCTTGAGCTTTTTTTAGTAAATCGGGTGAATTAAGAATTTGGTTGTACTCATTAAATGCTAATTCAAGCTCTTCAACGCTATTTGCACAATTAACTAAAACTTCTGCTTGAAGTTTTTTAATCAAGTTTCTTTGTTCAATCATTTTACTTACAGGTAACTCATTATTGTTTAAAATGTCGCTATCACCTTTAAGTAATTGTTCTGCATATTGTAATTCTTTTTCTAGACGTTTTTTGTCTTCTGGTAATAATTTATCTTTATTGTCTTTTAAAAAGTTTTTAGCTTTTTCAGTTTCTGAATCCAATTCTTTAAATGATGTTGTTTCTGCTTTTGGAATAGTTGCTTCTGAATTTGAGTGAAGAAGTGGTACTGTAATAGCTAAAGCTGCGGCAGGTATAATACCCAATAGAGCTAATAAAGCCATCTTTTTATTTTTTTTGTTTTTCATGTTTCCTACTTTCATTAGTTTAGTGGTTATTTGTTAAAGAAATTAAACAACCCATGAACTCTTTGATCAACAGTTCAAAGTAATCCGTCTTTAAACGAGTTTTTGTAAATTAAGAAATCAGCTATAAATGCTATTGACACAGCTATAATAGCTAACAAAATAATCACAAATAAAATCGCTAAAATTTTTTTAAATATTTTTTTCTTTGGTTTCTGGTTATTCAAATTTTCTTGAATAATTTGCGAATCTGCCATAATGCCTCCTTTTTTTTCTGTGTAAATATTTATTTAAAAAGTATAACACTATAAGTGTTTTTTAAAAAATTTAAAGTTTTTTATAGAAAAAAAACAGTTTTTATAACGAAATATTCTCATTTTTGTGTGTAATAAAAATCATAAAAACTATTTATAATTGTGATTTTTTTCCTAAAAAAACAAAAACCAATTATTTTAATCGGTTTTTGTAGTATCTTTTTTGGCTATTTTTTTTGGTTTTTTTTCAATGTTTGTTTTGTGGTTTGATTTGGTTTTTTTAGTGTTTTCATTAACTAATAATATCGTTGATAGTACAACAACATTTCTACGTTTTTCTTTGTAAAAATAAGGTTCTAATCTATCTTTAATCAATTGTTTTAATTCAGGTATTGTTCAATTATCTTTATTTCTAATTGTGTATAAAACAGCACTGTGAACTAATCTTTTTGTTTCATCTAATAATTCTGTTGAGTTCTTCACATAGAAAGCTCCTCTTGAAACAATTCTTGGTCTACCGTGAATAATTTTCTTTTGTTTATTAATTGCAATAATTACATGTACAAAACCATTCGTGCCTAACTCTGTTCTTTCTTTTATTATGTTAGAGTTAATTTTAGATACTATTTCACCATCTATAAATACTGGTCCAACATGAATTTTTTCATTTGATAAAGTTACTTTGTGATTTTTTAGTTCATATACTTCACCAAGTTTAGCAATAATAATGTTTTCCTTTGGAACACCACATTCAGTAGCTGTATGTCCATGAACTACACTCATCCTGTATTCACCATGATAGGGCATAAAATACTTAGGTTTTGTTTTGTTAAATATTGTTATATGTTCATCTTTATAAGCATGTCCAGATGTATGTAAATAACCGTCTACACCATTTTCTTTTATTATTGCACCTAATTTGTACAATCTGTTAACTAGTAATTCTATTTTTGATCTATTACCAGGAATTGGGCTAGAAGAAAATATAATAACATCATCTTTTTTAATTTCAATTTGAGGGTGTTTACCAAAACTCATCTTAGCAAGTCCTGCTAATTCTTCACCTTGAGAACCAGTTGTTAAAATTAATAATTCATTCTCGTCAAATTTTTTCACATGTTTTTTATCGATAAAAATTTCATCTGGTGCATCGATATATCCTAAACGCCTACCAATTTGAATACCCTGAGTCATACTTCTACCGAAGGCAACAACTTTTTTATTCAATTTAGCACCTAATTCAATAATTGCTTTGATACGTGTTAAATTAGAAGCGAATGCAGTAACAATAATTTTTCTTTTTGCATTAAGCATTATTGATTCAATATCACTTAATATGTCCTTTTCACTTGGCGAGTGGTTAGGACGCATAGCATTAGTTGAATCACTTAATAAAATATCCAATCCTTCTTTACCCATTTGTTCTAATTTTGTAAAGTCTGTTAGATTACCGATTGGTGTGTAATCAAAACGGAAATCACCAGTACACATTATTGAACCGTTTGGGGTTGTAAAACGAATACCAAATGCATCAGGAATTGAGTGTTGTGCTGTTCATACATCTACCACAACATCGTCAAATACAAATTTTGAATCTTTTTCTAGTTCAAAAAATTCAATATCATTTTTGATTTTTAAATCAGCAAATTTTAATTTTAAATACTGAATAGCAATTCTAGGTGCATATACTCTTTTTACGTCTACTTGTTGTACTAAATATGGTACTCCACCAATGTGATCTTCATGTCCGTGTGTTATAAAAACACCTTGAACTTTTGAAGTATTTTGTTTTAAGTATTCAAAATCTGGAATACTTCCTTTAATACCAGTTGTAAATGCGTCCATGAATTTAATCCCACAATCTAAAACAAATATTTTATCGTTGTGTTCAATTCCCAGGGTTGATTTTCCAATTTCTTGCATCCCCCCCATACCTCATAATTTGGTTGGTTTCATAATTCTCCTATATTTAAATGATTTTAATAAAGTTAGTGTTTTTAATCGCAGTTAAAATTAACTTAATTATATATAAAAATATTATTAATAAGTAAAAAACAAAATTACAATTTTTTTTAGTTTATTTTATAATTTGTTTATTACAAACTTAGGAGAATTATATGCATAATCATAATCACGACAATGATTTAAAAAATTTAAACAATATAAGTATTATTTTTTACATCAGTATTGTATTGAATTTATTATTCACTATTACTGAGTATGTTATGGGTTACATTACTGATTCACTTTCATTAATTGCGGATGCTACTCATAATTTTGGAGACGTAGGAAGCTTAATCATAGCTTTAATAGCTCACAAATTATTACAAAAAGCATCTAATAAATTTTATACTTATGGTTATAAAAGAATCTCAATAACGGCAGCGTTAGTAAATGCAATCATATTAATTGTTTTGTCAATAAATATTGGTATTAGTGCTATTGAAAGATTCACGGGAACGCCGCAATTAGTTGGACTTCAAATAATTATTACTTCAGCAGTCGGAGTTGTGATCAATACTCTTTCAGCTTTATTGTTTTGAAAATCACAAAAATCAGACATTAACATAAAAGGGGCGTTTTTACATTTATTGATTGATTCGTTAGTATCAGTATCTGTACTTGTTTCAGGAATAATTATTCAATTTACTGGTTGAAATCTTATTGATCCAATTATGAGTATATTAATTTCAGTAGTAATATTACTTTCAACCTGAAAATTATTACGCGAAAGCTTTAAATTATCATTAGATGCCGTGCCTAATGGCATAAACGTTTCTGAGATAGAATCAATGATTTTAGAAAATCAAAAAATTAAATATATTCATCATTTACATATTTGAGCATTGAGTTCAAGAGTAAACGCTTCAACAGTTCATGTTGTTTTAAAAGAAGAAATACCTTTTGAAGATTTTTTTGAAATTAAAAAAGATATCAAAAATAAAATGAGAAACAAAAATATAAAACACATAACAATCGAAATTGACAAGCCAAGATATTAAATATTTGTAAAAATTTGTTAAAATTTATTAACTATTATTATATTAAAAGAAGGAAAAAATGACAGAAGATTCCCAGAATTTATTTTTATTAACTGCAAATGCAGCAAACTCTCAAACACCTAGTTCAGTAGCAATACAAGTTGTATTGTTGTGTGTGCTAATACTGCTTTTAATTACATCAGCCATAGTGTCTGGTTGTGAAACAGCGTATACTTCAATTTCACTACCTAAAATTGAAAACATGATTGAAAAACAAGAAAGAGGGGCTAAGTTAATAAAAAAACATTTCACCTCTTTTAATCAAACATTGAGTACTATTTTATTTATTAATAACTTAGTAAACATTGCTTCATCTACTTTAACAGCGTATATATTAGGGTCATGACTTGGCGAAGGTTCTAATTTAGTACCAATTATATCAACTGTAGTCTTAACACCAATTATTGTTGTATTCAGTGAAATATTGCCAAAATTACTAGCTAAACAACATACAATCGGATATTTAAAAATATTTGTATATTTCATCCATGTTTTATACATTATTTCTTGACCAATAACATTCGTAATTTCAAAACTGGGTAAAGAGGTATTAGTAACTAACTCAGAAGATGAAATCAAGTCAATTATTAATATTGCCAGCGACGAAGGTGTACTTGAAACAAATGAATCTATACTTACTCAAAATGCTTTAGACTTAGATTCAACCAAAATTAACAGTCACTATGTTAAATTAAAGGATGTAACATGTATAGGCGCAAACGCTTCATTAAAAGAGGCTTTTGAAGTTTTTGAAAAAACTCAATACTCCAGATTACCAATCATGAAAGACAATATGTTAATTGGTATTGTACACTTGAAAGACATATTCAATAAAAAAACAGGCAGGGTTATTGCTTACTTAAAACCAGTACCTACCATCTCAGTACACTCATCGCTTTCTAGCGCATTAGAAAAAATGAGATTAAATAGAGTTCAAATGGCTTTTGTTACTCCGAATAATTCAAGTAATGAAATCAAAGGTATTATCACTATTGAAGACATAATTGAAGAATTAGTTGGTGAAATTTATGATGAATTCGACAACGATGAAGATATATATGAAATTTCATTACAAAAATCAAGAACAAAAGGTTCGATTAATTTAAAAACATTATTCAAACAACTTGACATTGAAAATGAAATTAATGAAAATGAAGAAGAAATGGAAGTGGCTGATTGATTATCAATGAAGTTAGGTCACAACATTAGAAAGCATGACCGTTTTGTTTTAGATGATGAGATTGCATTTAAAGTCTTAGAAAATGATGACAATAATGATAACATTATCATAGAAATAAATATTTTATAAAGAGGTTAATAATGAACAAAAAAAGATGTTTACTAAAAAACAGATGAATGCAAGTTATGCTATTAAATGCGTTTTTAGGTTTTTTAGGAGTTGACAGATTTTACACAAAAAAATATTATTTAGGTGTTGCTAAATTCTTGTCATTGGGTGGCTTATTTATATGAGTGATCATTGATTGCATATTATTAATGTTTGAAAAATACAAAGATGGCAATGACAACTATATAAAATATTAAAAAGTAGCGCTTAGTAGCGCTGCTTTTTTTATTTATCTTGTATTGAATCAATACCCGGCATTTGTTTATTTTGAATATATTCTAAACTAGCACCACCGCCTGTGGAAATAAACGAAAATTTGTTTTCATAATGTAATTTTTTAATTGCAGCGACAGAATCTCCTCCGCCGACAATTGAATAAGCGTCTTCGTTTTTGGCGATTGCTATTGCAATTTGTTCAGTACCTTTTGAATAATTTTCAAACTCACACACACCAAGAGGACCGTTTCAAAATATTGTTTTGGCATTCGCAATAATGTTTGAAAATTCTCTGATAGTTTCTTTACCAATATCCATACCTTCATAATTATCATCAATATGTGAGTCAATAGCATTTGTATATAAAGGGACTGAATTTGTAAATGTTTTAGATATTGCATTATCACACGGTAAAACAATTTTATCTTTGTATTTTTCTAGCAATTTTTTTGCTAATGCTACATACTCAGGTTCAGATAATGACTTACCTATTTTAACGTTTCTTGCTAAGTTAAATGTGTAGGCCATTGCACCACCAATCAATACTTTGTCAGCCTTGTTTAATAATGTTTCCAGCACTTGTATTTTGTCACTAATTTTTGCTCCACCAATGATTGCTAAATAAGGTCTTGCAGGGTTTTTTAATTTATTCAAATGTTCTATTTCATTTTCTACCAAAAAACCAATTGCAGATTCTTTAATATTTTCTGCAATTCCAGCATTGGATGCATGAGCTCTATGGGTAATGCCGAATGCATCGTTTATAAACACATCACCTAAAGAAGCTCAATATTTTGATAATTCGTCATTTTTCTTTGATTCAGCTTTGTTTTCTAAATCCATGAACCTTGTATTTTCAATAAATAAAATTTCATTGTTTTCCATTTGGTCAATAAATTTTTTAATTTCATCACCAGTAGTTTTTTCAATAAAAGTGACTTTGTTATTCACAAACTTTTTAAAACATTCTACAACTGGTTTTAAACTTTTTGATTTTAAATCTTCTTTAGTTTTTATCCTTGATAAATGTGACAATATAATCAATTTTGCATTTTGTTTTAATATATATTTTATTGTTGGCAATGCAGCTAAAATTCTGTTATCGTCAGCAACAATTAATTTGTCATCATTAGAAACTAATGGTACGTTAAAATCCACTCTCAATAATACTTTTTTGTTTGTTAAATCAATATCTTTAATAGTTTTTTTCATTTGATTACCTCATTTATATTTAAAATTATACATTGCTTTGAATGTATTAAATATATATAGAACAACTCAATACAGTCAATAATCATTTAATAAACACAATAACCACAAATATAAGATAAATTAATCTATAATTTTATATATAAATTTTTAATTATCACAGTATAAACGGAGGGAAAATGGGAGTTAAAACTAAAGATATACGTCGTAACGATGATATTGCGACTATAAGTACAACAAAATTAGTTAAAGATTTTGTGATTTTTAGTAAGGATAAGAGAGTCAGAAAATATCCTGAAAACGAATTATTTAATATATTTAAAAATATTGTTTGAATGTCTGAAGTAGACAGAAAAACAATCAATAAAAGAAATGAAATTCGAATGATTCAAAGTACAAATTTAATTAAATCCAAATCAAAGGATTTCAACTATCCAAAATGAAGTGCTGATCCAAAAAGTGAAAAAGTAACTGAAGTATCACTTATTAACAGATTAATAATTATTTCAGCAGCCATCTCAGCTTTAATATTATTAGTTGTATTGATATTATTTTTAACAGGCGCAATAGGAAATTAAGATGAATGATATGTTAATTGTTGCTAATTTCATTATTTTATCAATAATCTTTGTTGGTTTATCAGCTTGAATCTTTATTTGAATGTATAGAAAACAATTTATAAGCTCAGTAAGAAAAAATAAAGTAAGTAAAAGTACAAAAATTAGATTAATTCACCAATTAAATGAAAGTTTATTATCTTTATCCAAAAATAAAACAGGAGCAATAATTACTGTCGAAATGACTGATAAGCTAGATAATTTAAGAACTGATGGAGTAATCATAAATGCTAATATTTCAAGTTCATTAATTATCACTATATTTAATAAAAATACACCATTACACGATGGTGCTATTATCATCCGTGATAACAAAATTGTATATGCATCAACATACTATAAAATTACAAAAAAATCTGTAGATAATAAATACGGTGCACGTCATCGTGCTGCCTTAGGTATTAGTGAAATTTCTGACTCAGTTACATTTGTTGTTTCAGAAGAACACGGTGGAATATCCCTAGCCCATAATGGTTCACTGACACCAATTTTTAAAGAACAATTGCAAGAAACATTGGTAAACATTTTTAAAGAATATTAGTATTGGAGGTTTTATGAATAATGAATTAACTCTAAGCCAGTTAAAAAATGCACTCCAATTTAAAAATGTTCATTTAATTCAAAAATACGTTAGCATAACACCTAATGCTACTATTGCTGAACAAATAGAACTTTTAAATGAATACGAACGTGTATTCTTTTTTAGAATTGTAAACCCTAAAGATTCCGGGGAAATTTTTTCATATTTAGAACCAGAAATTCAAGAAGAAGTAATCAATAGTTTTACTGATAAGGAATTGGAAAGTATTTTAAACGATTTATATCTTGATGATATTGTTGATTTAATCGGAGAAATGCCTGCCAATATCAGTGTAAAAATATTACGAAACGTTAAAAATAAAGAAGACAGGCTCAAAATTAATAAATTATTAAAATATTCAGATGAAGCTGTTGGTTCGATTATGTCTGTTGATTTTATCTCTTTAAACGAATCAATGACTTGTTCAAAAGCGATTGAAACTATTCGCAGAAAAAGAGATGAAGCCGAATTAGTTCACTATTACGTTGTTACAAATGCAGAACAAGAAGTGGTTGGGGTAACAACGCTTGAAAACATTGTTTTTGTTGACACGAGAAGAGGAACATTGGTTCAAGAGGTTATTGAACCTGTTCAAGTCATTAATATTAATATGACTAAAGAGGAAGCAGCTGTAATATTTTCTGAACACGATATGAGTATATTACCCGTTGTAAATGATAAAAACAAACTACTTGGAATTATTACTGCCGACGACGTTATTGATGTTCTTCACGAAGAAGCTACTGAAGATATGTATAAAATGGCCGGGATTGCCAGTGATGAAGAAATATCATATGGTAAGGACACAATTAAAACCATTGTTAAATCACGTATATTTTGATTAATCATTTTAATGGTTGGTTCAACTTTATCTCAATTGGTTATTCAAATATTCCAAGATAAAATTGAAAATAGTACATACTTTGCAACAGCGATAAGTACAGCAATTGTTGTTTCAATGGTGCCTGTTATTTCCGGTACTGCTGGTAACGCTGGTGCTCAAGCAGCAACTACCGTTACTCGTGCACTTGCATTAAATGAAATAAAAGGTAATAAATGGAAGGTTATACGCTCTGAGTTGATTGGTGGTGCTATTATTGGTTTAATATTATTTGTTATAAATTTCGTTAGATTGATTTTATATTTTACAGCCACCGGAGATTTGGTTCATCCTGAAGAAGGTAAGATTACTCAATTAGGTATCATTATTATGTGTTTAGTATCAAGTTTATCAATGTTTTTAGCTGTAATATTCGCTAAATTCGTTGGTACAATAGTTCCTTTAATTGCATCTAAAATGAATAAAGATCCCGCTGTTATGTCAAGTCCTATCCTAGCAACTTTAACAGATGCTACTTCAACAGTTATATTCTTTGCAATAGCAATGGCATTATTTAAATTATTAATTTAAAAACAAAAAAAACAACTCGTCTTTATGAGTTGTTTTTAAAAATTATTTTTTAGATTTCTTTTGTTTTTTAATTTCTTTTAATTCATCATCGGTTAGTAAAACAAAATGTCCGTTTCCTAAATTTTGTCATTTAGGTTGGTTATCTGCTGAGTAATTATGAATTGAAGGGTCATATTCAGTTCCTAATAAAGAACCTTTTTCTCCAGTAATTGAAGGCACGGCTTCCAATAAAGATTTAGTATAAGGATGATATGAGTTTTTTGAAACTTCATGTGTAGGCCCTATTTCTAATAATACTCCTTTATTAATAACGGCGATACGGTCTGAAATGTATTCAACCATTCTTAAATCGTGCGCTATTAATAACATTGTTAAATCGAATCTTTCTTTAAGTTCTTTGAAAATATTAATAACTTGAGCTTGGATTGAAACATCAAGAGCAGATATAGGCTCATCAGCTATCAATAATTTAGGTTGGATAACTACTGAACGACTGATTCCTAAACGTTGTTGTTGTCCACCTGAAAATTCTAATGGATAACGGTTTAATACAGATTCATCTAATCCTACTTGTTTTAAAATGTCAATAATTAATTCATATCTTGCTTCTTTTTCGCTTTTTTTATTAGCCAATGCTCAATCAGATTTTCTTTCATCGAGATATGTTAAAGCTGAGTTGAAATTCTTATATTTTTTGTTTAATTCAATAACGTGTTCATAAATATTAGAATATATAAAATTGTAAGAAGAATCAATTGCATTATTATATTCTTTGTTATATAAATGAATTAATTGATCAATTTTTTTCAATCTAGCATTAATTGATTTTATTTGTTTATGCAATTCAGTAATTGTAACTCTATCATGTTCTAACATATAAATATGTTTAGCATTTTTTGTATTTTGCAAACCTTCACCAACTACTCTTTCCACGTTTGCATATGGGTTCAGTGAGTTAGTTGGATCTTGGAAAATCATTTGAACTTTATTGACCATAAAATTAATCATTTCTTTATGTTTTTTTGTGAAAGTGATACCTTTATTGATGTTTTTAGGAATAATTCTATCAATAATTTTTATAGAACCAAAGGCGTGTGGTGTTAATCCTATTAATGCTCTACCTGTTGTAGATTTACCTGAACCAGATTCACCAACTAAACCCAATATTTCACCTTCATAGATGTTCAATGATAAATCTTTAATGGCGGTAAATTTTTTTGCACCGAATCCATATTCAATATCAACGTGTCTCATTTCAACAAGATTATTTTTATTCGGATATGCGTTTAACATTTCGTCTAAACCATCAACTGGTTTACGGCAAACTTGTTTATTTCAATGTTTTTCACAGTAAATATTTTTCATTATGCCTCTTTCTTGTTAATTTTATTGAATTCGTCGATTTTTTTATTGTGTTCAGCAGCTAGTTTTTCGTAATGTTTTTGAGTAGTGTCATTTACATATGTTTTTGCCGCACTACCATATTTTTCATTCATCTTTGTATTATATATATTTCATAAATATTTAATAATTTTAGGCTCTTCAATTTTTGAAGCTTTTTCATTGAATAAATTGCTTTTTACAAAGTGTGTTTCACTAATTTGATACATTGGCGGTTCTTGTTCAAAATCAATACCTAAAGCGTAATCGTTACGTACTGCAAAAGCATCACCAACTATGTTGTTTAAATTCGAAGGAACGGCTCCTCTAATCACACCTAATTTTTTACCAGTATTAAAGTCGGGCATTGCTGAAATTAATCCTCATGTATAAGGGTGTTGTGGGTTTTTAAGAATTTCTTCTCTAGTTCCTGTTTCAACAATTTGACCAGCATACATAATATTAATATAGTCAGCTATCGATGCAACAACACCAAGATCGTGAGTAATAAATACAATTGAAATTTTTAATAGTTGTTGTAATTCGTGAATAATGTCAAGTACAAGAGCTTGAACAGTCGGGTCCAAAGCAGTTGTGGGTTCATCCATTACAATCAATTTCGGTTTCAGAGAAATAATAGCCGCAATAGCTATACGTTGAATCATTCCACCTGATAATTCATGTGGGTATAAATTCATAACTTTTTCCGGGTTGTTAATTTTAGTCATTTTTAAATATTTGACCGCTTCATTGTAAGCTTCTTTTTTATTTTTAACTACTTTATTAATTAACATACCTTCCATAATTTGGAATCCCACTTTTGTGGTTGGATCAAGTATTGACATAGGGTTTTGGAATATTGCTGAAACAATTCTTCCACGTAATTTTGCTTTTTCTCAATCTTTTAAAGTAAAGTTATGTACTTCAAGACCGTATAATTTTACTGAACCAGATTCAATTACAGCATTGTTACCAGTTAAACCATATAACAATGAAGTAATAACTGATTTACCAGAACCAGATTCACCAATAACAGCATGTACTTTTCCTTCATAAATTTTTAATGAAGGTCCTCTTAAAACTAAGTTTTTTACTGAAGGTTCTGCAGGGTTTTTAAATGTTAAATAAATATCGTTTATTTCAGCGACTATTTTCAATTTTTCATCATCAATAATATCTATTGGAGCATTTTTCATAAATTCTTCAAAATTTGAATTTGATAATTTTTTAGATTGTTTTTTAAACGTGTTATTTCAAAAATGTTTTTTTGGTTTAACTTCCATCATATCGTGTAAGGCAGGTTTATATTCGTAACGGATAGGTTTTTGTAATTTTTTAATGTAACCATTTAAGGGATTCATATTGTTTTTTTTCATAATTTCCTATCTTTGACGCAATAGACTGTCTTGTACAGCTGATGCCATTAATTGAATTGAAGTTGTTACGATAATTAAAATTGATGATGGTAGTAAAACGTATCTTGGATATGTTAAGAATATTGTTGTTCCGTCGTTAATTAAGTTCCCAAGTGTTGGAGTATCAATGATTGATAAACCAATAAATGCTAATGATGTTTCAGCACCAATAACACCTGGAACATTGAAAACTATTTCAGTGATTAATAAAGGAATAACTACTGGAATATAATTTAGCAATACTTTATATGTTGGTGTACCTAAAACTTTCGAAGCACTTACTCATTCGAATGTTTTTGCCCTCATAACTTGAGAACGCATTTGGTTAGCTATACCTGTTCAAGAAGTAAACGTTAAAGCAAAAACAATTACTCAGAAAGTGGGTTTAAAAACAATTGTGATGATAATTAAAATTATTATTGATGGTACGTTTGTAATAACTTTAATTATAAATGTCATGATTTTGTCGAATCATTTGAAATGACCCATCATAACACCTATTAATAATCCAAAGAAGACTTGAATTAATGATGTAACTACTGCAAGGGTTAATGAGTAACGTAATCCTCATCATAAACGTGCTCAAATGTCACGCCCTAATGAGTCAGTACCAAAGATATTACCTTCAGTAAAGAATGTATGATAACGTTCAGAAATATTCAACTTATTCGGATCTGCCGAAAACAATGGTAGTACTAATGCTAGAGCAATAATAACTAACAATGTAATCAGCCCAAAAACTCCTGAAAATGATCTACTGAAACGATAAAAGAAATCACTGAAGGCACCTTTTCTTTTCCGCATTCCTCTTGTTTCATTGTATTCAAAAATATTACCTATAATTTCTCATTTACGATGTTGAAATGGTTGTAATAAAGCATTAGGGGCTAAATTATTGCCATGAACATTATTGGGTGATTCTTGTCTTCGTTTTTTATTAGAATTTGCCATTTTATTCCTTTCCTAATGTCTTCTTCTTACACGTGGATCTATTAGTTTATATAAAGCATCACGTAATGCATAAGATAATATTGTAATCAATGAAAATATTACAACCATGAATAAGATAATATTGTAATCTTTAGATGTTATAGCTTGCAATAATAATCCCCCTGAACCAGTAATAAAGAAGATTTTTTCTACAAACAGTGAGCCAATGAAACTACCAAATATAACTACTGGGAAAAATGTTGCAATAGGGAATAATGAAGGTTTTAGAGCATGTGTTCATACGAAGCGACGTTTTGAAATACCTTTTAAATAAATAAATTTAGCATGTTGTGAATTCAATTCACGGTTTAATTCAGTTCTTATATATTTAATATAAACAATTATAGAACCCAACGACAATGCCAATCCAGGCAGAATGTAAGTTAATAAATTTTTGTGATCATAAATATACGGAATTCCAATTTCATGCCCAATGATCAATAATAATAAAGCAAATATTAATGAAGGTATTGATGAAAATATTGAAACAACGAGCGTAGCGACGTGATCTGGTCATTTATCAGGATTCATACCGACATAAACACCCACTGGAATACCTATGAACAATGTCAATGCTACTGAAAAAATTCCTATTAAGAAACTTTTGTAAAAACGAGTTCATACAAAATCATTAATTTCTTGTCCGGGAAATACTGAGAACGATAACCCAAAATCCCCTTTAAATAAATTGCCAAGATAAACTAAATATCTTTGACCTAATGGTAAATTAAGCCCGTATTGAGCTTCCGCGGCCTGTCTTTGTGCATCATCCATTCCATTAAATAATGCTGAAGAACCAGGTATTGAATTAATTAAGAAGAATGAAATAGTAACTACTATTCATGCAACTATAAAAAATTCAGCTGCCATTTTGAAAATTGTTTTAAACGCTTTGAAATATGGAGATTGAAAATTCAATATTTTTTCATGTCATTTTGTAGGTTTTTTAACAACATTAGAAAAAGTGATCTCTTGGTTTTTTCAAACGAATTTATTATGTGATTTTTCCATTTTAATCCTTTCTATTCTTTTGTTGTTGGTAAGTTTTTACGCGGTGGTTTAAATACATCGTATGCAAATTGCAATGAGAATGAGTATAAACTTGGCGCACCATTAACACGACTAATTTCTCAATATGTATCAACTTCCATTAATGGAACAACCGGAGCTGCGTCTCTAATTATTTTTTCTAAAGCAGCAATAAGCGCAAAACTTTTTCTTTCAGTTCATTTCTGTTCACGTTCTTCTTTAGTATATTGACCTGTAAAGAAACTTAAATAACGTTTTTCAAAATCATTCAATGATTCATTTTGTTTTTTAAATGATAATTCAATAATTTTGTCTCAGACACTTGTGTCCTCACCACCGATACGCAATTGTTTACGACGGATTTCTCCAGCATCTGAATCATTTTTTATTTTGTCATTTTCAAGATAATAACCTAATGATTTAAAGTATTTTTCATATGTTCATGAACCAGTTGGGTTATTTCTAAACCCTGTTGATTTCTGGTTTTCTTTGTTTATTGCATCTGTTTTAAAGAATGGAATTACATATGAATAACTATCTGATCCAAATGTATCAAAATTACGGTAGATTAAATCATATTCACCAGTTGTTCTGAATTCTTCATATACGTTTTCCGGTAAACCTTTTGTTTCAATTTTTAAATAATCTCCGAATGCTTTTTTCATAAAGTCACTCAATGCTAAACCTGCATTATTTTGCTCAGGAGTTGAGTTTGATATGTAACGTAATGTGACTGAATGTAGGTTAGGATTTTTATCCTTAAATTTTTTCATATAGGCTCTTGCTATATCTAATCTAAAAGCTTTATCAGTACGATCAACATGTTCGAATTTAAACTCTTTTGATGAATGTTCTAAATGATCGTAATTTTGTAATGGTATATGTTTGGTTTTGGTTTTATCCAATTCTTTTTCTTCTATACGTGTATACATATAATCGTGTGCAAAGGCAGCTTCAACCGGATCTCCAAATGTTGAACTAGCTCTACCAAAAGCTGTAAATGTAATAACTGGGTAAGAAGAGTTTCAACCCACGATGTTTAACATTGCATTACGGTCAATAGCATAATAAATAGCACTACGTAGATCTATATCGTTAATATATGATTTTTCATTGGTTTCTTTATCTAGATTGAATCCTAAAGCAATAGTTCCATATCCTGATGATTTTTTCATAAAATCTCTTGTTTTCGGATCTGTTCAATAACCTAATTGACGCACAGCAGGTATTGTTGTTGCGGCAATTATTTTATCTGAAAACATTGTTGCATTAATGTTTTCATCAGCACTAAAATATATTTTAATTTTGTTTGAAATTGTTTTATCTGATGAATAATATTTTAAGTTTTTTTCTAAGTTAATGTAACCTTGCGGTCCTAAAACTAAATCAGTAATATTAAATGAACCGTTTGTTAAAAATTTATCCGAATCCAGTCCAAATTGAGTAATTCCACCAATTGATTCAACAAATTTTCTATTAATTGGTAATAATGTTGAGTTTAAGTCGGTATATGCACCTCCTACGGAAGTGGGTTCATATGATGAATATTCAACACGTAATGAGTATTCATCAATAGCTAATACCCGACGAGTTACGTAATCGATTGTGTCTAGTTTTAATATAAAATTGTTATTCAATACTTCTTTACCTTTATACAGTAAATTAACATCCCGAGTATATTCATCTAAATCTTTTTGTGTTAAATCAAGAAGATTGGCTGGCAATTTTTTATGTTTTTCATTATTTTCCAATTGATTTTTTAAAGTTTTAGATTTAATCAACTCTTCTTCTATTTTAGTTGATAATGTTTGTCTTGGATCTTTGAACAAATATTTTCTAACTACAGTAGCGATTCGTTTGGGTTGTGTTGAATCATTATTGTATTCAGGGTTAGGTAGCATTAATACTGTTAACTCATCGTTTGGGTTGAAATCAGGAGAATATGGTATCGCAGCCAATACATCTTTATTTGAATAATTCCAATATAAACGACCTGAGTAAAATCCTAAATCAAGAGCATGTTTTTTAATTTCAGCAACTTCTTTTTCATCATTGGGATTTTGTGAAGCCCATGGTGAATAATTTGGGTCCGTCACATTGTATTCATATGTACCGAATTTGTTTTTTACAAGTTCCGGATAAGCAAATGGATTTTGATAAGACTTTTTGTGTTTTCTAATGTAGTTTTGTTGTGCTTCAACTAATTCTCTGCTGGCTTTGAATTTCTTTTGTAAAGTGTTAACTACTTTTTGTGAACCAGTATTTAAGTCTAATACATAGTGCATAAAGTCAATGTAATCATCTGCATTAACTTCATCACCGTTTGATCATGTGCTATCACCGTTATTTAAACGTGCATGTATTGATAATACTGATTGAGCAGGTGTTAATATAGCAGATACTGGTTGAATTTTTGAACCAATACTAGTTAATGTACCGGTTGTCGAACCCATTTTTTCTAAAGGGTAAGTGGTTGTCGAAGGTTTTGTGGCTGGATCGTTATTACTTAAATAACTTTCCATTGATGTTGCTGTTTCATCGATACCAAATATACCCATTGGTATGTCGGGTAACCCTAAACGGATTCTTAATTGTGGAGATGGTGCAGACTTTAATGGACTCTCGACTAATGAAGGCAAGATTTTATCCGCTGTCGCAAATTTAACATAATTTAATGTATTAATAGGTTGAGTTGCAAGACCTAAATCATATCCAGTTGTATTTGTACAAGATATAGCTAAAGGCGCTATCGCCAGTGTAGGCGTTAGCGACATTGCTAATAAAAATTTACGTTTTTTATTCATATTTACTCCTATATAATTCCGTTAAATTGATCGTTAACCACAATAATAATATTGTCTGTTTCTACTTCTTTTCCATCCACATTTATTGTTTCACGTTTAATAACTATCGGTGCTTGTGAAGATGTTTTATTATTTTCAACAACTGCTGATACTCCTAAATTAGGATCGTTTGGGTTGTTCGGATCTAGTTTTTTACCTAAATCAAAGTTAAACGCCTTAGTTCCTTCTTTATCTGAAGCAAAGTAAATATCATATGATTTACCTGGCAAGATTAAATTGTTTTGGTAACGCGAAAGTATTGCGTAATCACTAACTCATGCAGTGAATCCTGTTCCTTCGTGTTTAACACCATAAGTATCAACATAGCTGTATTTTTCATCTTTTAGATAATGACGTACAGACTCATCACCACTATTGAATTTTTTCTCGTTTTCTATATTTTGAGTTTTGTAATAGAACAAGTTAGATGTATTTTGCATTCTTATTGGAATAGTTTTTATTTCATTTGTTTCTTTATCTTTTATTGCAATGTATTTTGCAATTTTCGCTTGGTCATTTGGTAAGTACCCAAACATTGCAATTGCATCTTTTTCCGCATCTCTTCATATATTAGATACATTACGTTTCCCAATACCTTGTGATTGAATGAAATATTGTCAGTAAGCTGTTGGACGTTCATTAACCACTTTACCTGTAAGATCTTTAATTCTAATTGTGTTGTCAATTATTGGTTTACCATTGTCATCATACAATTCGAAATTCAAGTTCTTACGGTATCAACGGTCTTTCAATCATCCATTATTAGTTGTTTTCAACTCGCCAAAGAAATTGTTAGCTTTTGTAATTTGTTGTGCATTAATATTATTTGGATCACTGAAGTATCTATCAGTATTTTTCAATCCTTTGGCTTTTGCGATTCCCTTATAATCTTCTACATTTAATTTTTCAAAGTTTTTAATTGGGTCTGAAATATTTTTCTCAAAGTCAAATACTCTTTCTAATCATTGAGCGGAATCAGAACCATCTAACATATATTCATTTCCTGTGTTGGATTCTGATATGTTTGATAAAAAGTTTGGCATATTATTTAAATCAGATGATGCAGGCGAGTAACCTATTTGTAATAAATCACGGTTAATAACTTCAGCAAATGTATATGTATAATCTGAGAATTTATCACCTAAGTTACGTTCAGTTTTGCTATTAAAATAATTTAAAACATCCGAACTTGGTTTTTTGTTTTTAAATTGACCGTGCATTATTGCACTAACTATACGTATTAATTGGTTACTTTCTAATCCTGTTTCTTTAAATCCAGATGAGTATAATGAAATACCTTCAGAATATAATGAAACTTTTTCTAATAAAACAAGTAAATCTAATAATGTCAATTTTTCAGTTTTGTAACCTAAAGATTTAGCATGTTTTTTAACAATATTAATAATATCATGCGCTGACATTTGTTCAGGTTTAATTGTGGTTTTGTCAATGTTAAATGTATCTAACTTGTAATCACCATACCCATATTTTTCATCAAATATTCAGAATAAATCAAGATTTTTTTCTAAATCAGTGAATCTTATTTCTTTAGTGAAAAAGGCTAAATCAGAACGTGAGTAACGGCTCATTATTTCATTTGCTAACAGTTGTTCGTCGTTAGAATCAATTAAAGTTTTTATTCTTATCGAATCTTCTTTGTTTAATGTTTTATCGTTTTCGTATGCTTTTTTCAGTGCTTTTACAAATACTTCAATATCAAATTTAGATTTCACGTATTCTAAATCTCAGTCAACACGTTTGTCAACTTGATTGAATTTTGCTTGAGAAAAATCTAAAGTTACAAAATCTAATCATTTTTTACCATCAGTAAATGTAATGTTTTCAAATTGTTTTTGGTTTGAATCATTCAATACGTAAAAACTATTGAATAATGAATCTTTCGTTGTGTCTGTTAATAAACTACTTGTCAGTGATAACGATTTAATATCTTTATATTTAGGTATGTTTTTGTTTGTATTGTAAATAGGCAATAATTTACCATTAGCATCATTTGTTTTGAATAATGAAGTTGACTGAACACCAACATATTGTTTACCTTCACCATAAAAGTTCATATTGTATTTTTCAATTCAGTTCATTATTTTTATTGAATTAAAGAATGAATATGTGTCAGCTAGGAATATAGGCGATGTGGAGTTGTTATGTTTCAAGTTAGGTAGATACATATTGTCTTTATTTAATCATAATATTTGACTATCTCCACCATTTAAATTACCTTGTAAGAAAGCATTCCCAGCAACTTTAAATGCTTCAATAACTGAAGCAACAGAAACATTGTCAATATTATTAATATCTACATTTTCTCCTTTGTCTATACGTGTATATGGTAATGCTCCCGACATAAATCCTAGACCTTTGTATTTACCTTTTAGTCATGAGTTTTCACCACTAAAGTCGTAGAATTTGAATCCTACTGCATCTTTAAATTCATCATCATTTGAAACTGGTCCACCTTTGTCAATATCACGACGGTTAACATAATCAGCAAAATGTTTTTTCAATCCGATACGTTGTTGGTCTTTTGAAACTATTGCTGCTATATAAGAATCGTAAGAAGCTGGTCATGTATATCCTAATGAAATACCTGGTTCTTGAGAAATATTTGTTATTCCTGATTTATCTCAACCAGTAGTTCTGTATGTTGTTTGAATTAATTCATATATGTATTTGTTAATTGTTTTCAACTTGTCATTAATGTATTTAACGGCGTGTTGGTCAGGAGCATAATTTTTTCCAAGTTCAACATTTAATACTGGGTTACCATTTTTTGTTTTAATTAACACTTCATTGATTTGAATAAACTGTTGTTTGTCGTTTTTAATTCCTTTAACTATGATTGGTTGGTTGTTTTCATCGAATTGAATTTCATTACCCATACCATCTTTTAATACACCCTTCAATAATTCTATTGAACCTTTAGTATATTTGTAAATTACATTACCTTGGTCATCTTTTTCTGGTAACAAGTACTCAGCATCACCATAAATAGTTGGGTTTATTGTTCCTGAATTAGGATCAATTGAGTTAGGCAATCATAAATCTATTAATGATAACTCGTCTTCGTATTTATTATTTGTTGTATTAATTGGAACATTATTAGCTTGTTTTCTTTTTTCTAAAGCTTTTTTCAATCCTTCAAAATCTTGTAAGAAACGACGTTTGTCGTTGTTAAGAGCTTCAGTAATATCAGTAGATGATAATGGTGCACCTCATATATCTGATTCAGACTCTTTTACTCATTCGAATTTAGTTGGATCGTTTTTATCAAAAACTTTGTGTTTGAATATTGCATACTCACCATAATCATTTGTTACATTTTCTTGGTCTAATAAACGTTCATCGTCTAATTCTAAGTGTGTACGCGCTTTTAAGTAAAGATCAAGAGCGTGTCTATTGTAATACGAATCAGCTCTAGGTTGTGATCCAGGACTTAATGAAGCAGCAAATATTGGTTTTCTATATGAATCTGATAAATCCTGTGCAGCATTCAGTGTTATATGGTGTCCGTATTCATGAGCAGCAACAAAACGTAAGAAATCAGCTGAGATACCTTTAAAATTAGGATTTGATAATTTTAGAATTGATCATAACCCAACACGTGAATCACGTAAGAATCCTCTGTACTCACCATTTTCGATTACATATTCAATTTCACCTTTATCATTTATTTTTTGAGCCAAATGTTCTCCAATATTTTTTTCAGATACATATGGAATTTCTCTTTGTAATCTTTCGGTTAAATTATCATACGCATCAACATAAACACTGAATCCTTTAGTACTTTCTCCAGTAAGAGGATCTTTAATAGTTCCTTCTTCTTTTATCAATACAGGGTTAATTGATTTTTTGTAACCTAGTGTTCTAAATAAATCACTAGTTAATGTTAATAATTTTTGATTATCATTTGCATCAATATTAAAACGTAAGTATTTATCTGTAAATTCACCATTGTAAAATGCTGTTGATGCGCTCGTTGATTTTTCATTAAATGTTAAGCTGATTTTTGATCCATGTTTTTGAATGTTTGTTCATTTGAATAAACCGATTTTTTCTTTAGCTTTTGACACCGGAAATGCTTCATTGATAATTCCTTTTTTCGATAAAATATCCAGTAACTCTATTTCTGTTTTAGCAAAAATTATATCTCTGTCACTAGTTAGGTTTTCTTCTGTAGTGAATACTTTGTTCAAGTCTTTTTCAAATAATTTTGAAGCAATAATTTTATTGTTCAAATATTCTTGCTCAGATTGAATTGCAAAACTTATTACGTACTCGATTAATGATTGGGTAGTGTCATTTGAAACATTCATAATACTTGTGTATGCATTGAAGTAGTTAGCATTGTTTTTAACTGCTTTAACGTAATTAGTTAATGAGTTTCAAAACGGATTTAATTTATTTAATTCTTTTGACAGTTGTTTTTCAGTGTTTGTTAATTTAATAATAATATCTAACACTTTTGAAAACTCTTCAGAATTTTCAGCGTTGTCCTTATTCATATATAAAATGTATTCAGATTTTGATTCGAAATTTTGTTCTAATTTTTCTAAAGAACTCATTAAGTTTCTGTATTTTTGAACTTCTTGTGGGTCTTTGTTAGGGTTTAATTCAAGTTTAGTTAATTTTACCTCAAGTTCAGTTATATATTTTTTAAGTAAAGGAATCATAATTAATGATAATTTGTCTTTTTCAGAAGCAAAATGTTTATTGCCAACTGCTAAAAGTTTTTTCTTAGCTTCAACAACTTCTAATTTGTATTTACTTAACTCAGGAGCTAATTTTTCAATTTGTTTTGATAATGAACTTAATTTTTGATCATATTTAGAAACAATTTCTTTATTTTTAATAAATTCTGATTTTAGTTTTGCTACTTGTTCAATAACTTTCTTAATTTTTGATAATTCAGAGTTTACTGATCTGTCAGTTCTTGTGTTGTAATCACTCAGTGAACTATTTTCCAATACCGATAAGTTATCAATTACTGCTGACTTGAATAATTTATCTATTTCAGCTTGATATTTATCTTTTTCAGACTTCAGTAACTTAGTTTTTTCTAATATTTGTGATACATTTGCGTGTAATTTTGTAATTAATTCGTCAAACAATTTTTGTGATTTGTCTAAGTTTGCTAAATTTGAATGATCTGCTGCATTATATTCATTAATTATTGTTGTTATTAATTGAATATCCTCAGCTTTAAATTCATTATTTGTTTTTATTATTTTTTCAATCATTTCTGCTTTTTGAGCGTCAGCTAAAACGTCTGATAATGAGGCTAAGTCAATAGCATTGAATTGTTCTTGTTTAAAATTGGTTACGAATCTTTCGATAACATAAACTTGATCTTCCAATAGTTCTGTAAAATCAAGCATTTTCAATTCCTTTGCTTTGTCTTCGTATGCTTTTTTGGTTTGTTGATATTTTCCATCTTTGCTTGTCATTTTTTCAATGATTGATTTATTTGCTTTAATTATTTCGTTTGTTGTATTTTCTTTACTTGATTTTTCAAGTTCTAAAATTTGTTTATATTTACCTAATTGTGAATTTGGATCAGCAGCATCTAACTGTTCTTGTGTTACTGAAGCTACATCAAATGTAAATTTGTTTAGTTCGTCTTCTGCTACATGTAAATCTCTATTTGATGATTGAATGTTTTCTAGTAATACTTTTTGTGTTGCATTAATATATTCTTTTGAATTAGCAATTTTTAATGAATCTTCACCTAATTTTTTAAGAGATTGTAACTGATGATATTTAGCCTTAAGTTGGTCTTGTTTAAAAGATGCGTATTCATGTTGTTCAAATAATTCTTTATCTTTTTCAAATAACTCCTCATTAGAAATCATAGCTCTGTTATTTGTGACTTGTAAGCTTTGAATTAATTTTGAAAAAGGACTTTTGAATTTTATAAAGTCTAATAATAAGTATCCCTCAATTATTGATCCGTATTCTGCGCTAAAATCTTTAACTTTATTGTTGAATTCAATAAATTTATCAACTATTTTATGCACTGCATATTTAGTTACTCATGCTTTTCTATATTTTGGAATATTTTTATTATTAAATTTTCTAATATAAGCACCTTGTTGTCTTTCTCAATCTTTTATAACATTGGCTTCTTTTGATAAAGTTCTTAAAGCGTCTGTAAATTGGTCTATATTATCATATTTTTCTAATAATTGATCGAGTTTTGTACGTTCTTGTTCAGTGATTTTCAACCCTTTAGCTTCAATTTTATCTATATCATTAATATATTGTTGTTTAGTTGCTGTTGCTTTTTCATCAATTATTCCAATGTATTTAATGGTTTGATCGATCGATTGTTTAGCGGCACCATAATTTTTACTACTAAATCATTCATTTTTAATACTGTTTAAATAATTATTTGTTTTATCTTCATATATTTTTATTAATTTATCTCTATTATCAAAAAATTCATTGTATGCTTCTTCAACTTTATTTCGTTGATTATAAAATTCTGCTCTAACCGAGTCCAGTTTTTCAGTCATGAATGCTGTATCTTGAATTTTTGAAATAATGTCATCATTATCTTGAACATTTAATAAATCTTTAGCATTTTTAATTTTTTGGATTTGTGCTAATTTATTTGAATTTTGAATATCACTTAAAATCAACGCATTATATGCGTGTTGCGATTCATTTTCTTTTTTAATGAATTCTATGTAAGCTTGATTTAGTTTGTCTGTACTTTCTTCAAAATAGTTAACAATATCTTTGTATATTGCAATAGTCTCAGGTTTTAATAAACTCGATTTTGATGCAAAATATAATTGGAATTTTTTAATTTGTAGGATTTTTTTGTTTAATGTTAAAACTTTTTTAGCCTCATTTAAACTTTCTTTTTTCAATAGTTTTTCTGAAGTTAAATTTTTAGCCATTATCAATTTATTGTACGCTACAAGTGTATGTATAAATTCGTTTCTTCCTTCACGAATATCGTATTTATCAAACACTTCTTTAATTCCAGATTTTGATGAATCCCTGTATTTGGTTGATTTAGTAATGTAATATAAATTACTTCTGTTTTCTAATTTACTTCAATCTTCTGGACTAATATTGTATTTAGTTTTAAATTCATCTAATAATTGTTTTACACCCTTTTGTTCACTTTCCACAACATTTACATTGTCTGAATCTCCCTCGATTGCTTTTACTATAAAGTTGTATAAATCTTCTGGATTATTTTGAGTAAACTTGTTTCAGTATTCTTTGTTTTTATTTGCTGAAAATACTAAATGACCATACATACGGTGGCCACTTAAAAATTTGGCTTCAACTGAATCTGGATTTGTTAAAGCTTCATTTAATAAGTCGTATACGTTGTTTTTATCCACTTCTCCTAATGCTGAAGTTGCAGGATTGGTTTTTAAATCATATTCATTAATTAATTTCAATGAATTTTCAACTAATTTATTAATGTATTTAGTTGAGTTGATTAATGAATCAAATTCACTCCCTATATTATCAGCTTCAGGATTGATATCTTTGTAAAGTGATTTAATCTTGTCTGAATAAATATATATTTCTTGTCTTGTATATCTTGTATCTTTTAATCCACTTAAATAAGCATCTAAATCGTAGTAGTTTCTTCAGTTTATAGAATTTTCTTTCGCAATTGCTTTCAATGCATCTAAAGAAACTAATTGGTTAGCTAAAAATGCTGAATCAAATGAAAAGTATTCAAAATCGTTTTTAATATTTGGAAACACAACGTTTCATGTATCTATTTTTAATAAATCAGATAATGGTAACGCAATTTGTGCACTTAATATTGATTCATATTTTTTAAAAATTTTTGCTCTTTGATCAATGTGTTCTCTCAATGCTTTGAAATATTGTTCTTTATTAGATGAATCTATTGTTTCATTCAATGTTTTGTAAACAGGTTCATTCACTAATTCATGTAAAGTAGATAACAATAATTTACATGTATTGAAAATGTTTTTATTGTTTTCATTTTCTGAAACGCTTCCCAATAATTTATTAATGTTTTTGGTGTATTGATCAAATTGGGCTTTGTTATTTGAATCATTTTGAAACTCATTGGATTTATTCATGAATGTTTCGATAAAATTAGCTTGTGATGCATAATCAGTTATCTCTTTATGTGCAAGATTTTTGAAATCGTCGTTTTTAGTTAATGTTTTTAAAATTTTATTAACGTTATTAATGTACAGCTCTTGAATATCTAATAAATAACCACCTAAATTAGTAAATCCTGTTTCTATATCTCCTGTGTTTTTTAAGTCTTTCATGTATTTAAATTCGTCTTTATTAAGATCGTTTTTATATGATGCAACCAAATCATTATTTGGTACATTTAATATTAATTCAGTATTATCATCAAATAAAATTACTAAATTTTCATCATTATAAACTAATTCATTTGATGATTTTTCAATAGGTATTCTTACAATATTTTTACTTACAGAAATAATTTTCTTTTGTTTTAAAGGTAATGAATCAATGTCTTTTAATAAATCGTATTTGTCATTGTCTGCATACAGTTTTACTGTGTTTTTTAAATTTTCACGAGCTTCAGCTTCGGTTTTACCATTTATTAATAATAAGTGTGGTAAGTTTCTACCTTGTGTACTAGTTTTGAATACATCAATTTCATTTGTTGATAGTTTTAATAAATTGGTTCTTCAGTTTTTTTCTATTGTTCATACAGTTTGGTTTTCTAATTTTCTAACATCCGAAATTGATCTGAATGTGTATGTATCTTTTAAATCAGGACTAAAGTTAGCAGTTGAGTTGTATTCAGGTATTGATGCTAAAAATTCTTTTAACTGATCTGAAGTTAAAAGTTCATTGTTAATTTTGTATGTTAAAGCATCTTGTGATTGGTTAGGGCCCGATAGATTTGAATATAATGGCATAGAACCAAAGAATGCATCTGGATAGAATTTAATTGTAGTATGTTCTTTGTTTTCATTAGCGTGTGCCCCTAATGTAACAGCATTACCGTTTGTTTCAACCCCTTTTACAATTGAAAAAGATTTCAATGTAATAATTTCAGGACCTCAAGAAACGTTAGTCATAAATCATTTTGCAAATTTAGCATATTCAAGAGGGCTAACACACTCAATATACTCATTTCAGAAATTCATTGGACCGTATTTAATATTTAGAATTGGTAATTGATTGTGTTTTTCAAAATATTCAACTAAAAATTCTTCACTTGTGTATGTTTTACCATTGTATGTAACTTTATCGCCTTCTGAATCGTATGAAGCAATAACTGTTTTTTTATCCAATAATGTAAAGTTTGAAACAGGTTTTTCATTTGCTGCTAAAAATATATTTAACAGATCTGCTTCTTCAGTTAAATTCGCTTTTCCCAATTTATTGTTTTTGCTGTTTGAATGAACATAAATAGCCCCTATCGTGATAGCAGCTACTGTTGATAATACCCCAAATGATATTGCATACTTGGGTCATATTTTTGTATGTAGATTTCATTTTTTCTTAGACATATTTTACCTTTCTTAAAAAAAGACGCCTTTTTAATTTAGCGTCTTTTTTTAATTGTTTTTTACCTTTGTATTGACTTAAAGTCATGTTTTTTTTTGACGCCTTAAAACAGTAAAATTTTCACAATATCAATGCCATAAATTGTGAAAGTTGTATTCATTGCTGTCGCTTTGCGTTCTTTAATCATTACTTTAGTATACAACAAAATCGTTGTTTAAGTTTAAAAAAATCTGTTTTATAATGTTTTTTAAAGAACGAATTTTTCATAAAATGACCAATATTAAAAATAGTTTATCTATAATTGAGTATGAAAACACAAAGGAGTAATATGAAAAAAAACAAAAAAAATTGAAAATTATTAGGATGTTTATCAGTAATCAATGTTGTTGCTTTAGCAATACCTTTTACCGTAATTTCTTGTGATGATAATGCAAAGGAAAAAAACCCCGAAGATGTTGGTTCAGTTGCTAATATAAATAAAATTACAAAAAAATTAAATGAAGAAATTTCTGATAAAGATTCAATAAAAATTAAAGTGAAAGCAGATAAAAGTTTTGTTGATGTTATTATTGAAGAAAAAAATGCATTTGATATTCAACATAATTTAGATAAAGATACAGAAGTTAAAATTGAAGAAATATTCGCTTCAGACTTGAATAATATTACAGTGGTTTATAAACTATTCAATAAGCCAAATAAAATATATTCTAATAGTAATTCAGTACTTTTGAAAATTGAAAAAATGCCTAAAACTAGTGATTTATTCGAGGTAAAAAATGGAAAAATCATGAAATTTAAATCTAAATTCAAAGATAAAATTTCAAATTTAAAAATTGAAGATAAATCAATACATACAATTGCAACAAGAGCATTTCAAAGTGATTCTAAATTAACAAATGTTGAAATGCCTTATATTACCAAAATTGAAGATTATGCATTCGCAGTGTCGAGCCAATTAACTAAAATTAAATTTGACAATGTAACAAGTGTTGGTGAACACAGTTTTGAAGAAAATAAAAAACTAACTGAAGTTATTTTGCCTAAGGTGGAAGTCATTAAATCGGACGCATTCAGAGGATGTGAATCGTTAAAAAATCTTGAGTTCGCCTCATTGAAAAAAATCGGTTTTGGTGCTTTCGCTTACAACAGGGAATTAATCAGCTTTAAAGCTGATAAATTGACCGATATTGCAACTGAAGCTTTTATTTATTGTGCCAACCTTCAATCATTAAAATTCCCAAGCCTAAAAAATATTGGTAATGAGTCGTTTTTTGGAAATCCTTCTTTAGAAACATTTGAAGCTCCTTTATTACAAACTATTGGTTCTAAAGCATTTATGGGGGACGGAAATTTAAAAGCTGCTAACTTTCCAAACGTTACTCAAATAGGTGTTGATGCTTTCAATAGTGCAAAATCATTAAAAACAATTAATTTAGCAAAAATAACAAAAGTTCCAGTAAATGCTTTTTATGCAGCTAAATCACTAAAAGTTATTAACTTGCCTGAAGTTACAAAAATAGAAAATAATGCTTTTGCAGGTTGCGAAAGTTTAACAACTGTTACATTGCCAGCATTAATTAAAGTGCCAGCTGATGCATTCAGAGAATTACAAAGTATTGAAACAGTAGACATAACAAACGTTACTGAAATTCATGAAAACGCATTTAGAATGAATACAAAATTAACTACAATTAAAATGCCTAAAGTCACAATAATTAAAGGTGAGGCATTTAAGGGATGTTCATCATTACAAGCTATTGAAACGCCTGAATTAATAACTGTTGAATTACAAGCATTTACAAATGCGATAAATTTAGCAACATTAACAGCTGACAAATTGAAAACAATTAACTCAGGTGCCTTTCACAACACTGGACTGACAGAAGTGAATTTACCTGAAGTTCAAATAATTAAACAAGGTGCTTTTTCATCAAATACTAAATTAACTACTGCAAACTTACCAAAAGCAACGAACATTGAAGGAAACGCTTTTCAAGGCGACACAGCATTAACTAATGTTACATTGCCAACAGATAAAACCAATATTCACGCAAACGCCTTTGCTGAAAGTGGTTATACTTTAACTAAATAATTTAACGAACAACATTTTTAAATATTTAAATGTTGTTTTTATTATTTTAAGTTTTACTTAATATAATATTAATACAAACATTGAATGGAGTAGTTATGGAAGAAAAAATAGGTCAATTAATAAATGCTAGAGTTATCAAACTATATAGAACTTTTGTTTTATTTAAGGCTAAAGACGACACTATTTGTCGTTTAAACTTAAAAGAAGTTAGTGATTATTTTATTGGAGATTTAGAAGATCATTTTAAAATTGATGACTGAATGTTATTAAAAATTATTGATGTTGATAAATCAAAAAAAACATATATTGTTTCTTTTAAAATAACAAGACCTAAATTTTTACGTAATCCGTTCAATTTTAAATTCGAAAAAAATGAACCGGGTTTCAAAAAATTATTGCAATTCTCAAAGAAAGGACTAAAAAATGGCAGAAAAAATTAATTTAGACGTTAAACATTCAATCGGGGATATTGCAAATGTAATTAGCGCATACCAATCGAAAATTGACAGCATTATTGAGAAAATTAATGATAGAAGCATAGAAGGTAGTGAATATCTTGATTTTTTAGATCTTCAAAACGAAGGGACAGCGGATTTAAAAGAAATTAATAAAACAGCTAAAAAAATTCAAAATGATTGTGAAGTATTGTTAGTTATTGCACCTTATTCAATATCAATACAAACTAAGGCTGTACTAGATTTTATGTATGGTTTAAATTATAAAAACCTTCATCAAGAAATGGAAATAATATTTGTTGATCATTTTTTAAGCGGTAGAGAAATTCAGTCTGTTACTGAATACTTAGAAACAAAAAATTTTGCCATTCACGCAATATCAAAATCTGGAGATGATCTTGACGTAATCAGTAATTTAAAAATATTTACTTCATTTTTAGAGCAAAAATTAGGAAGCAAAACAGCTGCTAAATACATATATATAACAACTGACGCTAATAACGGATATTTAATGGAATTAGCACGCGATAATTTATATATTCAATTTGTTTTTCCAGATCAAATACATGAAGCTTATTCTTTATTGACATCAGCTTCTTTATTAAGCTTATCTTGTGCTGGTGTTGATATCAATAAAATAGTGTCGGGGGCAAAAAAAGGATTTGAGTTGTATACAAAAAACAAATTACGCGATAATACAGCTTATTTATACGCAGTTGTTAGAAATGCTCTAGAGTTGCACAAAATGAATCATGAAATATTTGTAGTCAATGAGGAATCATTGAGTAACATTTCAAATTATTGAAAATTTTTGTTTTCTCAATCAACTACTAATAATCAAAACGCTTTAATTTTGGATATTGCAACATATCCTAAAGAAATTTCAACCAAACTTCAGTATATCCAAACTAATATTAAAAATGCCTTTCAAACATTTTTAAGTATTGAACAAAGAGATATCGACTTCCAAGCTGTATCTTCTTATAATGAAGACGAAGAACAATTAATGATAAGTTCATTGACTCAAAACAAATTATTAGAATTTTCATCTGCAGCTTTAATTAAAACCAACTTTGAACTGGGTAAAATAAGATATAACCATATAACTCTTGCTGATGACAAAGAAGATACAGTTGGCTATTTAATAAGTTTTTTACAAAATGCTTCAGTCATGTCTGCGTATTTAAATAAACAAAACCCATTCACTTCTGACACATATAATATATTTAAAATTCAGCTGTTAAATAAAATTAAGGAGGTAAATAAATAATGCTTAATGAATCAATTGAATTATTTAATTACAAAACAAGTAAATTTTTATTTATCGTCGCTGAAAAAGAAGAAATAGAACATATTCTAAAAACACACACATGAATTGAAAATGAAGATAATTTGATTACAATATATTCTAATAAAACAAGCAATTCAATAGATATATTAATTACTGGTGTAGGTAAAATCAATGCAGGTATAAATTTCAATAAAATACCTAATGATTATTATGAACATATTATTAATATTGGTACCGCGGGTTCATTAAATCCTGATCACAATATTGGAGATATTTTTATCATTAATAACGCTGCTTACCACGATGTAGATTTAAGAATACTACCCAACTATAAAAAAGGTCAATTACCTAATATGCCTCAAATGTATTCAGTAAATAAAAATGAAATTGAATTTATAACTAAACATATTAAAGATGTTGATAATACAAATATTTTAACAGGTGATACATTTGTTTTTGATTCTCAAATTTTGGATGGATTTGATAATGCTTTCAATTTAGTTGATATGGAATCTTGCGCTTTATTACAAACAAATTTATTGTATAACAATCAATACAATTTATCAATTGTGAAAATAGTATCGGATATTATTGTTAATAAAAATAATTCTTTAACTTATAAAGAATCATTAAACTTGTGTTCTGAAAAAATTTCTGCTATTATTCAATATTTTATGAATTTAAAATAAAACACAACATTCATACAAAACGTTGTGTTTTTTATTTTTGATTGCATCAGTAAAAACCTAAATTAAATTACTTGCAAATAACGACCTTTAGAAAAATTACTGTGTATTTTTATTTTAGCTTTAAGTAGCTTTCACTAATATAATAGTTTTTAAATAACAAATGAATATACAAAAAAAACAACACATTGTTTTTGTATTGTTTTTTTACCTTAAATTCAACTAAAATTTATAAGTACATTATTTTAATAAATAAAAATGAGTTCTATTTTAATTTATTATTTCTCTGTCATAAAACCCGTTAAAGTTAAATCGTGATATATTTCTTGACCGAAAGCCTCTGAATAAAAACTAGTTCTGATTTTCAACATTCCTTTTTGGTCGTCATGCCCAATTATAACAGGTTTAAATACTCAAGAAGGATCTTTTATTTTTAGTGCCTCTCATGATCACAATTCTTCTTCAATATAGCCATATATTGGCACATCAGAAGGATAATCCACTCTAAATCTCATGTAACCGTTTAACAGAATCATAAATGCATTTTCTTCTTTTGTACCACGATATTTGCTAAAATGTTCATAAGCGATTAGTTCTAAATCATCAATTGTCATTTCTGATGCTTTTCTATCAGATACCTGTGGAATTTCTCCAAAAGATGCTCCTGAGTACAGTTTGACAAAATATTCTTTTATTATTTTTTTATATTCATTTTTATAATTATTAAACCTTTATCTCATTCATTAAGTATTTGTTTATATTTGGAACTTTTTTGAATATTTTCCTTTATTTTTTGGAATCCGTTATCATCTATATTATTAGTGTTGAAACCCACTTGTTCAGGTATATTTTTTAAAAATTCTAATGTTTTAAAACTTTCAAAATGATAATAATACTGAGCCAATGTAGCATAATATTCTTCTTTTAATTGGGAATGAAGTTGGTATCATTCTTTATTGTATTCTGTTTCAAAGTTTATTTTTTCTATTTTATTTTTCAAATTTTCTAAAAGATTATCCGAAGTTTTTTTCAATCATTGTTTAAATAATGATTGAGCTTTTAAATATTGATTGGTAAATAAATTTATATAATTTTCTTTTGAATGATCTTTCAAATCATTATATGATAAATAGTCATAATTTAATTTTTCATTTTCATCCGCCATTTGATAATCTTCTTCTCCATATAACGCCTTACCTATTCAAAAGAAAGTATTATTTGGAAAATCTTCATCTCAGTTTTGATTTTCGATAATACTGTTTCATTCGTCTAACGGATCATTTTGTGTATTTAATTCCGATTCTAAATTATCAGTGAATTCTATAATCTTTATCGCACTTTTTACTACTTTTATTCTTTCTGAATACACATCTTTATCTTTTTGTGATTTTAATTTATTGATTTCTGATAAAGCTGTGTCTAGTTTTTCTTGTATTTCTTCTTTTGTGATTATTTCGTCTGATTTTGAAAAGATTTCAGTAGTAATAAGCAAATCATTTGCTTTAGCTTTTTGTAATTCTTCTTTTAACGATTCTTTTTCTTCACCTTCAGGCAGTAAATCAATTCATTCTTTTACATTTGGCAATACTGAGGAAGTTTCGCCATTTTGATGTGTTGATTCAGCTTGTTTTAAAATTTCTCTAGCTTTATTAATTAATTCCTCGTCAGTTAAATTCAAAGCATCAATTCTAGCTTGTAATTGAGCTTTTGTTTGATTGTCAGCTGTATCTTCATCAACTGAAGTAAGTGCTTGTTGAGCAGCTTCTATAGCAGTTTGTAATTCTGCAGGTGCAGCATTTTCCACAGCCTCAAGTTTTTCAATAGCATTTTTTACGTCAATTAATTCGTCAATTGCGGGTGCGTATTGATCTTTATCTGATTGATCAGTAAGTTTGTTAATTTCGGCTTGTGCTGCATCAATTTTAGCTTGTAAGTCAGCGGCTTTTGTTTTGTCTTGTTTAGCTAATTCTTGAGCTTGTTTTATTAAATCATCAATTTTAAAATAGTTTGGGAATACTCAAAAAACTGAAGCCGCAGCAGCGGAAGCTGATACAGCTGTTAAACTTAGCAACGACATTAATAAATTTTTTTCTTATTTGAATTCATATTTCCTTGTTTTTATAATAAAAATTACATATATCTGAAACATAAAAATTTTAATATATATAAATATATTCAAGAATTTTATAAGGTTTAAAAAATATAAATTTACACATTTTTTGTAATTAAAGTTAATATAAATAACCCAATGTCGTAACACATAAAATGTTTTCAATATTGAGATTAAAATTTATTTAAAAAATAAATAAAAAGTGATTGACAATGTTTTTTTTAAAAATTATCGAAATTTTGTAAGTTGAAAAATAAAAAAAACAGTGTTATACTGCTTTTTTTATTTTTCGATATTTTTTAATTGAGGGAATAATAATACTTCACGGATTGAGTCGTTTTCAGTTAATAACATAATTAAACGATCAATACCAATTCCGCATCCACCAGCTGGTGGCATTCCGTATTCTAATGATTCCACAAAATCTCAATCAATTTCGTTTGCTTCTTCATTTCCTGATTCTTTTTCTTCTAATTGAGATTCAAATCTTTCTAATTGATCAATAGGGTCGGTTAATTCAGTAAACATGTTTGCAAATTCTTTTGTGTTGATAAATAATTCAGCACGTAATGTAAATCTAGGATCTTCAGGTGTTTTAACAGCTAAAGGTGATATTTCAATTGGATGTCCTCAAACAAATGTAGGTTGAATTAATTCTTTTTCAACATATAGTTCAAATAATTCATTAATAACGTGTCCTAATTTAAAGTATTTTTCAACTTTAATTCCATGTTTTTTAGCTAATTCAACTGCTTGTTCGTCATTTAATGTTCTTACGTCCACACCAACTTTTTCGCTTACAGCATCAACCATATTAATTCTGTTGAATGGTGCTTTAAATGAAATTTCTTTTCCGCCAAATGTAACTGTTTCAAATCCTAATTCGTTAGCTAGATAGTTGAATAGTTGTTCGCAACGTTCCATCATTCCTTCCATATTTGAATATGCTTCATAGAATTCAATAGAAGTAAATTCTGGATTATGTGTTGTATCTACCCCTTCATTACGGAAAATACGTCCAATTTCGTAAACTCTCTCAAGTCCTCCAACTAAACATTTTTTCAATGGTAATTCAGTAGCTATACGTAAATAGAAATCGCTTGATAAAGCGTTGTAATATGTAATGAATGGTTTAGCTGCTGCTCCACCTAAAATTGGTTGTAACACTGGTGTGTCAACTTCTAAATATCCATTGTCATCAAAAAATTTACGAATAGAACGGATGATTTTTGAACGTAAAATAAATGTGTTTTTACTGTCTTTATTAACAATTAAATCAACATAACGGTGACGGTATCTTTCTTCTTGATCTACTAAACCATGGAATTTATCTGGCAATGGTTTTAATGCTTTAGTTAATAATTCAAATTCGGCAGCTTTAACCATTAATTCACCAGTATGCGTTTTTGATACTAAACCTTTTGCGTGTAAAATGTCTCCTAAATCTAATAATTTTAATAATTCTTGTTGTGATTCATTGAATGATTTTTTATCCATGTAAACTTGAATATTATTATCACGATCTTGAAGAACTAAAAATGGTCCACGCTTAGCAATAATTCTTCCATTTACTGATATATTTACATTCTTTGCTTCTAACTCTTCACGTGTAAATTGATTGAATTCATCATGAATATTTTGAGTTGTGTGACTAGCTTTAATTGCCAATCTGAAAGCTTCTTTAGAAATATTAGCAAGTTGTTCGATTTTTTCACGACGAACAACTTCTTGTTCTGAAAGTTTTCTTTCCATTTTTTGTCTCCTTTACTTTTATTTTTGGCTTATCTAATTTAATGATAAGTAAAAATATTGTATATTATTTTAATCTATTAATTTATTAATAGTAAAATTAATTATTAGTATAGCAATAAAAAAAAGGAGTAAATATGTTAGAAGTACAAAATTTAAGCAAAATATTTAGTGACAAAAAATTATTTCAAAACGTAAATCTTAAATTTCTACCCGGAAATACTTACGGTATTATCGGAGCTAACGGAGTAGGAAAAAGTACATTTTTAAGAATAATTTCAGGACAGGAAGAACAATCGAGCGGTGAAGTTATTAAATCAAAAGGTTCAAGACTTTCGGTTTTAAGTCAAAATCAAAACGAATTTGATGATGAAATTGTTACGAATGTAGTTATCATGGGTAACCAAGAACTTTACAAAATTCAATCAGAAAAAAATGCAATTTACGAAAATCCAGAAGCTACAGTTGAGGACTACGAAAGGGCCAGTGAATTAGAAAGTAAATTTGGTGAAATGGGAGGATGAACTGCGGAAAATGATGCACAAATTCTTTTATCAGGTTTAGGTATTCCAGAAGAAAAATGAATGATTCCAATGAATAAATTAAAAGCTGTTGAGAAAGTTAAAGTATTGATTGCTAAAGCTTTATTTGGAAACCCAGACATTTTAATAATGGATGAGCCAACTAACCACCTTGATTTAAAAACAATCAAATGATTAGAAAACTTTTTAATAGATTACGAAAACATTGTTATTGTAGTTAGCCACGATAGTGATTTTCTGGACTCAGTTTGTACACATACTGTTGATATTGATTTTTCTGAAGCCAGATTGTTCTCTGGGAACTATTCATTCTGAAAACAATCAAGCCAATTAATTATGGAAATGCGTAAACAATCAAATCTTAAAAAAGAAGAACAAGCTGCTAAACTTAAAGAATTCATTGCTCGTTTTAGCGCTAACGCTTCAAAATCACGCCAAGCAACAAGTAGAAAGAAAGCGCTGGATAAAATTGTTCTTGACGACATTAAACCATCGTCACGTAAATATCCATTCATTAATTTTGAATTAAATCGTGCTCCTGGTAAACAAATTCTTGAAGTAAATAATCTTTCTTATATTAATGAAAAAGGAGAAACATTATTTGAAAATGTTTCGTTCGTTTTAAAAAACGGTGAAAAAATGGCTATTGTTGGAGATGATGACATAGCTAAAACAAGATTATTAGAAATCATAATGGGGAAAATTCAACCAACAAGTGGAACTGTGGAATGAGGTATAACAATTAAGCCTAACTACTTCCCAAATAACAATAAAGAATTCTTTGAAAATGACATGAACATTATCGATTGAATTAGTCAATGACCATTGAATAATTCCACTCAAGAAACCAAAGATAATTCCGACCACAGAATGAGAGCTTATCTAGGTAGAATGTTATTTTCAAACGACTCAGTATTTAAAAAAGTAAAAGTAACATCTGGTGGAGAAAAAGCTCGTTTAATGTTCTCTAAATTGATGTTAGAGGAGTCAAACTTTTTAGTATTTGATCAACCTACTGATCACTTAGACTCTGAAAGCATTGATTCATTGATTGAAGCAATGGAAAAATACCGTTCAGGATTAATATTTACAACATATAACCGAGGGTTAGTAAAAGCTGCTGCTAATGTTATATTAGAAGTTAAACAAAATGAAAGTTTCCTATTCTATGGAACACTTGATGAATACGAAGAAGAAATGGGGTATTAATATGAAAGATAGAAAAATGAAAATTGATAATGAATTAATTAATAAATTTGAAGACAGATTTGCAAACGATAAAGTTGCAAATATAATAAAAAACTCAGTAGCCAAAAATGGTATCGAAGCAACTGCTTTTAATAACGAAGTTTTAAGAAAACACAATTTTGAATTTAGCCATGAAGTGAAAAATGGGTCAATAACAAATCAAAAATCATCAGGTAGATGTTGAATATTTGCTTCATTGAATATGGCGAGAACTAAATCAATGGAACTAATGTCAATCAAAGATTTTGAATTTAGTGAAAACTATTTCTTATTCTGAGAAAAAATGGAAAAAGCGAACACATTTTTAGAAAACATTATTCAATACGGATTGGATTTAGAGGAAGATGATCGTTTGCTGACTCTGTTTTACAATGGACCAGTTAGTGATGGTGGTTACTACGAATGATTTGCTTCACTATATAAAAAATATGGAGCTGTGCCAAAATCAGTAATGCCAGAAACATACCATTCATCAGCAACCTCAACATTAGAAAAAGTTTTAAACATCATCGTAAAACAAGCCGCTAATGAAATGAGAAAATTAAAAGCAAATAATGCGCCAATGAATAAAATATTGGAATTAAAAGAAGAAACACTTTATTCAGTATTTGATACATGTGTCAAAACACTGGGAATGCCTCCAAAAACATTTGATTTTGAATACAAAGATAAAGATGATAAATTTGTAAAAATACAAAATATTACACCTAATGAATTTTTCGATAAATTCGTTGGTGATGAATTAGAAAATAAAATAACACTTGTACATGATCCGAGAGAATACAAATTCCCATACGGAAGAGTTATTCAAGCTAAATATTTTAAAACCGCAATTGAAGGATTAACCAATACAGCGTTAAATGTTCCTATTAATGAGTTGAAATTAGCAACTATAAAATCAATTAAAGATAACAAAGGTGTTTGATTTGCGTGTGATGTTTCACAATTTATTGACGTAAAAACAGGTATTTTAGATTCAGAATTATTTGATTATTCAAACGTTTTAAAACCTTTATATACATTATCTAAATCTGAACAAATAAATACACACATGAATATTCCTAACCACGCTATGAACTTTGTTGGTGTAGATTTAGATGAAAATGAACAACCGATTAAATGAAAAGTCGAAAACTCATGAGGAGATGAAAAAGGGAGAAAGGGATTTTTCTCAATGTCAGATAAATGATTCGAAGACTTTAACTTTGAATGTGTTGTTGATAAAAAATACGTATCAGAAGAATATTTAAAAGGATTGGATATGGAACCAATTATCATTGATCCATGAGATCCAATGGCTTAGGAGATATATGAAAATTACTAAAGAATTATTAAACAAATTTGAACAAAATTTCAAATCAAAAAAAGAAAACATTTTATTAATGAATGCAATAACAAAAAACGGAATTAATAACGCTTCATTCAATAATGAAATTTTAAGAAAACACAACAATTTATACTCACACGAAACCAAAAATGGTTCAATTACAAACCAAAAATCATCAGGTAGATGTTGAATATTTGCTTCATTGAATATGGCGCGTATTAGCGCAATGAAAAAATTCGATATTGAAGATATTGAATTAAGTCAATCGTATTTACACTTTTTCGACAAAATTGAAAAAGCAAACACTTTTTTAGAAAACATTATTCAATACGGATTAGATTTAGATTTTAATGATCCAAAATTTAAATACTTTATGGACGGACCTATTGACGACGGTGGATTCTGAGAATGATTCTTAGCTTTAATAAATAAATACGGTATTGTACCTAAAGCGCTGATGCCAGACACAGCCACATCAATTAATACACACCAATTTTTAGAAGTTTTAAACTACAAAGCAAAAGAATATGCAATGATTTTAAGAAACGCTCATAAAAAGGGAGCTGATATTAATAAATTGAGAGAATTAAAAGAACAGGGATTAAATGATATTTATTCAATATGTGTGAAAGCATTAGGTATGCCCCCAAAATCATTTAATTTTCAATACAAAGATAAAGATAAAAAAACTCAAAAATTATCTAATGTGACACCAGTTGAATTTTATGAAATGATTTTAGGAAATTCATTAAATGAAAAAGTAAATTTGGTTTCAGATGCTCGTGAAATTTACCCATATGGGAAAGTTTTATCTTCTGAATATTTCAATAGTGTATATGAATCAGCAAATAACAAACAATTAAACGTTCCTATGGAGGAATTAATTAAAGCAAGTCGTGATTCTATATTAGATGGAGTGCCAGTGCCACACGCTTGTGATGTTGGCAAAATGCACGACCGTAAATTAGGTATTATGGATACTGAAGTGTTTGACTATGCAAACACATTAGTAAATAACACAATGACTAAAGCAGACAGAATGAATTATTTCTTAACAATGCCTACTCACTTAATGAGTTTTACTGGTGTTGATTTAGATGAAAATAAAAACCCAATCAAATGAAAAGTTGAAAACTCATGAGGAACAGATAATGGATTTAAAGGATTTTTCTCAATGTCTAATGAATGATTTATTGAATACAACTTCCAATGTGTTGTGGATAAAAAATATGTAGATCCTAAATACTTAAAGGGATTAGAAGAAGAACCCATTATATTACCAATGGGTGACCCATTAGCTTACTTACATTAGTAAATATAAAAAAACATTGAATCTTGTCAATGTTTTTTTATATTTTTCATTAATAAATATTACAAATGAAAGTATTAAACCTTTTCTAAAATATAATCATCGTTTTTTGTTAATAATTTCTTGTATGTTAACTCAATTAAGATTGAACCTAAAGGGGCGGTGATTAATATGGATAATACTGCTAAGCTAAGTATTGATGTACCAGATGATAATCCATTAGCTAATGCAATACCCCCGATAGCAGCTTGAACTGTTGCTTTAGGGATAAACGATATAATACAGAATATTTTTTCTTTAACTGTAAGACCGGTTTTAATTAAAGCTAGCATAACGCCAATACCTCTAAATATCAGTGCAATTACAATTACCAGCGTTAACATTAATCCAGATTTATTTAAGCTTTGTAAGTCGGTTGCAGCTCCCACTAAAACAAATAAAATAATTTCAAATACTTGTCAAATATTCGAGTAGGATTTTTCCATGATTGCTGCTTCTTTAGGATTCAGTTTTTGAATCATTAATGCTAGTGATATAACAGCTAATAATGCTGACACTGGGAAGTATTTTTCAAATGTGTGTTCTAATCCATACAATCCGAACGAAATACCCAACACAATGATTAATTGGATAATATTTGGTAATTGAATTCATTTAAACAATTTCACGATTATATAACCCAGTATTAAACCTAATCCTACACCTAGTATTATAGATAATGGTACCTTGATAATATCTCATGCTGTCATTGAATTTCCTAAAGAAAAATTTAATAAAGCATAAAATAAAACAATTACATATATATCATCTACTGACGATCCTGCTAGTATTAAATGAGGTATTCTTTTTTTAACTCCATATTTCTCGCTCATTATTTTAATCATAGTTGGAATTATTACTGCCGGAGACACGGCTGCCAGTACACTCCCCATCATAGCAGCGTCTAGCGGTTTTATACCTTCTATTAATAATGGTGCAAATATTACAACAGCTAACAATTCAAACGTTGCCGGCACAAATGAAATCAATACGGCAGGACGGCCAATGGCTCTTAAATCAGTTGTTTTTAATTTTAATCCAGCTCTAGTTAGAATCACTATTAAAGCAATAGAACGTAATTCACTAGCTATAGCCAATAGTGATTTATCAATTATGTTTAAAACGCTTGGTCCTATTATTATTCCTACGCCGAGCATCCCTATTAGTGGCGGCAATTTAATTTGTTTACATATAAAACCAGCTAAAAAACCTAATAATAAAATTAATGATAAACTCAATATCATATTCACTCCCTTTCTATATAAGATTGTAAACCTTTTTTAAGGGATATAAAAAAGTTGGTAAAACCAACTTAATTAATTTCTTTATTTAAATCATTATTATATATATCATCTTCAAAAGAAATTGAATCACTAAATTCAGATTTTGTTTGATCTTCTAATTCAACAGCCATACTATCTCTGTCTTCTTTACTTAATCCTGTAAAATAAGTTAAAAATCTTGAATTCGTAATAATATATTCAATCGCAATGATATTGCAGTTTTCAATAAAATCTAATATCATGTCTATTTTATTAACAAAATCAATTCTGAATTTATCATAATCTATCGAAAGATTAGCTAGAATAGATTTTTTTCTTTTTAATAAACTCAATATTTTCTTTTTATAGTATTTAATAATATCCATTATTTGACTTAAACATTCATTGTGTCAAAAAACATCAAATAAAGCTTCAATATAACGAGATCTTTCATTTTTAATTAACATACATTCACTAAAAAATAAATGTACTGAATATTTTCTCATTGTCTCATATGATGTAATCAATTCAATCATCATATTTGATACTTCAATAATAATATTCGCAACTTCATCACTTTGAAAAATATTGTGTGAAAAAACGTTGCTTTCATAATTATTTAATGATTCTAAAACACATTTGTTAAATGATTTATCATCAATATATTCGGATCAAGAGTTATATATTTGACCAATATTTAATTTAACTTTTTTCATTATTTAATGTGTTTAGCTAATTGACTTAAGGTTTTAACCATAACACCCATTGGAACATCATTTATTTCAGCTGTACCAGCAATGTCAACGTGAATAAAGTCTTTATCTTCAGCAAATTCTTTTAAGAACATTGCTGCTGATGAACTTCCGGCGTTTCCACTTAAATCAGTATTTTTTAAATCAGCAACTTTTGTGTCTTTAATTCCTTTTGAATATGCTTCATGTAATGGCATTCTTCATACTAATTCATCTGATAATTCAGCTGATTTATTTAAAGCTTTTCAGTCATTATCATTTGTTGCTCAAATACCTGTATGAGTAGTTCCGAATGCACTTAAAATAGCTCCGGTTAATGTTGCAATTGTTAATACTTTTGTGGCTTTTGATTCACGAATGGCATATGTCATACCATCAGCTAGAACTAAACGTCCTTCAGCATCAGTGTTATTAATTTCAACGGTTTTACCATTCATTGATGTTCAAACTGCGTCAGGAATAGATGCATCCCCGTTTACACGGTTATCTGTTAATGGCAATACTGCTACCACGTTTGATTTTGGTTTAGTTTGTGCAATAACTTTCATAGCTCCGGCTACTATTGCAGAACCTGACATATCATATTTCATACCTAACATAAATCTTGATGGTTTTAATGAATATCCACCTGAATCAAATGTAATACCTTTACCAACTAAAGCTAATTTTTCTTCGCTTTCTGGGTTTCCATTGTATTCCACAACAACTAAACGTGCTTCATACATACTTCCACGGTTAACACTTAATAACAGACCCATGTTGTGTTTTTCAATATCTTTTTTGTTTAAAACTTTGACTTTTAAATTTGGGTATTGTTTTAATTCATCTAAGTAAGCTTGTGCTAAGTATTCTGAGTTGGCAATGTTTGGAACCATTCTTTGTAAGTTTCTTGTGAATGTAATAGCTTCAGAATGAATTTGAGCAATATTAAACGCTTCCGATAAATCTTTTGTTGAATATAAACTTAATTCTGGCTCTTCATTTGTTTGATTTGTTTTCATTGTGAAAACTGAAGCATGTTTGAATGTGAAAGCTTCGTGAAATGCTTTTACAACTTCTTCTGATGAAACTTTTCCAGTAGTAAATGATCTAACATCAATTTGGAAATCTCTTTGTTGTGATGCTACAAAACTTTGAACAAACGCTTTTAATGTTGAATATTTATAGTTTTCTTTTTCTCCTAAAAATGCATATGCAATTTTTTTTGAGTGTAGTTCTGTAACTACGTTGTTTTTTTCTAAAACTGCTTCAGGAAATTGCATCCCTTTAAAAACAGCTTTTAATAATAAATTTGTATTTTTTTCGTTAATTAATTTAATCATTTTTTTCTCCTTATTTACAAATAATATTTAATATAGTGTTTTCTTTATAAATAACTTTTATTATTTGTTTATTTTCAATGTGTTTAATAACTGAAGGAACTTCCTGAGCTGCTTTAATAACATCTTCTTCAGTTCATCCCTCTTCAATACCTAATTCACCTCTCACTTTTCCATTTATTTGTACTCCAATAAATATTTTTTTCTCAATAATTAGAGATTCATCAAATTGAGGTCATGTTTGATATTGGATTTGTTTTTCTCCTAATTTTTCTAATCATTCTTCAGCAAAATGAGGCGCAAATGTTGACAACATAATTAAAAAATCTTTTAAGCATTTTGTATCAGGTATTTGTTCTAATTTAGCTAAATAATTTATGAATACCATCATTTTGGAAATTGCAATATTGAATTTTAATTTTTCAATACATTCAGTAAATTCTTTAATCAAAACGTGTAATTCACTATTTAATTCTTCATTAATTACGTTAGTGAATTCGTTGTTTAATAATCTTGTAAATTGTGAATCAATTCGATCTAATCATTTACGCGTACCTTTTAAGGTTGTTGTATTTCATGTTTTAGTGTCGGTTAATGGACCCATGAACATTTCATAAATACGCAATGTATCAGCACCAAATTCTTCAACAATATCGTCGGGGTTAATGACATTTCCTAATGATTTAGACATTTTTTGACCATCTGTTCCTAAGATCATTCCTTGATTTATTAATTTAGCAAATGGTTCTTTCGTTGTAACAACTCCAATGTCATATAAAAATCTATGTCAGAATCTTGCATACAATAGGTGTAAAGTTGCGTGCTCTTGTCCACCGATGTAAAGATCCACTGGTAATCATTTAGCAAAACGTTTTTTCGCTTCTGGTGAATTTATTTTTGTATATGTACCATCTTCATTTTTTAGTATATAAGCTAAGAAATATCAGCTAGAACCAGCTCATTGAGGCATTGTGTTCGTATCGTGACGATATTTAACGCCATCTATTTCCACTCATAATCAATCTTTAAGATTTGCAAGCGGACTTTCTCCGGTTCCTGATGGTTCAATTTTATTTGCGTTTGGCAACTCTACTAAATCTTCAATTAGCAACACTTTACCATCTTCGTCAAATAGTACTGGGAATGGTTCTCCTCAATATCTTTGCCTTGAAAAAATTCAGTCCCTTAATTTGTATTTAGTTTCTACCTTTCCATACATATTATCAACTAGAAATTTGTTAATATTTTTAGTTGCTTCTTCAATGTTTAATCCATTTAAAAATTCTGAGTTAATGTGTTTTGCGTCTTCGGTCATAGCTTTTTCGCTTATGTCCCCCTCAAGCACTTGAATCATTGGTAAATTGTATCTTTGTGCAAATTCATAATCTCTTTGATCATGAGCTGGAACAGCCATAACAGCTCCAGTTCCGTATGATCCTAATACATAATCGGCAACGTATACTGGAATTGGTTCATCAGTCATTGGGTGTAAAACATAGCTTCCAGTAAATACACCGTTCTTAACTCTTGAGTCATTAGTTCTGTCAATTTGCGACATTAATTCAACTTTAGCAATAAAATCTTCAACTTCTTTTTTGTGTTCTGAAGTAACTATTTTATTAATAAGCGGGTGTTCAGGGGCTATGCAAACATATGAAACACCAAAAATAGTGTCTGGTCTAGTTGTAAATACTCTAATATATTCGCTTGTGTCTTGTACTCAAAAACTAATTTCAGTTCCTTCACTTTTTCCGATTCAATTTCTTTGTAGAGCTTTTAAAGAATCTGTTCAATCAATATCCTCTAAACCTTCGAGTAATTTTTCAGCATATTTAGTAATTTTTAAAACTCATTGTTTCATTGGTTTTTTAGTAACCGGGAAATTTCCTCTCTCAGAAACTTTTTTACCATCTTTAGTTTCTAAAACTTCTTCATTCGCTAAAACAGTTCCGAGTCCTTCACATCAGTTAACATCTACGTTTTCTATGCTGGCTAAACCATGTTTATACAACTCTTTAAATATTCATTGAGTTGTTACATAATATTCAGGTTTACTTGTGTTAATTTCTTTATCAAAGTCATAACTAAAACCTAACATTTTAATTTGTTTTTTAAAGTTCTCAATATTTTTTTCAGTAAAAATAGCTGGATGATTTCCAGTTTTTAAAGCATATTGTTCTGCAGGTAAACCGAATGCATCTCATCCAATTGGGTGTAAAACATCATAGCCATTTAATCTTTTGTATCTTGAAACAATGTCAGTAGCGGTATATCCTTCTGGGTGACCGACGTGTAAACCAGCACCAGATGGGTACGGAAACATATCTAAAATATATGCTTTCTTTTCATTGTGTTCAGTAGTTTTAAATGCTTTAGTTTCGTCTCAGATTTTTTGTCATTTTTTTTCAATATTTTTGTGATCGTACATAGTTCTAATTATAAATTAAAAATTTATAGGCTCAAGAATAATAATCATTTTATTCAATCAATTATTATTAAATTCTCAAAATATTTTGTTTTATATTCAAATACAGGTGAATGTTCATATAAATGTTAGTTTTAAAAATTAAAATTATTTAATCAACTATAATATAGAAAAATCAACAAGGAGAATTTTTTATGAATTTTTACAACTTGAATAAGGGTGATGAAATAAGAATTATTGCGCCATCAAGATCATTGAAATTAATTGGTGAAACAAACACCAATATCGCAAAAAAAGCACTTGAGGAGTTAGGTTTTAAAGTCACATTCGGAAAAAACGTACTCAATGAGGAAAAACGTAATTCAGCAAGTATTGAACAAAGGGTTAATGACTTACACGAAGCCTTTTTAGATAAAAATGTAAAGGCTATTTTAACGGTCATTGGAGGATTTAATTCCAATCAATTGTTGCCGTATATAGATTGAGAAATAATTAAAAATAACCCAAAAGTTTTTTCAGGATTTAGCGATATTACCATTTTACATACTGCAATCGCCGCTAAAACTCATATGCCCACATTTTATGGGCCGCATTTCTCGTCCTTTGGAATGATAAAAAATAGTGAATACATAAAAAGAGAATTCAGTAAATTCTTTTTAGATCACTCTAAAAATATTGAATTATCGTCTTCTGAATACTGAAGTGATGACTTATGATTTATTGACCAAGTAAATAGAAATATAGAAACAAATGAAGGTTGATGAACTCTACAAAAAGGACAAGCTACTGGGGTTAGTTTTGGTGGTAATTTAAATACATTATTATTACTTCCAGGTACTGAGTATTGACCCGAAATAAATCAAGATACAATATTAGTTATTGAGGACGTATCAACAGTAAATTATGATGATTTCGACCGTATGTTGGAATCATTGACACAAAGTTCGTGATTCAAATATGTTAAAGGTATTTTAATTGGGCGCTTTTGTAAAAACTCTAACATCACTAAAGATGATTTGAATTCAATAATTTCTTCAAAAACAAAATTAAATAATATGCCGATTATTGCTAATTTAGATTTCGGACATTCAATGCCGCTTTCAGTAATTCCATTAGGAATGACATTCAATATTGAGGCAAACAATAAAACAACAATCAAAATAAATAAATAAATAATAAGGAGGCACACATGTCAAACGTTTTATTAATACTTTCTTCTCCAGTACCTGCTGAACAATCAATATCTTATAAATTAAGCGAAACTTTTATTTCAAAATACAAAAAATTAAATCCAAAAGACAATGTTAAAATATTAAATTTAAACGATTTACCAATGGCTCACAAATGTATAGACGCAGAAAATTTTTCAAGTTTTTTCAATGAAGGTGATTCAGAAAAATACATCGAAGAATTAAAAAATATAGATAAAATTGTTATCTCCGCACCAATGATTAACTTTAATGTTAGTTCATTACTAAAAAACTTTTTAGATCATGTACTTGTAGCTAATAAAACTTTCAGTTATAAATATTCAAAAAAAGGAGACGCTATTGGTCTTTTAACTCATTTAAAAGTACAAATTTTAGCTACTCAAGGAGCTCCATATGGATGATATTTATGAGGAAATCACGTAAAATATTTAGAAGGTACATTTAAATTCGTTGGAGCTGAGGTTGTTGAATCTCTTTTAATTGATGGAGTAAAATTAGAAGATAAAATTAAATTAACACCTCAACAAGTAGTTGATTTATACGAAGACAAAATTAATGAATTAGTAAAAAGTTTTTAAAAAAATTGAGCATTGCTCACTTTTTTTTACTTTTATTTATATGAGAATAAAAAAACAAAATGATGAAAAAGATTGTGGAATTGTATGTTTACAGTCTTTTTATAAAAAGTATCATCATAAATGATTGGATTTAAACTTTTTTAAAACAACGGCCAATTACTCAAATGGCGGCATTAATCTATTAGATTTACAAGAGTGTGCTAAACATTTTGGTTTATTTATAGATATATTAGAAGGAGATTACCAAAGCTTTTTAAATTTAAAATTAAGTGAACCTTTATTGACTATTTTAAAAATAGATAATAGATTGCATTATTCAATTATTTTAAGTAAAAACGATAATTTTATAATACTTTTAGACCCTATTAAAGGCAGAATGAAAGTAACATTGAACGAATTTCAAAACTGATACATGGACGTTATTATGACCGTGAAAGCTGATCCTAATTATTCTTATTTAAGCATTAAACATCGAAAAACTGATGTGTGTTTATTTGATGTTAAATATACGTTGTTTAGTATATTTATTTCAATTGCGATATTTATTATTAGTATATTATGTTCACAAATTATGAAAACCATTATTGACCAAATCATTCCCAGTCAAGAAAAAACCCACTTAAAATACATACTTATTTTGTTTCTTTGACTTACTTTGATTAAATCTTTATTATTTTTTGTAAATTATATTTTGTCGCAAAAAATTTACCGAACAATTCATTTACAACTTAATAAGATGTTCGTTCATAAACTATTAAATGGGAAAATTGCCGAAATCGAAAAAATCAGTCAAGCAGATATGTTGCAACGTTTCACTTTTTTGAGTTCAATTGCAGAATATGAATCTAATGTGTTTATATTTGTTTGTTCAAATATTATTTGTTTATTGTTTTCTTGTATATTGTTAATTTATGTTAATAATTATTTGTTTTTAATATGTTTTTTGTTCTTTATAATCATTTTTTCAATTTCGCTTGCATACAAAATTTTGATTAAAAAAAATATTGAAAATTTAATCATAAAAAATAGAGATTATTTAAAAACCTCTATTGATGCTGTAACTAATTTTAAATGTTTAAGAATGACATATGAAAAATATAAATATCAAGAAAAATTAGCAACATTATTAAATAGTCAAACACTCTCAGAACGTTGATACAAAAACCAAAACAGTACTAAAAATTTATTAATAAACTTCATTACTTCTTTAGTACCAATGATTTTATTTTATTGTGGCGTATTATTAATCTTTAATAAGAGAATTAAATTAGGTGATGTTATTTTGTTTACCACATTATTTAATTTCATTTGTGATCCAATTAATAAAATCAGTGATTTAATAGCTAATAAAAACAATATTCGAGAGCAAAAAAATAGATTATCGTATGTACTGAATATTTCAACAGAACAAAACAATTTACCTTTTATTCAGTTAACCGATATCAATCAAATCACACTAAAAAATTTTTCTTTTGGGTTTAGTAAATTTACCAAAATACTGAATATTAAGGAACAAACACTAACCAAACACACAATAATTACCGGTAACAATGGATGCGGCAAAAGTACGTTGCTTAATATATTGTACAAGTTATATGATTATGATGGCAATATAAAAGTGGATAGAAATGAATTAAAATCTATCAATATTGATGAATGAAGAATTAATACCATTTTGCTTAAAAATAGCTCCTTTATTCATTCGGATAATGTTTACAATTTTCTAACATTGAATAATGTTTCATTACAAAATAATCTATATTTTGCAGACCAAAAATATAAATTAAATAAATTACTTAATAAGATAAACATTGATTTTTACAGTAGTATTGAAAACTACGGAGATAATTTTTCAGAAGGGCAAAAAACATTAATTAATGTGTTAAAAATATTTACTCATAATCCAAAAATGGTGCTTTTAGATGAAGTATTTGATAATTTACATCCTTCTATTTTTAATGAATTAAAAGCAATACTGCAAGATTACTTAAAAGATAAAATGGTTATTGAAATTTCACATAATGAAAGATATATTTTCAATGAAAACAAAGTCACATTGTAATTGTATTCAATTCAATAAGTACGAATATTTCATATTTATTTTAGCCTGTATTGTATTGTTTGGATTCATTCTTTTTTCAATCTTTCATCAGTATGAAAAAAGAATTGAAATTCCTGTACAATGTTACTCAAATTCTACAAATCAGTTACTCTTGAACAAAGACATTAGCAACTATATAGAATTGAATCAAAAAATACAAATAAAAATTAATGATAAATTATATTTCGCCAATATCATACAATATAAGCCATTCGATAAAAATCAATGATTATTGAAGGTAAAATATTCAGATTTGTTGAATATTTTCAAATTAAAAAACGTTTCAATATTTATATCAGTAAATAACTATAGTTATTTTTTATTTTTACTAGATAATTTTTATTATGTTTTATAATAAAACAATATGAATAAACTACTTTTCACAAATGAAACAAATTATCAATTTAGATATCTAAAAGAATTTAAACAAATATTAGATTTTGCACAGAAGGAATTTAAATCTAAAAAAAACATTGAGGTCGATCTTGTATTAATGGACAACGAAAGCATTCATCAGTACAATTTGGAATATAGAAACAAAGATAAACCTACTGATATACTTTCTTTTCCAATTGAATATGAAGGTGTGGTTACATTATTAGACACTAGACCACTTGGTCAGTTATTGATTTCTTATGAAAAAATTAAAGAACAAGCTAAAACATACGGTCATACAATTAAAAGAGAATATTGCTACATTTTTTGTCATGGGATTGCTCATTTATTTGGGTTTGATCATTTAACTCCCGAAGAGGAAAAAATTATGAATTCTCACGTTGACAACATTATGAAAAAAATGAATATAGGTAGATAGGTATTAATATGAAAGTTTGTACAATAGCAATTATCGGAAGACCAAATGTTGGTAAAAGTACATTGCTAAATAAATTGATTGATTACGATTTAGCAATAGTTACCAATGTAGCACAGACAACAAGAGACCAAATTAAAGGAATTTATAGTGATTCTAAATATCAATTGATTTTTACAGATACACCAGGTATCCACAAAGCACCCTCGATATTTAACGAAAGATTAAATACTGCAGCATTAAACGCATTGGACGATGCGGATTTAATTTTATTCTTGCAACCTGCGAACGAAGAAATTTGACGTGGAGATAAGTTTATAATTGAAAAATTAAAATCTTACAAAAATAAAATTGCTGTTATTACAAAAATGGATTTATCAAACCGCGAGGACGCTGGTATTAGAGCTAACGAATTAAAAGCTTTAGGTTTTCAATCCGTACTGGGTGTAGGAATGAATTACGATTCAACATACACTGATTTATTAAACTTAATCAAGCATGAATACGCGGATAAAAACGACGATTCCGAACCGTTGTATGACCCTGATTATTACACAGACGTATCAATGAGATTCATGGTTAAAGAAACGATTCGTGAGGTAGCAATCTTGAATTTACGTGAAGAGTTACCGCATTCAATTGCAGTAACTGTGGACGAATTTACAGAACCAGGTGAAGGTATGCCTTTCACAATTAAAGCAACAATTCACGTTAAAAGAGAAAGTCAAAAAGGTATATTAGTTGGAACAAAAGGTTCTATGATTAAAAAAATATCAATGAATGCACGTCAAAAACTTATGGCACAATTTGATAACAAAATTCATTTGGAAGTAAGAGTTAAGGTTAATAAAAACTGAGTAGACAATCCCGAACAATTGAAATGATTAGGTTACTAATGAAAAAACAAAAATTTTCACTTTTTAAAAGTGTTAAAGCTTTATTTGTTTTTTTATTTTTACTACTAATGTCTGTTGGTTTGAGTGGTGTTATAGCGTTAAAAATTCAAACACCGTATAGAGTAAGTATTTACAATTATGAATCTTATTTATCAAAACCAATAATTAACATGCTAAACAAAAGATATTCTTACAGAGTATTTGGAGAAATAAATGAATTTACAAGAGCGATACACCAAGGCAAAACCGTAGGTGGAGTTGGAAGTGACTTTCAAATTGCTAATTTGACTTTAAAGGGTAAATTAAAAAAAATAAATTACGATATTTTGTTTGACGATTTACCAGATAAAAATAACATTGAATCTCGTAAAAAAATTATTGAATCAAAATTCACACCAGTGGTCAATGAACATATCGAAAAATATCAAAAATGAATAATTGAACAAATTAAAAAAATAAATCCTGAAAACGTTGTTAATAACGAAACCACAAATTTTAAACCATATTTATATTACAAATCAAACAAACCTAAAACTGATGAAAATATAATTGGATTTGAAGTCGATAATATCGAAGGAATAGATTTATTTTATGAATTTTTAGTACCATATTTTATTCAAGATAAAGTTGTTGCATTTAACGTTAATAAAAATTATCGTAAACATATTAATTTGTTTGATTTAGAAAAATTAAAAAACGATAATTGAACTAATATTTATAAAACATTAAAAGAAAATGGTTATAAACATTTTGGTTGAACTAATAGTTTTTACGACAATTTAATGCTTGGACAGTTTTATGACATCGAAAATAAAAATGGTCAATTTACTAAAAATGGTCTTGAAGAAATAAATAATTCAAATATTGATTCCATTTTAAATAATATGAATCAATTAATTAAAGAATGCACCGGTGGTACATTCACTGATTCCTCAATTAATAAATTAGCAACTAACGGTTTTGAATTAGTTAATGATTTAATTGACCCCAAACCCAATAAATTAGACGTTGCGCTGATGTATAACGGTGATGTGTTGGACGCATTCAATTCACATGACAATTTTACGCAATTAAAAGATGGTGAAAATATTGATTATATTAAACCTAAAAACAATATGTTACTGATTGATGCTTGAATAATTTCGAAAGAAGTTAATGACGAAGACTCAAATTCTTTATTACATGATTTAAGAGATACTGTTTTCGATTCAATCAATTTATCGTACGAGCAGTTAGTGACAAAATATTATGAAAATGTACTGAAACTTATTAAAGAAAAAGATAAAAACATAGATTCAAATCAATTAAAAAAACAATTGTTTAATGAAGATCATTCGATTAAATCAATAAACGAAATTAATGATGATTTTTATTCAAAAAATTACAACGAATTTAAAACATTTGATTTTTTGTGAACTATTCAAAATTTTGACATATTGAATTACACAACAACATTTAATGGCATATACAAATTCTTAAACGACTATTACTTTTTAAATCAAAATAAATCAGTAAATAAAAAGGCAATGAATATTTTTCAAATTAATAAAAATAAACAAATTAATTATCAAATATATAAACCTATAAATGACAAAACAAGAACTCAAATTATTGAAAAATACTTTGAATCAACACACTCATAAGGAGGCAATAATAATGTCAACAGACAGCATAAAAAAAACAATGAAAAAGACAACGAAAAAACAACATCCAATTATTGAACTAGTGGATGTTGTTAAAGAATACGATACAAAAACTGTGCTAAATAATGTTAATTTAAACATTGAGCGCGGTGAATTTATTACTCTATTAGGACCTTCTGGGTCTGGAAAAACTACAATTCTAAGAATCATTGGTGGTTTTGAATGAACAACTCGTGGTGAAGTTAAATTCGACGGTAAGGATATCAAGGATTTATCTCCACACAAACGTGACGTGTCAACCATTTTTCAAGATTACGCACTATTCCCTCATTTAAATGTAGAAAATAACATTAAATATGGATTGCGTTTACAACGTATGCCTAAAGATAATGTTTCAAAAATTTTAAAAACAAGATTATTAAAAAAACAAGAAACATGAAAAAAACACGCTAAAGAAAAAATGGCATTTTTAGACAAAACTATTGAAGAATATGAACACACATTGGATAATAAAAAAATTAAATTATCATCACGCAAAAGAAAAAGATTACGATCATGAATCGACGACAGTGATTTTCAATATTCATACTGAGAAAACTATGTTGATTTAAAAACTGAAGCATTCGAAAAAAGATATTTAACAAGAAAAATTTCTAACAAAGAAATGGATGAAAAAGTTGCTGAAATCATTAAACTGGTAGGACTGGAAGGTAATGAACAAAAACCAATATCGTCACTGAGTGGGGGTATGAAACAACGTGTTGCACTTGCTCGTTCTTTAGTTATAAGTCCTAAAATACTTTTATTGGATGAACCCCTAAGTGCATTGGATGCTAAAATACGTGAAAAAATGCAAGGTTTATTAAGAAGTATCCAAAAAAAATTAAAACTAACATTCATATTTGTTACTCACGACCGTGATGAGGCGCTAGAATTAAGTGATAGAATCGCTGTAATTCGTGATGGACAAGTGGAACAATATACAGATCCAGTTCAACTGTATGATTTCCCAAAAAACAAATGAGTAGCTAATTTTATTGGAGATGGTAATTTCTTCGATGCTACATTTGTTCAAAAGAATAAAGTGTCGTTTTTAAATAAAAATTTTAAAACTATTCACACTGAATTTAAAGCAGGAGAAAAATTAGATGCTTTAATCAGACCAGAAGATATTGTTATATCTAAAAACAAAACTAATGCCAAATTAGAAGGTGTTGTTAAAAAATCAGTATACAAAGGAAGTTACCATTTTATTGATGTTGAAGTAAACGGTAAAATTGTTTACGTTGAAACAATCAATAAATTTGAAATTGGTCAAAATGTGTACTTAACTTGAGACACTGATGCCATACATTTAATGAAGAAAGATAAAAAGGAATGAAAAAACGAGCAAGTTTAATTTTTATAAAATCAATAATTGCTAAGTGCGGATTAAATGGTCGAAAGTCATTGTTGACACCATATTTATTTTTCGCATTATTTTTTATAATACTTCCCTTAGTTTTAGTAATTATAAAAGCATTCACACCAATTAATGGTGAATTATCAAATTGAAACATTGCTTACTCGCCAACCACTTGACAAATAATGTGACGTTCAGTATGAACGGGATTTGCAGGAGGAATTATTTGTATATTAATTGGGTTCCCTTACACGTATTTACTAACAAATGCAAAAACCCAAACACAAAAAAACATTGGATTGAGTTTAATATTATCGCCTTTAATGGTATTCACTATTTCTAAAGCTTTAGCTATTAGGGGTTTATTCAGTGCTTTGTTTGATGAGAAATATTTGAATAATGAATTATTTATGATTTTGGGTGTTGTGTATTTATATCTTCCATTTGTAATTATGCCCTTATACCTTGTTTTAAAAGATATGCCTAAAAACATTGTGGAAGCTAGTCAAGACTTAGGACACTCAAAACTTAACACAGTATTTAAAGTGGTTGTACCTTATTCATTAAAAGCTATTATTAGTGGGTTTTCTGCGGTATTTTTAATTACTGCTACTTCTATTGTAATAAGTGATAAAATGCTGCCCAATGGAAGTCAAGTACAATTAGCTGGTAATTTAATCAACAATTTTGGTAACTCTTCAAACCCATTTGATTTAGCTAAAGCTTCTACTCTTGTTTTAATTACAATGATATTATTAATGTTCATTTACGGTTTATTTCATATTGGTCCCTATTTATTAAATAAATATTATTACAAAGGCGGTAGGGATGAATAAATTTAAGAAAATCATCAAACTTTCATATATACCGATAATTTTATTATTATTTTATGCACCACTTGTTTTTGGAACATTTTATTCATTTAACAAACCCAGTGAAAAAGGAATTTTTAGTGTAACAACATTCAATGACTGAACTACTGAAGGATATAGTGAATTGTTCTCAGCCAAACACTCAAACGCATTTGTTAATTCATTATTAATAGGTTTGTGCACTAGTTTAATTGTTATTGTATTATCCTTACTGACTGTTTTTGCTTTATGAAGACAAAAAAATAAACGAGCCAGAAAATTTGTTCAAGGAACGTCTAATATCCCTTTAATAAATTCTGAAGTAGTAACTGGTTTAACATTAGCTATAGTATTGACAACATTTTTTGGAATATTAAAGGCAACCAATGAAGGTTTTGGTAGAGTTATTGTATCTCATGCTGTCGTTATATTGCCTTATGCAATCATGATTATGTTACCTAAGTCAGATAAATTCAATAAAAATATAATGGAAGCTAGCCAAGATCTAGGTTACTCAAAAATAAAAACATGATTCAAAACTTATTTGGTATACATGCGCGGTTCAATATGTTTTGTATTCGTTATTGCAATGATTTTATCTTTTGATGACTTCATTATTACTCGGATTGTTTCCAATACTGAAACTTTAGGGACTCAATTATACGAAGGTAATTTCCAAGCTTGAAGCCTTGCTCTTGGTTCTATATGTTTATTGATTGTTGTTGTATTTAATTTAATTTATTTCGTGACACGAAAAGATACAATCAGCTGATTTAAAAAGAAATTAAGAATAAAAAAATAACGTTCGTTTCAAGGGAAACGACGTTTTTTGTATAGATTTTAATTAATATTCATCATCGTATGTTTTATATACAATAAAGCTTGTTCCATCAGCGTTGTAATAATCTCAGTCAACACCTTCTTCATCTAGTAATTCTTCGACTCTTAATTTTAAAGCGCCAGTTCCTTTACCAGTTATCAACTCAACACTGTCGTCGTTCGAATTATTTAAAGAATATATTGCGTTTAATACTTTTGATGTTACTTCTTGTATATCTAAACCATGTAGATCTATTTTTTTCATTCTTTAACCTCTATACCGCTTTGTTCCATAATAGCTAATGCATATTTTTTAAATTCTTCAGCATTATGATTTTCGTCATCATATGTTGCTGTTGCATTTGAATAAACTATTAATGGTTTTGTTACTTCTCTTTTATTAAAATAAGATTTTACTGTCAATAATAATTGTAATACACAAATATCAGTACAACAACCAACAAATTCAAAAATTTCATATTTTTCTCACAAATCACCTGGAATATCAAAAAATGCATTAGTAATATTCTTGGTCACGCTGTAAGTATTTTCCTGATTTAAATATTCTGCTAATTCATCCACAACATCGGCTTCTCATGTGCCCGCTATGCAGTGTTCTGGGTATAAATTCATTTCTAAATCTCCAGTATGATGTGAATCTAGCACAAATAATTTATGTTTGGAATTTTCTAATATTTCTTTTACTGTAGGAATAATTTGCGCTACTTGAGAGCTATACATGTTTCCTTCTTTAGCAAAACCATTTTGCATATCAATAACTATTGTTATTTTATTGTCCATTGCTTTCTCCTTGGCACCGAGGGCAATAATATGTGCCTCGACCATTCACCTTTATTTTTTTTATATTTGTTTGGCATTCATAACACGGCTTATTGACTCGTGTATGAACTTGCAAAAAGTTTTGAAATTCACCCGTTTTTTTATTTAAGGATTCATAAGAATTAATGGAGCTGCCGCCCAATATTTCACTTTTATTCATTATTTCACTGGCGTTGTAAAGTATTGATTTTAACTGCTCGATTGTAATATTTTTGCAGGATGTTAAAGGGTGAATACGTGAAGCAAATAAACATTCGTCTGCATATATATTTCCAATACCCGCTATCAACTCTTGTTTTAGTATTGTAGTCTTTATAGCTACTGAAGATTTTTTAATCTTGTTAAATAAAAATTGAACATCCACCAAATCAGGAACCGGGGCAATTTTATTTAACGGTTTAGTTAGTAAATAATCTTGTTTTGTTCTTAAATGAAATGTACCAAACATTCTTGAATCATTATAATGTAATTCACAATTATCAGTGAACTGAAACACAATATGCGAATGTTTTTCCGGTTCAGTTTTTTGAAGATAGAATTTGTATTTTCCTTCCATTCTTAAATGAGAAATCATAATGAGTTCATTAGTTAGCTCAAATACAATAAATTTACCAACATTAGTAATATTCATTATTTGTTTACCAATGAGTTCTTTTTTGAATTGATGTACATTCAATTCTTTCAATAATTTTTCTTTATATATTTCAATGTTTTTTATAGATTTATTTAATATTTTTTGTTTAAGTGCTTTAATAACAACTTTTACTTCTGGTAATTCAGGCATATTATTATTTTAAACAAAAAAATGTTTATACGAATAATATAATTTAAACATGATGAAAAATAAATTTGAAAACATACACGTTTTTACTACAGATACAGTTTTAGGTATGGGTTGTTCAATTAAAGACAAAAAATCCTTAGAGCTGATATACGATTTAAAGCAACGTGATTGCAGTAAAAAAATAATCATTTTGTTAGCAAACATAGAGCAACTATATGCATTGGAGAATATAACCAATGAACAAAAAAATATATTAAATAAATACTGACCAGGAGCAGTGTCTTTTATTATTAACCAACAAGGTTATCGAATTCCTGATAATAATTCATTGAGAAACTTTTTATTAGAAAAAGGACCTTTTTATGTAACTAGTTGCAACGTATCGGGTCATCCTGCTATTGAATCTATTGAAATCGCAAAGAAAGAGTTTACACAATTGGTAAATTTTAATGATTTTGGACCTATGAGTCAGGATGCTAGCGCAGTTATAGACTTGGACAACAACGTTCTTTTACGTGCGTCTAAAATAATAAATAAATGATAAAATTATAATATGAAAAAAAATAACAATGATAAACAATATACAATAGCATTGGCTAGTGATCATGCCGGGTTTCAATTAAAAGATCAATTATGTCAAGCACTTACATTAAGGGGATTTAATGTGATTGATTTAGGGGCTAAAAACGCAACTGATAGCGTAAGTTATGTAGACTACGGATTTAAACTTGCGAAAGCACTAAATAGTGATTCAGAAAATCCAGTAAAAGGCATTGGTATTTGTGGAACTGGTTTAGGTATTTCATATGCATTAAATCGTTTCAATCACATTCGAGCAGCGCGTGTAACTTCAGTTGAAGATGCGCGGCTAGCCAAATTACACAACGATGCTAATGTATTAGTTTTTGGCGGTAGACAAGTAACTTTAGATCAAGCCCTAGAAATGTTTGATCAATGATACACCACCGAGTTTGAAGGTGGTAGACATTTAAATAGAATCTTGTCGCTGAAAGAAGAAGGATCGAACACTACTGATTCATGTTGTAGTATTGAAAACAAAGCATAGATTAATGTTAAAAAACTCTGCCTTAGTGCAGAGTTTTTATTAATCTATTTTTTGTGTATTAAAGTTACCGTGAATATTTAATGTTGGAAGAATATTGATTCATGCGTTTGGATCTATTTTTTTCACTTCTTTTATTATTTCATTTTGTTCCAAGAATAGTGCAATAGTTTCAATTTTTCTACCACGATCTCCAGAGTAACCCGATTCTTTGTCGATAATATTTCATGAGTGTCAATAATTGATAGCTTTTAAATGCTGGCTTACTTCATCAATTTTTTGAGTATGAATTTCAATACGTATTTTTTTATATTTTGGATAAATTAATGAAATGATTAAATTATAAACCGTTATATAAACAATAGTTGACATAGCACGAACAATAAATAAACTCATATCTCATGGGTGATCATTAACCAACCCTGTACACTCTAATATTCCAATGTTTATAATACTAAATCCTGCAAAACAACAAGAAATGAAGAATCCAACACGACCCACTGATGCTTTTTTAATTTTTGAAATGTAGTAAATAAATACATCACTGCCCGCTGTTGAACCGCCGTGTTTTCAAGCGATTGCAGCACTTAGTCCACCTAAAATTCCTCCCAATAGCGTGTATATTACAATTGGTCAAGTAGCTTTAGAAACGTTCATGTAAGGATTTATTTTGGCAAATGATGTTCAACCTCTTAATCCTTTAGCATATTTGATTTGTCCGTTTTCAACAATGTCTTCAATTAAAGTTCAGTTTTCTCATTTACCAACAACTTTAGTGTTGATTGATAAATTGCTCAATCCATTTCATGTCCCGCTTAAGTTAGGAACATCTGATTGAATGATATTCATACTTGGGTTGATTTTTGCAAATTCTACTCAACCGCTTAATCCTTTAGCATATTTGATTTGTCCGTTTTCAACAACATCTTCAATTAAAGTTCAGTTTTCTCATTTACCAACAACTTCAGTATTAATCGATAAATTACTCAATCCATTTCATGTACCACTTGGATATAATGTTCAAGCTTCTTTTTGTCCATTTAATGAATATTTAATATAGTAAATGGAGAAGTCGTTTTTCAATCAATCTCGAATTATATAAGGTTGATTAGAGTTTATACCATTAAAAAAGAATTCAGATACAATTTGGAATAATAATCAATACAATGTCAACAACATAAACTGTCGATTATTCTTTTTCCAAAATCAAATGACAAATGGTAAATTAATTAGTAAATACAATACGGCAAAATATTTTCTTACAACTTCTACTGAATAGGTTATAAGTTGAATTAATGAACTTGTACCAGATGCTACAGTACCAGCTTTCACTAGGAAAGTTGCTATTCCAAAGTTAAAGATAAAAGCAGACACAAACATTCAAAATAATTTTTTGGGTTGTTTTACTCAAATATTTAAACAATTTAAGTTGTATCTATTGATGTCTGTTAAGTCAATAACCTTTGCTTTTCTGGATAATTTTTTTGGTTTCATTTTTGCCTCTGTATATGTAATAATAAATATATTACACTAAATAATTATTTTTATTTAATTTAATCTATAAATGATGTGTCAAAATTCCCTTGCACTTCAGTTATTGGCATAGTGTTGATTCACGCTTTTGGATCAACCGCTTTCACTTGCGCAATAACTCAGTCTTTTTCAAGGAATAAAGTAATAGTTTCAATACGACCGTATGTTAAGTGTGTAAAGCCACTTACACCGTAGTAAATATTGTGGGCATGGTGATAATTAATTTTTTTAAAGTGTTCAGTAATACTTTCAATTTTTGAACTATATATTTCTAATTTAACTTTTTTGTATTTTGGATACATTCGATCAATTACAAATGTATATACACCAATATATAAAACAGTACAAATTAACCTTACAATAAATCTGGTAGTAGGGTTATTGTGATTTATATCAATTGTTTTTTGTCAAGGACGCGATGGAATTTTGTCAAATATTTCCAATGTTCCAGTAACACAAATAGAAAAGACAGCAAAAGCCATGGCAACAATAAACGCTGTTTTACCTACTGATAATTTTTTAACTCTCGAAATGTAATAAACAATAACGTTTGAGCCAGCAACACAACCACCAACTTTTCAAGCGATTGCAGCGGCAAATCCGTCTAATAATCCTCCGATAATACAGTAAACAATTATTGGTCACGTTTGACCATCGTAATATGCTCCATTACTTTTTTCTAAAGAGAATGCATCTCAATATTTAGCACCTTCAGGAGTGTATATTGTTACTGTTTCTTTTAAAAAGTGATTAATTACACTTATTTCACCTAGTATCAATTGACTCAATACTTGAAATAGTAGTCAATAACAAGTCAATACCATAAACAATCGTGGATTCTTACGTCAAAAAGCAGCAATAACTGGGATATTAATTGCTACATAGATATATCCAAAATATCTATCAATGTCAAAGGTGAAAGTAAAAATCTGAGCTAATGAAGATGTACCCGTGGCAACAACGGCCGCCTTGGAAAGAAAAGTAGCAACACCTATATTGAAAATAAAGGCGCTGACAAAAATTAAAAACAGTTTTTTGGGGAATTTTTTTCATACATTTAAAAAATTAACATTGTATGGATTGTAAACTCTTTTTCACTCCTCGCTTTGAGAGATTTTCAGAATTTTTTCATAGATTTTTTTTTGTTGTTTATTTTGATTCATATCCCTCCTTTATCTATTCTTTATTTTCAAAGAAATAGTTACATGCTGGCGCAAAATAAACTTTTGTGGCTCCAGTTGCACCGTTACGGTTTTTTGCAACAATTACAATAGTTTCTGAAGTTGGACCATAGTTAGAGACAGTCATTTGTTCATAATCATCTTCAGTTTGAACAGCATCATCCCCTTTGTATTTTTTATTGTAATAATCTGGACGATATAAAAACATAACCGCGTCAGCATCTTGCTCAATAGCTCCTGATTCACGCAAGTCCGAAAGCATTGGCTGTTTATCTTCACGTTGTTCAAGTTTACGTGATAATTGGCTTAGGGCAATAACTGGACAACCAATTTCACGCGCTAATTGTTTTAGGGAACGCGATATTTTTGATACTTCCAATTGTCTGTTATCTCCTGAACTTTTTGAATCTGTGACTAGTTGTAAATAGTCAACAATAACTAAATCCAATTTCTTACCTTGATTGAAACGGCGAGCCAGTACTAATAAGTCAGATATGTTCAATGATGATTTGTCATTTAAAAACATTTTTCACATTTCCATATTTTTTGATGCTATATCGATACTGTCACGGTCGTTAAGGTGAAATTCTCCTTTTTTAATTTTTGATAATGGAACACTACTTTCAGAAGAAATAATTCTTTCAACCAATTGAACATTAGACATCTCAAGGCTAAAAAATAATACTGATTTACCTTGTTTTGCTACTTTAGAGGCTATATTTAAAGCAAACGCAGTTTTACCCATAGAAGGTCTAGCTGCCAAAATGACTAAATCCCCCGGATTAAATCCTAGCGTTAATGCATCCAATTGAGGGTAACCAAATTTTAATGAACTTGAATCTCCTAACTGTTGACGCATATCCATTAAATGAAGACTTTCTTTAGCTACATCTTTAATGTGTTCGAACTCAACATTAGTATCACTTAGATCAATGTCAATTAATTTAAGTTGTAACTCATTAATAACATCACCAATGTCTTTAGTGTTTTCAATTTTCAGTAATGTATAATCAATGATTCTTTGTAACTCTCTTTTTTTAGCATAGCCAATTAATACTTGTAAATAAGAACTGGTATCCTTGTAAATACCTTTGTTATCGATCAATAATTGTAAATAGTCAATGCCTTTAAACTCTTCCCCGTTATAAGTATATTTAATGCTATTGATGTTTTGTGTTGTTGTTAAATAGTCAATAATTTGCGAAATATTGTAATCAGGATATTCCACACTCGTATACTCAATAGCTTCGTACAATATTTTATTTGCGGGTATATAAAATATATCTGTTTTTAACATCTCAGCAACTGAATGATAAGCATTAGGGGATGTTAAAAATATACCCATTAAAGGCAGTTCATTATTAATTATATTATTCAGTTCTTCATTACTAATTGGTTTCATTATTGTCCTAACTATTTTGCTTCAAATATTGTTACTTTTAAAAATGGTTTAACTTTTGGGTGTAAATTAACTAACACTTTATGTTCACCAATTGTATTTAAAACAACTTTATCAATACTATGGTTTGGTAGTTTAATTTCGTGTTTAGCTAAAATTTCTTTTGTTATAGCTTTTGCTGTTATTGAACCATGAACAACATCATGGTGTACCTTAAGCTCAAAAAATAAATGTGCTTTTTCGATTTCAGCAGCTAATGCTTGAGCTTGTTCTAAAACGTGTTGCTCGTTTTCACTAATTTTTTCAAGGATTTTTTCACGATTTGCTAATGTTGATGAATTAACAGGTTGTGCATATCCATTTCTTATTAAAAAGTTTTTTGCAAATCCATCATTAACTTCAATGATTTCATTTACTTTATGTTTTTTGTATTCTTTAATTAATATCACTTTCATTTTTCACACTCACTATTGCTTGTATTAAATTATCTTCAAATATTTCTAAGCTTTCTCCGTCAGATATTGCGGCTGCGGCGGCAAAGTGTCCACCACCATTTAAAGCTTCTGCTATTATTTGAACATTTGTTTTGATTCCTCTAGCACTCATTTTGTATTTTTGAGTACCGGGTATTTTTGCGATTACAAAGGCGGCTTTTCTATCTTTGATTCTTAAAATTTCTTCTGCAGCTATTGCGACTACATCACCTTCCGCTTCACCTTCGTATGTGGCTAAATAATATCCTTTTTTAATTTCTTTAATATTACTTAATATATCTTTTACTTTTTCATGAACTTTTTCATTCATTTTTAATGTTTCAATACTTTTCGCTGCTGAAGCCCCTCATTCTTCAAGTAATGATACAGCATTGAAAGTTTTTGAAGTTGTGGTTTTTTCAAATTTATTAGTATCCATGAAAATACCATCTAATAACATTTGAGCAGCTTGCGCTGTTATATATTGACTAGTTTGGCTGAACACGGCTAACTCAGTAACTATTTCAGCAGTACTTGATGCGCCTGTATCAACATACATGTTAGTTGTTAAAATTTTCTCAGGTGTTTTAGATATTCTATGGTGATCTAAAACAAAAATGTTTTCTGGCATTATGTTTAACAAGGCATTACTATTTTCAATTCTATGCAGTTCTGCTGTATCAACAATAATTACCATAGTGTTTTCACCATTCATTTTTGTAGCGTGAGCAGGAGTTATAAATAAATCCAATTCACTTTTTAAATATTTATTGATTGTAGCTTGCGCGGTTTGATCAAATGTTTTGTTTTGGATGTATGCTTTTTTATTATGTGCTCTTGCAATTTTCAGCATTGCATAAGCTGCTCCAATAGCATCTAAATCAGCTGTTTTGTGACCATATATAATAACGTTCTTGATTTTTGATGATTTTAATTTTTCTAAAATTGATTTAGCAATAAAAGATATTTTTGTTCTATTCATGTTCAATGCTATTTCAGTCTTAGAACCAAAGTAAGAAGGTTTATTGTTTTTGTCCAATACAGTAATTTGGTCACCCCCACGAGATTGCGATTGAATCAAGGCATTTTTAGCTAAATTGGTTAAATGATCTAATTTATTCGAATCATATGCAAAACCAACTGATACAGGTATTCTCAATTGTTTATCTCTCAATTCATTACACAAAATATTCGTAAAGAATTTAAAATCACTAGCAACAAACTTATCTAACGTTTGTTTATTAGTGGTTAAAAAGAATCTATTGTTAAAATAACGACGATAAACAAAATCATAATTCTTAGTTAAATCATCTAACACATTAACTACAGAGTTATATATTTTGAATATTTCTTCTTCGGTATACATTGATTGATATAAACCCATGGAATCAATGTCCAATTCTCCGAATACTATTTTTTCTTTTTCATACTGAATGTAAATTTGTTTAGCTTTTGTTATATCCCTAATGAGTAAAAGATTTTTTTCAGTATTGAAATTTATTTCGTAATAATAATCATTGTGTGTAAATTCAAAATTATTTACATCGATCAATGATTGACTAATACCGAAGTACTCTTTTACGTGTTTATTGATTATTTTGTTTCCAAACCTTTCTTTAATAAAGTCGGATACTCAAATCATTTTCATCCTGTCACTGAAAATAATAACACCAACTCCTGATTTTGATATTTCGTTTTCAGCTTGGAAGTTAAGTGTGTTTTTAATAACTATATTGTTTTTAATATTTTTGTAAACGATAGAAAACAATATAATCATTCCTACTACAATTACTCCCGTTGTTATAGATAAACCTATTACCGCAACCAACTTATGAGTATTCATTAATTCAATAAAAACAATTGAAGTTATAACTGGAATTATAAATAAGCACAATATTGAAATTACAGTAATTATTGTATTAAAATTTTTCTTTGTTCACTGTTTCATATTGTATATATTATACAATAATATTTACACCCCAAAATTAAGAGATATAAAAAAAGCATAAACATGGTCAAGTATGTTTTTGCTTTTATTTGGTAATTGTAATTTAAAATTCAAAATTTTCTTGAATTTTATTTAAACCTTTTTTGGTTTTTGCGCTTACATAATAAACATCAATACCTGAATATAAGTTTTTCATATCTGTACGAGCTTTATGTAACGCCGATTGGTTGGATTTATCTATTTTTGTGACTATAATATTCACTTTCAATCCAAGTGTGAAACACAAATCTATCATTTCTGAATCAATTGGTGTTACACCATGTCGTGAATCAATAAGAACAAAAATTGATTTTAGTTGTACTCTATTTTGTAAATAGTTAGCAATCATTTCACTTATCTGCTCTTGTTCTTTATTGGACATCTTGGCATATCCATATCCTGGTAAATCGACAATTATTTTATTATTTGGTGTTTCAAAATAATTAATTAATCTTGTTCTACCTGGAGTAGATGATACCTTAGCAATACTTCTGTTTGCCAACGAGTTTAAAAGCGATGATTTTCCAACGTTTGAACGACCTCAGAATGCAAATTCTTCTTTATCACTATCCAATCAAGAATCAATTTTATCTGCACTTTTTATAAAAGTTCACATTTCTTATCTTTTCATAAGTAGGCAATTATTTGCTTACTTTTGTGTTTCCAATAAATGGTAAAATAGCAACAATTCTTGCTCTTTTAATAGCAGTTGTTAGCCCTCTTTGGTGACGTGCACATGTTCCTGTGATACGTGATGAAAGAATTTTACCGTGTTGGTTAACAAAATTTTGTAGAGTTTCTTGGTCTTTGTAATCAATGTATTGTTGATTGTTTAAACAGAATTGACATGGACGACGACGTACGAATGGTTTTTTGGCTACTGTTCTGGCCATAATATCTCCTTAAAGTTCATCCACACCATCGAATAATTCTTTTCAGTCATCTAAGACTGTTTCGTTTACTGAATTATTTGATTGTTTGTGCGGTAATGTTTGTTCTGAGTTTGAATTAATATTTGGAATATCAAATGTTTTACCATCTGATTGGTCTCTTTTTTGTCTACGCATTTCTGCGGTTTGTCTATTTTCAAGCGATTCAATGTTGTCTACATGGATTGTGTAGTTTACATATGTTTGCCCGTTTGCAACCGATCTTGAAGATTGGAATTCACCTTCAACAGCTACAAGTGCTCCTTTATCCAAAAATTTATTGATAAATGAAGCATTGTTTCTTCACGCTATACATGGCACGAAGTCAACAACTGATTCTGTACCGGCTGATTGACGTCTTTGAATAGCGAGAGTAAAACGTGAATACTCTACTCCTGAAGATGTTGTTTTTCCAATTGGATCCGCTGATAAACGACCTATTCCTACAAATTTATTCATTATAACTCCTTACGACTTTAATTATTCTTCTGATTTTGAAGAATTTTTGTCTTCGTTTTTAACACGTCTGTCATCTGTTTTTTTGAAACTTCTTCTTGCGCCTTGTTCTGATGAACGTGGTGCAAATTTTGGTTTTCTAACTCTATTTTGTTTTGGTTTTCTTTGTAAAGCTTTTTCTGAATCTAAGTTTATAACTAGTGTTCTTAAAATTTCTTTATCTAATAATGCTTTACGACCGAATTCTTTAATTTCTTCGGCTTTAGCTTCAATATTTAACACGAAATATTGTGCTGTATTTACTTTTTTAATTGCATATGCTAATTGTGTTCTTTCTAATTTTTTCAATTCACCTTTTGAACTGAAAATTTCTGAGATAAATGAATTAACTTTATCTTCTGTAGTAGTTGATTGAACGATTAGCATAATTTCATATTTATGCATAATGTCTCCTTCTGGACTTTTGGGCCGATGGCCAAGGAGTTCCTACCTCGTTATTTTAAATAACGTTGGAATTATATACTAAATACTCGTTTTTAAACAAGATCGAATAAAAAAGCCATAAATTAGCATTTTTAAATATAAAAAAATGCCTTTTCTTTACAAAAGAGGCATTACGATAAAGTAAATTACAAATACTACAGATAATATATACATCATTGGATGTACTTTTTTGTATCTTCCTCTCACAATTTCCATTAATGAGTAAACAATAAATGACATTGCAATTCCGTTTGAAATCGAAAACGTTAGTAACATCATAATTATTGTTGTGAATGAAGCCGCTAGAATAGTAGGGTTCTTGTAATCTAAATATTTTAATTGAGTTGTCATCATTATACCGACTGTGAATAAAACCATTGTGGTAACAGCGGGCGCTGAGAAGACGCTGAATATTGGAAATAAAGCAATCGATAACCCGAATAATAATCCAACCACAATTGCGCTCAATCCTGTTTTTCCACCAAATTTAATTCCGGCTGTTGATTCGATATATACAGTAACCGCTGATGTTCCTAAAACCGCTCCTGATACAGTTGATATTGAATCCATTACTAGACCTTTTCTAGCTCCGATAATTTCTCCGTTTTCATCTTTTTCTAATGAATCTGTCAGTCCCATGAAGGTACCAATAGAGTCAAACATATCAACAAACACCAATGTAACTATTGATGCGATAAGGCTTAATTTTCAGAATGATTTAGTAAACATGGCACTTACACCTTGACCAAACACATCAGCAAACTCACCTAATTTAGAATAATTAAATTCTCTAAATTTTGGTAAACCTTCAATAAATTTTTCAGTAACACCGTAATATATATAATTAATTACAGTACCTAAAACAGCTATTGAAATTATTGAAATAATAAAGTTGAATTTAACGTTTCGAGCAAAAAGAATTAATGAAAGTAATATACCCACAATGGCTAATATTACTGCAGGGTTTGTAAAATCACCTAGGGCTACCAATGTATTGGGATCACTAACAATTATTTTAGCTTCTTTTAAACCGATGAACGCCACAAAAAATCCAATACCAGCACCGATTGCTAATTTTAAATCTTTGGGTATAGCCTTAATAATAATTTTTCTCAAGGGAGTTAATGATATTAATAAAAAGACAAGTCCAGCAAATAATGATACTCCCAAAGCCTCTTGTCATCTAAATTCTAATGACTTAACCAATGTATAAGTAAAGAAAGCATTTATACCCATTCCGGGTGCAAGCCCGATGGGTAAATTAGCAAATAACCCCATTAAAATAGAACCAATAAAAGCGGATATAGCTGTCGCTAAAAACGCCCCACCATATGGCATTGATGATTCAGCTAGTATTGAAGGGTTTACAAATAAAATATAACACATCGCCAAAAACGAAACTACCCCCGAAAGAATTTCTACTTTTATTCTTGTATTACGCTCTTTTATTTTAAAAAACTTTTCAATAGCATCGATTGTCTTAGTTTTGAAATTGGTTTTTTTCACTTTGTCTCTCCGGTTTTTTTCGTTATTTTGTTTTGCTAAAAATTACTGATAGACAGTATTTTTTTATTTTATTAAGAACAACATCATTATAACAACATAGTGGTTTTTTAATGAAAAAAATACAACATTTTTTGTTGTACTTCTTTTTTATATAAAAATGAGCAATTATCTGTTTAAATTGAAAAATGTGTTTTCACCATCGAATTTTGCAACATCACCTAATTCTTCTTCGATAACTAATAATCTGTTGTATTTGGCAATTCTATCAGTTCTTGACACAGATCCAGTTTTGATTTGTCCAGTATTAAATGCAACAGCTAAATCAGCAAGTGTTGTATCTTCAGTTTCACCTGAACGGTGGCTTACGACTGCTGTCATGTTTGCTTTATTAGCCATTTCGATTGCATCAATAGTTTCTGAAAGTGTACCAATTTGATTCATTTTAATTAAAGCAGCATTAATTGATTTATTTTCAATCGCTTTTTTAATAAATGTTGGATTGGTAACAATTAAATCATCTCCAACGATTTGAACTTTATGTCCATATCTTGCGGTCATTTTTTCAAACCCTTCTCAATCTGATTCGGCGTGAGAATCTTCAATTGAAATAATTGGATAAGTTTCAATTAATTTTCCATAGTATTCCACTAATTCATCGCTAGTGAATGAAGATTGAAGTTGGAAGTTTTCAAATCCTTCCATTTTATCTTCAACGGCTTTTTCAAATTTTTTGAATGTGTATTTTTGAGTTTTTTCATCATACAATTCACTTGCAGCAGCATCCAAGGCAATAGCAATAGCCCCTTCACCTGATGTTGCAGGATTATATCCAGCTTCAGTAATAGCTTCTACTAAAAAATTTAACACTTCTTCATGTGTGTGTAAATTAGGTGCAAACCCACCTTCATCACCCACGGTTGCATTTTGTTTTGCCGCTTTTAATAATTTTGCTAAAGTGTGAAATACATGATTAGCCATCATTAAAGCTTCTCTAAATGATTTTGCTCCAACAGGCATAATCATAAATTCTTGGAAATCTATTGTGTTTGAAGCGTGTTCCCCACCATTGATCACGTTCAACATAGGTAAAGGTAATTTAATAGCATTTGTACCACCGATGTAACGATATAACGGCAATTCAAGATCCATAGCAGCAGCTCTTGCCACAGCTAAAGAAACACCTAATGTTGCGTTGGCTCCTAAATATGATTTAAATTCTGTACCATCTAGTTCAATCATTATTTGATCAATTTTTCTTTGTTGGGTAACATCCATTCCAATAATTTCTGGGGCAATTATGTTGTTGACATTATCAACAGCAGACATTACACCTTTTCCACCAAATCAATTTTTTTCGTACTGTGTTCCTTTATCTCTTAATTCCAACGCTTCTCTCGAACCAGTTGAAGCTCCTGAAGGAACTTTGGCTGTGGCTTTAGAATATTCTGTTCAAACTTCGACTTCTATTGTAGGGTTTCCTCTACTATCCAGAATTTCACGCGCTTTTATATTTGTAATCTTAGACATTTTGTTTCCTTTCTCGACAAGTCATAAATATTATTTATAATTATAATGCTTAAAAAGGAATGAGATTAATTTTATGAAATATACAGAAGAAGAAATTTTAGAAGTTTATAATTCATATTCCAAAAAAAGTTTAAATGTGTTTATGTTACTCACACCTTTAAAACTTTTGGGAATCCCAGATTTTTATTTAGGGAAAATATGAAGAGGTTGTTTATTATTAATAAGCACGTTAATAATTTTTGTAGGTTTCATAGTTTCTTATTTAAGAGTAAACGAAAACAACCACACATTATTTTTGGTGTTTATCATTTTAGTAGTACTAGACATAACAGTTTGCATGATGTGAGGTACAGTGGAATTATTCAGGGCGTGAATTGAAAAATTAAAAGATAAAGATGGTAAAAAGTTACTAAAAATGAGTGATAAAAAATTATTAGAACAATACTTACAATCAATAAGGGAGAATAAATAATGGCACAAACTAAAGAACAATTAGCTAAAGAATGAGAAGAATTTTTGACAAATTTAATTAAAATAAAAGAAACAGATCCAGCTTTGGCTTTATATACACTAAAACATGAAAAACGTTTCACAATGACTGAAGTAAGTCCTATTGTGCGTGAAACAGAACAAGCGTTTTTAATTGAAACATTATCAGATAATACAGATTATCCTACAGCGTTAACAGCAGAACAATTAATCAATGAAATTAAAACAGATTTAGTTGATTATTACTTCATGATAATGTATATGAAATTAAAAAATAAAGACATTACCAAACATGCTGCTGATTTTCAATGATTCTTTGAACAAAAAGAAGGAATGCATCAAGAAATATTAACACTTATATGAAATTTATTACATGAAAAAACAATTGATTATGAGTACAAATTTAAAGATATAAGATTGAATCCTTCTAAATTATCAAACATAAATAGCAACAAAGAATTTTTTAAAATTAAAGAAACTTTAAACTCAATGTACGAAAAAAATCCTTCAGAAGGAAAAGTTGCAATACAAGTGTTTGCTAAATTCGCTAACATGTATTGATTGGATATAATCCAAGAAAACAAATTAATGAGTGCGGATATGATTATTAACGTAACAAATGTTTTATTGGGCAATAAAGATAAAACATCATTAAACGCCGAAGAAACAACTCTATATAATTTCTTCATTTAATAAGAACAGTGCTATTTAGCACTTTTTTTATGCAAATATATTTAATTACTTTAAAAAAGTAATAAAAAATAATTTATAATTCTAATGTTTAATCAATTCTTAATTTTATTAAGTATTGACATAAGATAGGAGACATAATGCTAAAAAGAACATTAAACAAAGAAACATCAGAATTAACTATCACAGTTAATGTTGATAAACAAGCTTGATTAGATGCTCAAGCAAAAGCTAAAAAAGATTTAATTGCAAATCTACAAATCCCAGGATTCAGAAAAGGTAAAGTTCCAGCTGACAAAGCTGCAAAACACATTAGCGCTGCTCAAGTTATGGGTAAAGCTATTACTCCAATGTTAGATGAATCAATTAAAAAAGCTGTTGAATTATTAACAGATGAAGACATTATTTTAGACAGCCCAACATACCAACTACCAGTTTGCTCAACAGAAGAACTTGTTATTGAATTTATTTACCCAATGGTTCCAGAAGTTGACATCATTGATTACAAAAAATTAGGTGTAAAAATACCAGCTGTTAAAGTAGAAAAAGAAGATGTTGAAAAATCATTAGAAGCTTTATTACAAGCACACGCTTTATTAATGGATACAGATGAATTAATCCAAGATAAAGACCACGTTAACTTTGACTTCAAAGGATTTTTAGAAGGACAACCATTTGATGGTGGAGAAGCTGAAGGATTCGATTTAGTTATAGGATCAAATTCATTCATTCCTGGATTTGAAGAATCAATGAAATCATTTAAAAAAGGTGACCAAGGAGAGTTTAACATTACTTTCCCTGAAACATACCACATGGAGTTCTTAAAAGGTAAAGAAACAACATTTAAAATTAAAGTTAATAACGTTAAACGTCCTCAATTACCAAAATTAGATGACGAATTTGCAAAAGAAGCTGGAATCGAAAATGTTTCAAACGTTAAAGAGTTAAAAGATTATATGAAAGATCTTGCAACTCGTGAAAAAAACGAAGCTGCTAAAAATACTTTTGCTCAAGAAGCTATCCAAAAAATAGTTGAAGGTTCAAAATACCCATTACCTGAATCAATCATTGCTAAAGAAACAAATCAAAACTTCAAAAGATTTGAAGAACAAATCAAAAACGAAGGAATGAGCTTTGAACAATTCTTAGACGCTACAAAACAAAACAAAAAAACAATTTACGACAACATTAGAAATCAAGCAATTCAAAACTTGAAAATTTCATTCACATACACAGAATTAGCAAAACGCGAACAAATCAAAGTTGAAGATAAAGATTACGAAAAAGAATACGAAAGATTATCAAAACTATACGGAATGTCAGCAGAAGAAGTTGCTAAATACATTACAAAAGAACAAATTCAAATTCCTTTAATTAACTCAAAAATTATTGCTTCATTAGCAAAATACAACGACCCTAAAGGATACGAATTACACTACGCTTCATTATTAGAAGATAAAAAAGAAACTAAAAAATAATTAACAAAAAAACAACCCGCCGGTTGTTTTTTTATCGCTTGTTTAAATAAATGGAAAGAAGAGTTCTTTGTATTCTGTTTTTTGTATATCTTCTGCTTGTGCATTTATCGATAAATTCTTCCATCGTGTCTGACTCGGTGTGTTTTTTAAAAAGATTCTCCATACCTTCAGAAACCATGTGTATTTGCGCAAGTTCAGATGCTTCCGTGTTTAAAATAATATTTTTTAATTCGTGCCAATGATTTTTTAAAGAATCCGGCGCTGTGACAAATTGCACAGGTGAATACATGGAAATATCTTCATTGTTTTCAATCATTTTTCTTAACTTAGTTGCACTTGCGAATTTTTCAATTACTTCTTCGCTGTGAAACGGTAGAGTTCTTTTTAAACAAAAAGGTTGAATGTCGTAATTGTTGAACACAATTTGTTTAACATATTCAAATCCCAATATGTCGTTAGGTTGAGAAAAATCAGATCCTATTAATTCTTTAAGTGCTTCAGCTGAAGATTTTACAAATGAAAAACCTTGTTTTAATCATTTTTTTACTATTTTATTGTACTCATCTAAATTGTTTTTTATTGCTGTGGCTGCTTGAATAAATAAATTTATGTTGTCTGTTTCAGATCCAAAAAAGATTTTATCAATTTGGTTTTGATGTATCAATTCAATGGCTTCTTGAGCAAAAATATGCGCGGCTTGTGTAGAAGCGTGTAACGACATTTTAATAACGGCATCAGCGCCATATTGTAGGGCAAACTGTTTTCGACTTTCAAAACTCATTGTATTGAAATCACCCCTTTGAGTAAAATCATCAGTCAGTATTATATATATTTTTTCGTTAGGAAATTTTTGTTTAGCTTGTTCTAATTGATAAATGTGACCATTGTGAAATGGATTATATTCCGCAACAATAGCTACTGACATTTAATTTTCCACCACAAATATTGAACTGGTTTTACTTACTGATGTTTTATTTAAAATTACAGAAGTATTAATTTCTTCTTCAGTGTTTTTAATTGTTTGAATGTTTACGTTTATACTTGCTTTTGAATCATTATCAAAGTAATTATTAATTAATAATAATAGCTCTCCTTTGTTTACTTTTTGGCCTACTTTAATTTGTGTATTTATAAATTTAAATAAAAGTGCTTGATCACTTCTGTTATATTCAATAGAAATTATTATTCTTACAAAACTGTGACTTAATATTATTTCATTATATTCTGGTGATATGTATTCCACAACACCCTCTACCGGCGCATAAATATTGTTTTTCTTTTGGTTTACATTGAATACAATATTGTCTTTAGTCTTTTCAACTAATGTTCCATAAACAGGTGAATTTATTATAATTTTTTCTTTTGCAAAATCTATTTTTTCAGAACTAAATGTTTTTGTTTCGATACTGTTTTTAACACCCATTAAATGGGTAACATCAACTTCTTGAGTGGTGGAAAGTTCGCTAGAGTTTTCAATTCCTTCTTTATTTATATCAAACATTTGTGTATCGCTAATATTTGAGTATTGTGAAAACTCATCTATTGATTCATTCGGAGCGGCTTTGTCATTTATTTGGTCAAATACAAAAAACTCTTTTGTGTTAATTTCTTTTGCAAAGTCGTTACGTTTATAGAACAACATATAGCTTATCGAATGTGTTTGTTCTGCAGTGATTAATTCAGAATTACAGTTACCAATTCCAGGAGTATTTGGTTTAAATAATTTGGTTCATGCTCAGTATATTAAAATCAAGGCAACACTTATGAAAATAATAGGTCCTAAAAATAATCAAAAGCCGTTTTGAGCCCCCTTTACATAAGGTATGAATCCATTTCTTATCAATTCAATAAACCCACCATTAACAGTTTGAATTTGAACACCGATGTATGCAAACATCAATTGGAATAAAGGCAATATGAATACAAATAAAATAACAAAGAATACTGGTGTAGAGAATAAAACAATATATAGGACTATGTTTTGAGTTCCCAAAAAGAATGAACTAAGTATTGAAGCAATTAATATTTGTGTGGCGAAAAGTTTTTGACCTTTTTCAGCATTACAAATCAATACAATACCAATCATTGGGACAATAAATATAGTTGAAATTAAATTAGCTATTGAGCCGGAACCAAATGAGTAATTATTCAATAGTAATTTGAATCCTTCTCCACTTACGATACCTGCGTTGATTTTTGAAGCCATTGTCATATTGAATAAGAATTTGTCACCATTATTTAATACAATTTCTTTTCCAGATCAATCATTGGCCAATGTGTTGTATAAAATTTCAGTACGTATTTTTAAATTATTATCATCAATAATTCCTAACGCGTCACTTCAATTAGTTTTAGCTACACCGCCTATTGAAGAAACTTGATATACCATGTTATTTTTTGTGAATTGAATAGATTGAGTTAATTCAATATAATCACTATTTAATAGTTTATTTATATTTGAATCAAGACCTAATGGAAATAAGGCTTTTTCAAAACATGCAAATAGAAATGTTTTTGCCAGATTATTTTGTTCTTTTGATAAATGATTTAATAAATATATAACTGAACCCATTATTAGAAAATGTAGTATAACCAATATAAAAATTACAAAAGGTAAAATGTAAAACACTATTCTATTAAAATTTAAAAATTTAAATACTCTGAATTTACTTGTTTTATTTAATAAAACTATGATAATAAACCCAAAAACAATAGCTATAAAAATATTGGGTGATACATTTTTCATTCAATCTATAGAACCAAATAAATCAATAAATCTGTTGTCGACATTTCTATAGAATAGAAAATCAACCGTTCCATTACTATTTTCATGAATGAAAACTGATTGAATACCGATAAAAGTTATCCAACCTAAAATCGATAATACAGACGCAAGTACATATTTTTTTGTAAATGTCGTAGCAATACCGATCGTTACAAATATTGGGAATAAGCTGATTAAAAAGCATGACAATCTTGTAAACATAACAATCGTCTCATTTAATCTGTAAAAGTTATGATCCTCACCTATTTGACGCATTATTCCGAAGAAAATCGATGACACAGTTAAAAAGGCTAATGGTAACAACAATGCTCTTAAAATATCACCTGAATACTTACGTTTTTTGTTAAAAAAAGCAGAAAACATAATTTTATTTTTTATTTTTAGACCTAAAACGCTTTTCATTTTAATCCTTTACTATTTTTTATTAAATTAATATAAATAATTATAGATAACAAAATAATACACAATCAAATTTAGTATAAATAACTACTGAGTTGGGTTTTTTTGAGTTATTTACATTAATAACATTAATTAACAATGATTTTTTATCGACATTTGTTAACCAGAAACAACTAAAACGTGTGCAATTTTTACGAAAATTAGTTAAATAATGAGTTAACTACATTATTTGGAATTTATTATACATTTTGTGTTCGCAATTAATTTTAAAAAAATATTATATATAGTTCATTTTTTGAGTTTTCTACATTTTATACAGCACTTATTATTATTCTTAATCTAATCAATTGCTTACTTGCACTGTTGTTTATTGTCTATTATTATCTACATTCACATATTAGAACAAGAAAAGAAAAAGACAAAGAAGGACGGATTTTTGTTTATTGTTTATAATTATTTATTATGTGAGACACAATAACTGCAATAAGTTCCGGGAAAATTAATCAAGCTATTTCAATAATTAGAATAACAGGTCCTGAAGCTAAACAAATAATTAAAAAAATATTTAAAGGGAAAGAAGGAAAAAATAAAGAAATTACTTTCGGTTATATCTACGATGGTGATAAAAAAGTTGATGAAGTTTTAATCGCGTGATTTTTAGGTACTGATAACTTTATTGGTGAAGATACAATTGAAATCAATGCCCATGGAGGTATTGTTGTTTCGAATATGATTTTAAAATTGATTCTTGCTAACGGTGCTAGAATGGCTCAACCTGGTGAATTTAGTAGAAGAGCTTATCTGAATGGGAAAATGTCATTAATTAAAGCTGAAGCTATTAATGATTTAATTCACGCTAAAACCGAAAAACAAGTTTCAATGTCTATAAGTCGCTTTGATAACAATTTAAACAACTTAATCAATTCATTTTTGGACACTATTTTATATTTAATAGGACATTGCGAAGTAAATATCGATTATCCTGAAATGGATGACATTGCTGAGTTAACAAATGAAGAAATGAAAGAAAAATTAATTTTCTTATCAAATGAAATTGAAAAAATAATAAAAGTATCTGCTAATGCTCAAAAAATATATGAAGGTATAAAAGTGGCTATTATAGGTAGACCTAATGTAGGTAAATCTTCGTTATTAAACGCTCTAATTAAAGAGGATAAAGCAATCGTTACCGATATAGAAGGAACAACAAGAGATTCAGTTGAAGCGAATTTTCAAATCGATGGTGTATTGTTTCAATTGATTGATACAGCCGGTATAAGAGAAACTGTGGATGTAGTGGAAAAAATCGGAATTGAAAAAGCTAAACAAACGATAGAAAAATGTGACATTGTTTTACATGTTATCGATACAACGAAAGAATTAGATTCACAAGATATAGAAATTGAGAAATTATCAAAAAATAAAAAATACATAAGAGTATTTAATAAAGTTGATGTTTCTAATTTTAATGATGAAAAAACTATTAAAATTTCTGCAAAAAATAATCAAATACAAGAACTAGAACAAGTTTTATTAGAAAGTTATAAAGATGTTGATTTAAACAGTGAATATTTAATGTACAACACAAGACAATTAGCTTTAGTTAAAGGAGCACAAATTTCTTTACAAGATGCAATCCAAGGGCTTGAGGATGGTTTTGGACCGGAAGTTGTTATTGTTGATATTCATGAAGCATGAAAAAAAATTGCAAGCATTATCGGAAAGGATACAAACGAAGATTTATTGGATTCTATTTTCAGTAACTTTTGTTTAGGTAAGTAATGCAAAAATATAATATTGGGGATAAATTAAAAAAAATAACTGTTACTGAATTTAGTTATGAAGGTTATGGTGTATATAGAGATGACAACGTAACAATATTGATTGACGGTGCCTTAGAAAATGAAGTTGTTGATATTGTATTAACAAAAGTAAATTCAAAAATTATTTATGCAGATGTTGTTAATATTAAAAAGAAAAGCTCGTCAAGATTGAAAGATATTAATAAAACTATTATTGAAAGTGGTGTTGCGCCACTTGCGATAATTAATTATTCTGAACAACTTTTATTTAAAACAAACGTTGTTAAAACACTTGCGGAAAGACAATTGAATTATTTTGACACCAAAGATATTTTGGCTTGTGAAAAAGAATGGAATTACCGTAATAAAGTAACTGTTTTTGCTGAGTTGAAAAACGGTATGTATAAATTTGGTACATACAAAAGAAATTCGCATAAACTTATCGAAATGAAACAAATGCCCTTGGCTAAAAATGTATTAAATAAAGTATTAATTTGATTGGTTGAAAACTTTAATAAGTTTGATACAAAAAATTCAAGAATTAAAAATATCACAATGAAATGTAATGAAAAAGAGGATTGTGTTCAGGTTGTTTTTTCTTCATACACCAAAACAAATATTGATAAAACATTTATTGATGTTTTTGTAAGTGAAAACCCTGAAATAAAATCAATAATTCAAACTATTGAGAATTTGGATAATAAAAGCGACACATATGGCGCTTTATCAAAGGTTATATTAGGTGAAACACATATTGTTGATTCGATAGAGGACAATAAATTCATTGTCGAATGAAATGCATTTTTTCAAGTCAATCCATATCAAACAAAACATTTATATAAAACAATGGTTTCGAATTTAAACATTACTAAAAATGACATCGTATTAGATGCGTATTCGGGAATAGGAACCATTAGTACCTTTTTATCTAAAAAAGCAAAGAGTGTATATGCTGTTGAGATAGTGGAAGAAGCTGGAAAAAACGGTTATCAATCAGCGCAAATGAACGGTATCGACAACATATTCTTTTACACAGGTAATATTGACGAAGAATTAAAAAACATAAATGATATCGGTGTTGTTTTTGATATTGTTTGTGTTGACCCACCAAGAAACGGTTTAACTAAAGAATTCATTGATTTAATATCAATGCATAAACCTAGAGGAATTGGTTACATAAGTTGTAATCCACATACATTGATTAGGGATTTGAAATTATTTAAAGATAAAGGTTATAAAATTAAAATGATACAACCTGTTGATATGTTTCCTCAAACACATCATATTGAATGTGTAGCAATATTGGAAAAGATTAATCAATAAAATTTAAGTAAATATTCAAAAGAGGAATTAATATGAAACGAAAATGATATCAAATACTTGCTCATATACTTTGACACGTAATTTTTACTATTTTTCGCTGAAAATAAATCAATTAAAATCAAAATTAAATTTTTAACATAAATTCACTGAAAAAGTGAATTTATTTTTAATAAAAAAAGATAATATTGGTCAGTTGATATATTATTTAATATATCCCTATTGTTAAAAATAGATAATAAATGTTCATTGATATAGAAAAAAAATAATAATTTACAGAGGTGTACAATGGAATGCATTCAAAATAAAAAACAAATGAGCGAAGAAGATATTAAATTGAAATTTATAACACCAGCTATTGAAAAAGCTGGTTGAGATAAGTTTGAGAATATTGTAATGGAACATTCTTTTACTGATGGAAGAATTATCCTGAGAGGCGATAAAGCTATAAGAGGTAAAGGGAAAAAAGCCGACTATGTTTTGTATTATAAAAAAAATAAACCATTAGCAATTGTTGAAGCAAAAGCTAATATTTACTCATTAAGACACGGTATAGAACAAGCGATTGAATATGGTGATATTCTGGATATTCCTTTTGTTTACAGTTCTAACGGAGATGGGTTTTTAGAACATGACATGTTAAAAGGTGTTGAAAGAGAAATTAAGTTAGACGAATTTCCATCAAAGGAAGAATTGTGAAATCGTTATATATCATTCAAACAATTAGATGCAGAAGATCAGGAATTGATACTGCAACCATACTACTTTAGTAAAGGTGATAAAACTCCGAGATATTATCAACAAGTCGCTATCAACAGAACAATAGAAGCTGTTGCTAAAGATCAAAAGAGAATATTGCTAACTATGGCTACAGGTACTGGTAAAACTTACACAGCATTTCAAATTATTCATAAACTATGAAAATCTGGCAATAAGAAAAAAATCTTATACTTAGCTGACAGAAATATTCTTATAGATCAAACAATCAATCAAGATTTTGCCCCATTTAAAAAAGTCATGACTAAAATAGAAGGTAAAAAGTTAGATAGTTCGTATGAGATATTTTTATCTTTATATCAACAATTAGTTGGGTATGATGGAGAAGAAGATCCTTTCTTACAATTTAAACCAGACTTCTTTGATTTGATTGTTATTGATGAGTGTCATAGAGGATCTGCCAAAGAAGATTCTGAGTGAAGAAGAATACTAGATTACTTTAGTTCAGCTACACAAATCGGTATGACTGCCACACCTAAAGAAACTAAAGATGTTTCTAATTCAAGTTATTTTGGAGAACCAATATATACTTACTCACTTAAACAAGGAATTGACGATGGTTTTTTAGCACCTTACAAAGTTGTTAGAATCGGTATTGATATTGATATTGATGGTTGAAGACCAAATAAAGGTCAATTAGATGAGTCGGGTAAATTGATTGAGGATAGAATATATAATGTTAGTGATTACGACAGACATATTGTTATTGATGACAGAACACAGTTAGTTGCCAAAAGAATAACACAGTATTTAAAATCAATAAACGACAGATTTGCAAAAACAATTGTCTTCTGTGTTGATATTGATCACGCCGAAAGAATGAGACAAGCACTTGTTAATGAAAATTCAGACTTGGTTGCAAAAGATAATCGTTACATTATGAGAATTACTGGAGATAATCCCATTGGAATAGCACAACTGGACAATTTCATTGATGCTGAAAGCAAATATCCTGTAATTGTTACAACTTCAAGATTAATGACTACTGGAGTGGATTGTAAAACATGTAAAGTAATTGTTCTTGAAAGTAATATAAATTCAATAACTGAGTTTAAACAAATTATAGGACGTGGTACTCGTTTAAAACCTGATTGTGGTAAGGAATTTTTTACAATATTAGATACAAGGGGTTCTTGCAGATTGTTTGCAGATCCAGATTTTGATGGTGAACCAATTAGTAATATTTTATTTAAACCAGGTGAAGAAATTGAATTAACTGAAGATGAATTAAATGAAATCATTAAAGAAGCTGAAGAAAAAGAAATGAATAAAGAAATCGAAGATACTGACAGCAATAAAGTGAAATATATCGTTAATGACGTTGAAGTTAATATAGTAAATGAAAGAATTCAATATTACGACAAAGAGGGTAGATTAATTACTGAAAACTTAATTGATTATTCTAAGAAAAATATATTAGGGGAGTTTGCCACTCTTGAAAGTTTTATCAATAAATGAAAATCGGAACCTAAAAAGAAAGCGATAATAGAAGAATTACAAGAACAAGGTGTGCTTTTAGAAGCATTAAGAGATGCTGTGGGTATTGCAAATATTGATGACTTTGACTTAATTTGTCATGTAGCCTTTGATCAAAAACCACTAACCAGAAAACAAAGAGCAAACAAAGTTAAAACACAAGGATATTTACAAAAATATTCAGAGAAAGCCAGAAAAGTTTTAGACAGTTTATTAGATAAATACATGGAAAATGGAATTGATGATTTAGAGGATATTTCAATACTTCAAATGATCCATTTAGACAATATGGAAACCCAATGAAAATAGCTGATCTATTCGGTAGCAAACAAGCTTACCTAGATGCTATTAAAGAATTAGAAAAACAATTATATGCACTATAGTAAGGAGAATTAAATAATATGAGTATATCTAATATAGTTAAGAGGTTACAAGACATCATGCGTAATGACGCTGGTGTTAATGGTGATGCACAAAGAATTGAGCAAATGGTTTGAATTCTCTTTTTAAAAGTTTATGACTCTAAAGAAAAGATGTGAGAATTTAATGATGATTATTTTAAATCAATCATCCCACAAGAGTTAAGATGAAGAAACTGAGCTGTAGATAATAAAGATGGAAACGCTATGACTGGTGAAGTTTTATTGGACTTTGTCAATAATAAATTGTTCCCAACTTTAAAAAACATTGAAATTGATTCAAAAACACCAATGAGTAAAGCAATAGTTAAAACAGCGTTTGAAGATAGCAACAACTACATGAAAGACGGAGTTCTTTTAAGACAAGTAATTAATGTTATTAATGAAATAGATTTTACTGAATACGAAGAAAAACATGCTTTTGGTGAAATATATGAAACAATTTTAAAAAGCTTACAAGCTGCAGGTAATGCAGGTGAATTTTACACCCCTAGAGCTGTAACAGATTTCATAGCACAAATGTTACAACCAAAATTAGGAGAAACTGTAGCTGATTTTGCAATTGGTACAGGTGGATTCATAACATCAGTATTAAAGGAACTAGATAAACAAGTAAGTTCTGCTGAAGATAGAGAAATATATCAAAATTCAGTATTTGGAATTGAGAAAAAATCATTACCTTATTTACTTTGCATCACCAACTTACTCTTACATGATTTAGACAACCCGAATATTCTACATGGAAATACATTAGAAAAAAATGTTAGAGATTATAAAAATAGCGATAAGCACGATATCATAATAATGAATCCACCTTACGGGGGTAGTGAAAAAGAAATTATTAAAATGAATTTCCCTGCTGAGTTAAGAAGTGGTGAAACTGCTGATTTATTCATGGCTGTTATTATGTATAGATTAAAACGTAACGGTAGAGCAGCGGTAATTATTCCTGATGGGTTTTTATTTGGAACTGAAGGGGCAAAATTTCATATTAAGAAAAAATTATTGTCTGAATTTAATTTACACACAGTTATTCGTATGCCTAGCGGTGTATTTGCTCCGTATACTTCAATTACAACTAATATATTGTTTTTTGATAACACCGAACCAACAACTAACACCTGATTCTATAGAGTTGATGCGCCTGAAGGATATAGAAGCTTTTCAAAAACAAAACCCATGTTTCCTCGTCATTTAAATAATTTGCGAGAATGATGAAAAAATAAAAAAGAAATTGAAGTTGATGGTTTTTATAAAGCTAAAAAATATACAATACATGAATTAACTGAAAAAAAATTCAATTTAGATTTATGTGGCTATCCTCACGAAGAAGATGCAGTTTTAAATCCTGAAGAATTTGTAACAAAATATCAGGAAATACGAGCTAATTTGAATGCTGATATGGATAAAATTGTAGAACAGATTGCCGACATTTTTGGAGTAAAAAAATAGTATGGCTGAAAAAATGAACACAGATCAATTTAAAAAATATGTTTTACAATATGCTATTCAAGGTAAACTTGTAGAGCAAGATAAAAATGAAGAACCAGCCAGTGAATTATTGAAAAAAATTAGAGCCGAAAAACAAAAATTAATAAAAGATAAAAAAATAAAAGCCGATAAAAACGAATCTTTTATTTACAGAAAAAACGATTCTTTCTTTGAAAAAATAGGCAAAGAAGAAAAATGTATTGATGATGAAATACCATTTGATATACCTGAAAACTGAGAATGATGCAGACAAAAAAGTGTTTGTTGATTATATAATGGCGAAACAATAAAAGGCGTACGCTTACCGTATTTAGAAGTAAGGTTTCTAAGAAGAAACAAAGAACCTATATTTAAAGAAAAAGGGGTTAAGGTTTGCCCTGGCGAGAAATTAATTTTAGTAGACGGTGAAAACTCTGGAGAAATCTTTATATCCCCCACATTGGGTTATATGGGGAGTACTTTTAAACTTTTATCCACAGTATCTAATATAAATGAAAAATATATATTAATTTTTTTTGAACTAAATAAAAATCTTTATAAAAATACAAAAACGGGTAGTGCAATACCCCATTTAAACAAAAAAATATTTGCTGATATTCTCATCCCTCTTCCACCACTTGAAGAACAAAAACGTATAATGGAAAAAGTTGATAAAATATTATCTTTACTTGAAGAATATTCTAAAAAAGAAAATCAATTAAAAGAATTAAGTGGGCAACTTCTAAATTCTATTAAAAATGGTGTCTTACAAAAAGCTATTGAAGGTAAATTAGTCAAACAAGATAATACTGAAGAACCTGCCAGTGAATTACTGAAAAAAATTAGAGCCGAAAAACAAAAATTAATAAAAGATAAAAAAATAAAAGCCGATAAAAATGAATCTTTTATTTACAGAAAAAATGGTTCTTTCTTTGAAAAAATAGGCAAAGAAGAAAAATGTATTGATGATGAAATACCATTTGATATACCTGAAAACTGAGAATGATGCAGACAAAAAAGTGTTTGTTGATTATATAATGGCGAAACAATAAAAGGCGTACGCTTACCGTATTTAGAAGTAAGGTTTCTAAGAAGAAACAAAGAACCTATATTTAAAGAAAAAGGGGTTAAGGTTTGCCCTGGCGAGAAATTAATTTTAGTAGACGGTGAAAATTCTGGAGAAATCTTTATATCCCCCACATTGGGTTATATGGGGAGTACTTTTAAACTTTTATCCACAGTATCTAATATAAATGAAAAATATATATTAATTTTTTTTGAACTAAATAAAAATCTTTATAAAAATACAAAAACGGGTAGTGCAATACCCCATTTAAACAAAAAAATATTTGCTGATATTCTCATCCCTCTTCCACCCCTAGAAGAACAAAAACGTATAGTAGAAAAAATAGAACAAATTTTTCCTTTGATTGAAAAAGTTTCTAATATTTTAAAATAAAAAAATGATGGGTAACTATCATTTTTTTATTTGTAAATAATTTGTATGCTATTAAAATTTGTCTTGCGTATTCATACAACAACAAGCAATGCCGTTTTTGTTGTTGTGCTTAAGCGGGGTTTTATTGAGTTTATTGAATTTTACTTTACGGGCTTATTATTCGCATGTATCTGAATCATTTTGTAAAATATATAAAACATATACAATAGCACAAGTGATTGAAAAATATTTTTACAATGTATAAATGCGAAATAGTTTAAAATATATAAATCCATAAATCACGGGTTTATTTGTTAAAAGTATTTATTCTATAAATATATTCATTATTAAGGAGGATGTGTGGAAACTTTTGTAAATATTATTGGTTGAGTTATGGCTATATTAACTGTAGTTATACCCTTGCCGCAAATGATTAAAGTTTGCTTTAGAAAAGATTCAGAAGGTATTAATAAAATAACCAGCTGCATATACTGTTTTGGAGTTCTTTGTTATACAGCCTTTGGTTCATTTACCTTAGGATCTACTGGAGAAAAATTGATTTATATTTCAGTATCTAATTTATTATGTGGAATTTTATATACTGTAATGGTGTTTTTTGTGTTTTATTATGACAAAAATATTTCACGAAAAAATTTAATATTAGCAACACTATTTTTATTAATTGTTTTTGCAGCAAACATTATTTGTTTTACTATTGGTATAGTTCGTAAAGATTGATACATAAGCAACACGGTTGCATTGGTGATTATTGGAGCTTCTACGGGTGCTTTCACCACAGGGGCATATATTCCTCAATTATTAAAAACAATACGTTATAAAAGAGTAGGTTCATTATCAATGACAATGATAATGTTATTAATAACAATTAACGTGGCTTACTTTATTTATTACATTTTATTATTTAACAATTCTATGATCGTTCCAATGGTGTGAACATCATTAGCCACATGCTTATATGTTATTTTATTAAGCGTGTGTGTGCGCTTTAGAATCACAAATAAAAAACAAGCTCAAACTAATTAGTTTTGCTTGTTTTTTTGTTACTTGATTTTTTCGAATACAAGAGTGGCTTGGATTCTATCTCCACCTAAAAGACCTTTACTTGCTCCGCTTGCCGTTGAAAATGTGTGTAATCTGTATCCTTTAGCACATTGTTCATTTATTGCGACTTCAAGTTCACTTAGGTTTCCACTACCTGTACCTCAAAATTTTTCTTTCAATGTAACTTGTAATACTACATATTCTAATGAATCATCTTGTGATGCAACTGAATAAGTTGAAGCTTTAGAATAATCTGACATATTACCTCCTTTTTATTACTCTATATTAATTTTACTTAATTTCGAATAAATTAATACCTGATTCTTCATTTACAGTAGTTTCTTCTTCTGGTGTATCGATTGGTTGAATAGGTAATTTTAATTCTTCTGGAGTTTTTAATTCCATGGTCATATTATTAAATAGTTTTATATTTTCTTCTTCAATGTGATCGTTTTGAATGGCCTCATCAGTAGGTATAAACTCTGATGAATTATTACTAATGATCTCAACAGTTTGAGTTGTGTCGAATATATCATCGTTATACGCCAATGTTTCATCAACTGTACTTGATGTTACTGGAATTGTGTTTGGAATTTCTTTGGTTTGAGTATTGAAAATTATGTCTTGAGATGATTCATCAAATTCTCATTGCTCTTCCGCGTTGTCAACAATTAATTCTATTGTTCTTGTGTGTAATAAGTGTTCATTAGTATCAATATTGTTTTGTAATTCAGGTAACCCATTAATTTCACTTGTTGTGTTTGCAGCGTTTTTGAATATGTCTTTATCTTCAATTTCTTGAGTTGTAAAAACTTCTTTTTCGTAGTCAATATCATCTTGGATTTCTGGCACCGACACAAGTGTTGTATTGCTGATTTTATCAATATTAGTTATTGTGTAGTTCGGTGTTGAATCCACAGTATTTACTTCTTTTGTGTGAATTAGTAAATTATCATTGTATTCAATTGAATCATCATTTTTTAACACTTCATTGGGTAGGTCATTTGTAATGTTGTTCAACTTGATTATTTCGTTTGCATTATCAATACTTTCTTTAATAAATCTTAACAATTCATTTTGTTTTACTTTTCATTCTAATTCTTTGATTATTAATAATGGATAATTTTTTGATTCTAAGAATTTAAACGAGTCGGTAAAGTATACATATTGCATTTCATCACCAGCGTATGAATAATCATCAATCATAATACCTAAAAGAATTTGGTTGTATGTATTGTTAATAATGGCGATATTTAATTTTTTAGTCCCTATAACATAATTGGTTTCAATTCTAAGTTCTGGATTATCTTTAATTAAAGATTGTTCTAATTTCTCTTTCACTTCTTCGACAAGAGCGTTTGAAACATCAATTGTTATTGTTTGGGTTCAATCATTGTTTTGTTTGTTTGTTAAATAATTTTTCTTTTCTTCTTCTGTAAGATCTAAGAATCTTAATCATTCACGTAATAAAACCATGTCTTCAGATGATGATTCATTAATTTTAATATCATCTGAGTTCAATGATTTAATAACAATCATTTTATCTTTAGCACGTGAAATGGCAACGTTTAGTGCGTTTTGTCCTCCACGACGCGCTACATATGTACCCACAAGACTTGTATTTTTATCATATACAACACTAATAATTACTAAGTCTGCTTCATCACCTTGAATGTTTTCTATATTTTTTAAACTTAGTTTTTCAGTGCCTAAAGCTTCTTCAAGATTTGGGTGATTTGCGTAGATTCTATTTAAAATGTAGTCTTGTTGTTTAGCGTTAAATACTAATAAAATTATTTTTTCATATTTATCAAAATTATCTAATACAGTTTGAATAGCTATATCTGCTTCTTCAACATTCATCGAGTTATCTCAAGTACCATTTGCTTGAATGACATCAATAGCTAATTCATTATTATCGGCGGTGTAATCATCAATAACATCTAGTTTTGAGTTATAGAAGTTTTTACTACTAAATGTCATTAAAGCTGCTTTTCTTGAACGATAGTTTTTATCTAAAAGAATTTTGTAAATTCCTCTTGCTAAAGCATAATCTAATAAACTTTCAATGTTGACAAAGTCTTCATCTTCTTCGACCGCGTAAGAGGCGCTGAATCATTTAGTTGGTTGCATTTGTTGATCGTCACCAGCTAGTATTTTACGTTGTGCTAAATAAAGAATTGGTAAACCTTTTTCTAAGAAAATTTGGCTAGATTCATCCAGTATTGCATAATTAAATTCACCTTTTTCTCACATTGATAAATCAGTGTCTGGCGTTGTTACAATGATTGGGAATAATTTTTTAATCATTGATTTGTGTTTATGGAAGAATTTGTATGGTTTCATTTTACCTGAACGAATTGACTGAGTAAATTGCACATATTCACGTTGTTCTTCTTGAGTAAATTGACGCATTTTACGTGTAGTTGCATAAATCAACATTTTAGCCAATGTTCTTGGGTTATTTACTTCAACAGTTTTGTTTTCTAATTGATATTTAAAGAATCTGTCAACTTGTTCTAGTGATTCTACATCAACTGTGTGAATGTATTTTAAGGCGTTGTCAATATCAACTTTAAGCAAGTTTTGGTTTTTAGCAATAATCATTGCTGATTCTTTAATTGATTTTGGATATGTATTTGTAGATTGAATTAGTAAGTTAGGTTTTTTACCTTTATTAACTGTGTATAAATGATTTGCAATTGATTTGTAATCATTTAGATTAGGCAATAATTGGTATTTAAGAAATGAATCTAATGATTTTAAATCTGTTAACGTTTGTTCATCTAAAGTTGCATTGCAAAGTGTTGAATATGCATCAATAACATTTGAATAATCAACAATGTTTTTAACGCTTTGTGCCATGCTTATGAAGCGTTTAGCATTAGTTGGCATAACTTCAATACTGTCTTCATTATTGGTGCTTTCAAAGTTTTCTACTTTTTGAATAAATTCTCTTAATGGTTCATAGAATTTTTCTAATTTTCAGTTACGGTCATTTAGTAAAAAGATGGCAAAAATTGATAAATCTTTTAATCTATTTCTAATAACTTCAAGAGCTGCTCTTTTTTGAGATACAACTAAAGCTGTGTAACCACGAGCTAGTATATTGGTAATCAAGTTAGTAATAGTTTGCGATTTACCTGTACCTGGAGGACCTCAAATAACTGTGTCTTGGTATAAAGCTGAAATGGTTGCAAAATCTTGTGAATAGTTTGTTTTTTGGATTTTAAATAAACGCATCGCTTGATTATATATAACATCTTCCACACGACGTTTGTAAGACACTTTATCAAAATTTGACAATAATATATCTTCAACTTCATTGTTTTCTATAATTTTTTTCATTTGGTTTCATAAATATCCAGACGAAACATTGAAGAACCCAAGAATAAGACCTTTGTGGAAACTTAAACTCTCACGAATACTAATTTCTCTTTTAAACGGTATTCTGTCTTTAAAGGTGTCTGGAATATCATATGTTTCAGATCATGAGTTTTTGAAATAGTCGTAAACTTGATTGATTGATTTATCACTAAAGTCAAAACTCGATGTATCTAAATCAAATCCACTTTGTCTTAAGAAAGTAACTAATTTAGTGTTAACTTTAATATCGCCTTCAGATTTTAAATAAATTAAAGAGTTTCTGATTTCTATATGAATTTCTTTAAAGAAAAGAGGTGCAAAAACTGTTTTCTTTTCTGTTTCAACAGCAATAAAGAAAAATCCCAAGTGAAGAGGTCAAATGTTACTTTCTATATTAACGTCGTACGCTCTTTTAGCGATTTTTTTTCATTTTGTTATTGAACGTTGAAATTTACTTTCTAGTTCTGAACATAAGTCCTTTTTACCTTTTTCAAAGTCCTTTTTAAGCATTGATAATTTGTTTTGACTTAATTCAAAAGAAAATTCTTTATATAAGTTTTCAATTTCTTCTACGGTTTCAATTTGCTTTAATTTTGTAATTAAGTTTTTGTGTCCATATTCTCCGAATTTAACATTGAAATTCGGTTGTGAGCACATCATGTTAAATGTTTCTTCACCAGCTATTTTTAAAATATCGAAAAATTTTTCATTGTCTACTGAACAACTTAAAGTACTGTCGTTGTTTTCAATATCTAATAAATTGGTTAATAAAAATTGATAATCATTTTGTTTATTCATGTTTTAAGCTTCTTTCAATAGTTGTTCAATATATTTTGCGTTGTTACCGACAACAAGTGTTATAGATTGTGATTGTAATACCATGCCACTTACACCATTCAATGTTTGTATTTTTTTACTTTGAATTAGTGATTTATCCTTGAATGATATTTTAATTTTTGAATATGTAGCGATAGTGTTTGTAATGTTATCCTTACCACCTAAAAATTGTATAAGTTCATTAATGTCAAAGTCTATTTGTTCTTTAACGGTTAGTTTATTTTTCACTTCTGTTTGTCTATATTTTTTTCATCTTAATTTGATTAAACCAAATGTAGAAATCAATAAAAAATAGTATTTAAATTTGTTTTTACCAGTCACTTTTTACCTCCGTACGTATAATTAAAGATTTTAATTATAGTATACAAAAAAAATAAGCAATTTTGCCAAAAACAATGAATGATCTACTGAAACCACACAGAAAAGAATACTGAAAATGTACTGAAAATTACTGAAAAATAATTGAATAAATTGCACATTATTATTCAATTGTGTAAAAAAGCCATGAATATTTAACTAAAGTTAAAAAATCAAATATAATTATGTAGCAAAAAAGAAGGGAAATTATGAAAAGACTAATAAGTGGAATAAAACCAACAGGTGAATTAACATTGGGTAATTACATTGGAGCCTTAAAAAATTTTATTGATTTACAAAATGACTTTGATGCTTATTATTTTGTGGCTGATTTACACGCTTTGACTATGGGTGATAATAATGCTAAAACGTTAAAAAAACTTAGAAAAGAAGTTGTCGCATTATATTTGGCATGTGGTTTAAACCCTGATAAAAGCACGATATTTTATCAATCAGACGTTTATGAACATGGAATGATTCAATGATTATTATCTTGTGAAACATCTATTGGTGAATTAAACCGTATGACACAATTTAAAGATAAAAGTCAAAAAGCATTAAAACAAAGTAATGGTACTGAAACAATCCCTACTGGATTATTGATGTACCCAACACTAATGGCTGGAGATATATTACTGTACAATGCAGATTTCGTACCAGTGGGTGAGGATCAAATTCAGCATATTGAATTAACTAGAACCATTGCAAGAAGAATGAATAATAAATACAAATCAAGATTATGTGTGCCCGAGGCATACACGCCTAAAACCGGTTCGAGAATCAAGGATTTACAAGATCCTACAAAGAAAATGTCGAAAAGTGATTTAACGTCAAAAGGAACAATTTATCTTTTAGAAGATCCTGAATCAGCGTACAAAAAAATAATCAAAGCAGTGACTGATAGTGAAAATAAAGTTTATGCATCTGACTTAAAACCTGGCGTAACAAACTTATTAAATATTTATGCGTCATTAAACAATTTAAGCTTAGAAGAAGCTGAAAAATTCTTTGAAAATAAAAATTACAAAGAATTTAAAGAAGCGGTTGCGTTGAGTGTAAAAAACCTTCTTATAGATATACAAAATAAATTCAACACAGCTTTAGAGCAAGTCGAAGAAACAACAATGAAAGGAGCGGATAAAGCCCGCCGTATTGCACAACCAGTTTTAAATGAATTGATGCAAAAAATGGGTTTTAATTAACAATTATGAGTAACATTGATAAAGAAATGAAAAAAACACAACTTAACCATACAACAAGCCATTTACTTGCCGCAGCGGTATTAAAATTGTATCCAACAGCTAAACTAGCAATTGGCCCAGCTATTGAAGACGGATTTTATTATGATTTTGAATTCGAGGAAAACGTAAGCCAAGAAGATTTGAAAAAAATCGAAAAAATGATGAAAGAATTAGCTAAACAAAATTGAGAAATGGTTCAGGTGCCTGCAAGCGAATACAGTTTTGAAAATCAACCATACAAAAAAACATTATTTGATGAATTTTCTAAAGACGGTAGAGAAATAACGTTTTATTCACTAAGACATCCAAAAACCAACGAAGTTTTATTTACTGACTTATGTGCTGGTAACCACGTAGATTCAATTAAAGAAGTAAAAAACTTTAAATTATTATCAGTAGCCGGTGCATACTGAAGAGGTGATAGTAATAATAAAATGTTGACACGTATTTACGGAACCAGTTGAGAAACCAAAGAAGAATTAGCAAACTATTTACAAATATTACAAGAAAGAAAAGAAAGAGACCATAGAAGAATTGGTAAAGACTTAAATATTTTTACAAGTAGTTTATTAGCGGGTCAAGGTTTTCCTATTTGATTAGAAGATGGAATGAAAATTCACAACGCGATTCGTGATTATGTTCTTAAATTAGATAAAATGTACGGATTTAAAGAAGTATTAACACCTCATTTTGGAGAAAAACAACTTTATGAAATTTCAGGACACTGAGCACACTACCAAGATACAATGTTTAAACCAATAGAAATGGACAATGAATTATTAGTGGGTCGTCCAATGACATGTCCACACCACATCATTTTATTCAATTCAACACGTCGTTCTTACCGTGACTTGCCAATCAGATATAGTGAACAATCAAGATTATATCGTTATGAAAAATCTGGAGCTTTATCTGGATTAGAACGTGTAAGAGGTATGGACCTAACTGAAGGGCACGTATTTGTAAGACCTGATCAAATTAAAGACGAGTTCAAACACTTATACAAAATGATTAATGAAGCTTTAAAAACATTTGATATTGAAGTGGACCACGTTTCTCTATCTTTAAGAGATCCTGAAGATAAAGAAAAATTCTTTGATAATGATCAAATGTGAAATGACGCCGAGTCATCATTAAGAGAATTATTGAACGAAATGAATATTGAATATAAAGAATTCATTGGTGAAGCTGCGTTTTACGGACCTAAAATTGATATTCAAATTAAAACAGCTATGGGTAGAATTATTACTATGTCTACATTACAACTAGATTTCTTATTACCGCGTCGTTTTGATATGAAATACATCGATAATGAAGAAAACCAAGTTGTGCCAGTATTAGTACATAGAGGATTAATAGGAACATACGAACGTTTTATAGCTATTTTATTAGAACAAACAAAAGGTGTTTTACCATTCTGATTAAGTCCTAAACAATTAGTTATTGTACCTATTAGCGAAAAACATAATGAATATTGCCAAGACTTATACAGATACTTTTTAGAAAATGATATTAACGTTGATTTTGATGACAGAAATGAAAGAATGAATAAAAAAATTCGTGAAGCTCAAATCAATAAAGCTAAATATGTTGCAATTATAGGTGATGAAGAAGTTGAAAACCAAAAAGTAAGTATACGTGCTTATGGTTCACAAGAAACACTACAGTATACAAAAGAAGAATTATTAAATCTATTTAGAGAATTGAAAGCAAATCATAAATAATGTCAAAAAAACCACAAGTTTATAAAAACGAAAAAACCACAGGATTAACATATCATTGAAGAGTGTCTATATTTGGATTATTTGCTATATTAATACCAGCATTAATTGTTTATTTATTAATTGGTAAAGATACTTTATTATTGAAATACTCAATGCCTTGATATTTAATATTGCCAATACTTTTTGTAATGTTTTTAGCAATCATGGGACTGATATTATTATTCATTTACAAATTTAAATGATTTGGTTTGGAATCATTCATATTCTTTATTCCAATTGCTTTTGTGATGTTATCATTAACTGCAACAAGTGGTATGAATGGATACTATTTACTAGTTAGATTTGGTGTGGGTATTCCATTAATTTTTACATTTTTTCCATGTGCTTTAGTGGTACAAAACATTCAATATAAACAAATGAAAAAATTAAAAAACATTCAAATAGATGAAAGACAAAAAAATAATTCTTTATTAGATTAAATGAGGCGATCATGAAATTAACTGATAAAACAGCCATTTATTTTTCGAAAACCAAAAAAATCGCTGAAGAAAAATGCAGTGATAAAATAATCACATTGCAATTTTTTCAACGTCATGAAAATGTAGTTTTGTGTGGAATCAACGAAGTATTAGATTTATTGGAAAATAATACTGACACCAGCAAATATTCAATAAAATATATGCCAGAAGGCTCAATAGTTCGAAGCAAAGAAGTCGTTTTAGAATTAGAAGGACCTTATCATTTATTTGGTATTTACGAAGGCTTAATTGATGGTATATTGGCTAGACAATCATCAATAGCTACTAACGCAAGGAATATTAAAATAGCTGCTAAAAACAAACACGTAGTATCGATGGCTGATAGAGCTGATCACTACAGAAATCAAGAATCCGATGCTTATGCAATTGAGTGCGGAGGAATTGTTGATCATGCAACATTATTAGCAGCTAAACACAATATTCAACACGCCTTTGGATCTATGCCACATGCATTGATTCAAATGTGCGAAGGTGATTTAATTAAAGCGTGTGAATTTTACAGTGAACTATTTCCTGAAAGTGATTTAGTTGCTTTAGTAGATTTTAATAATGATGTTATTACTGACACATTAAAAGTATTGAATAAATTTGGATCTAAATTAAAAGCAATAAGAGTGGATACTTCACCAAACATGAAAGATAAAATGTTTGAAGAATATGAAGATGAATATGGCGTTAACCCAGAACAAATCAAAAGACTGAAACGAGCATTGGTTGCGCGCGGCGGAGAACATGTAAAAATTATTGTTTCAAGTGGATTTAACGCGGATAAAATACATTGATTCGAACAAGAAAAAACCCCAGTTGATATATATGGAGTTGGCGCTGCATTGTTAAAAATTAATATAAGTTTCAGTGCTGATGCCACGAAAGTGAATGATAAAAAAATAGCTAAGGCTGGTCGATTTTACTCATTTAATGAAAAATTAATCACATACAATTAACAAACCTATAAAAAGGTTTGTTTTTTATATAAAAAAATAAATAAAAAACCCGCAAGCGGGCGGTATACGGCAGCCATTATGGCGCCTTATTTTGGTACGTACAATTTTTGAGTAAGTAAATTTTTTTTAACTGTACTTTTTAATTATAATACTTTTTATGTTTTGTTAAATAATTTGTTTTATTTCGAAAGTATAATTTAGATAATAAAGGAGAAAAAAAATGGACAAAAAAAACGTTGCATTAGGTTTTGATTTAGGTGTTGCTTCTGTTGGGTGAGCAATTGTTGATGCGGACACTAATGAGGTTCTACATTTGGGTTCAAGATTATTTGAAGAACCTAAATTAGCGGTAGACAGAAGAACTTTTCGCTCAAAAAGAAGATTGATAAGAAGAAAAGCGTATAGAAGCAGAAAATTAGAATCATTATTTTTTAAATATAAAGAAATACTAAATCTAAATATTAGTAGCAAAGAAGAAATTAATAATATTTATTTCAATGAACAAAAAATCCATGACATTACACTGAATTTAAAAATCAAAGCAATGAAAGAAAAAATTGATTCAACATCACTAGTTTGAATAATGCACGATTATTTAGAAAATCGTGGAGTTTTTTATGAATTGGCAGAAGATAATGAAGATAAAAAATCAAAAGAAAAAACCACATTATTAGCTGATGATATATCACCAACTTTATTATTAAAGGAATATTATGATAAATGAGGGTTCTATAAACAATTCGAAACATTAAATAATAAACGATTCACAAATAAAGCTTGAATGAATGAAATAACCAATTTATTAAATGTTCAAAGCAAATATTACTCAGAAGAATTCAAAGACTTCATGGAAGAATATTTAACGATTTTTAATTATATTAGATCTTTTGAACATGGACCCGGTAGCATTCACAGCCCATCAAAATACGGAATTTATGATATAAAAAATGGTCAAATTTATAAAAAATACGAAAACGTATGAGAAAAAACAATAGGAAAATGTTCATTATTTATTAATGAATTTAGAGCTCCTAAACAATCAACTAGTGCTGAATTTTTTGATTTGTTAAACGAATTAAATAACACTGGCTATACAGAATTAAAAAGCTGAAAAATGAGCAAAGAAAACAAAATAGAATTTTTACAATATACTCTTGCCAAAATGTGTAAACAATCTAGAATTCCTAAACTCACACATCAACTGTTAGAACAGTATGTAATAGATGCCGAACCAAATATAGACTTTGATGTGCATAAATTTAATACAATCAATTTAGAAGAATTTAAAACTCCACAAAGTACTTTTATATTAATTAAAATACTTCAAAAGTATGATGCTGATTTATCTAAACTAAATATTGAAGCTTTATTAAATGAAAACATCGAATCTACTTGAATAGGATTATTTGATAAAATAGTCGATATATTATCAATAAGTAAAAATATTGATTATAGAGTTGAACAATTAATGATATTGAAAAATAAATTTATCGAATACTTTGATTTAACAGAAGCAAATGTTGTTGAGTGCATAAAAGAAATTGCATCCAATAAAAAAATAAACATTAAAAATACACATTCATTATCTTACAAAGCAATAAGAATATCCTTAAGTGATTTGGTTAATATTGAAAATAATTATGAATCATTGAAATACAATGAAGAATCAAATTTATTCAAGTTGCTTAAATCTAACTCTATACAAGTGAATAAAATAAAGTTAAATACAGAACAAAATCGTAAATACATTAAAACAGATTTTTTAAACGAAGCAATATTAGCACCCGCAGTAAAAAGAACAATGCGTGAAGCTGTTGCAGTATTCAATAAAATCATTAAAAAATTCTCAAATCAATACACTATTGTAAAAGTGGGTATTGAATTACCAAGAGAAAATAATGATGCTGAACAAACTGCTGCAATTAACAAAATTCAAAACAAAAACAAAAAAAGAAATAAAGACATTTTAGATAGTTCAAGAAAATTTTTAGAAAATAAGAATATCGATTGAGAGTATTTAAATGCCAAAACCAAAGAAAAAATTTTATTGTGATATCAACAAGATGGATATGACGTGTATTCAATGAATAAATTGGATCTTTATAAATTAATAACAGATCCTTCATATGCAGAAGTAGATCACATTATTCCGCGATCAATTTTACTAGACAACTCCATATCAAATAAAGTTGTTACAACAATGAGCATGAATAAAATTAAAAGTGGGAAAATACCATACCAATTTATACAAGGTAAACAATGAGATGATTATGTAGCATTGTGTCGGAAAATATTTTTGAATAAAGACATGAATAAATATTACAATCATGCTAACGTTCGTATTAAAAAATATAATAATTTAACAATTCAAAATTTCGATGATAAAACTAAAATGGAATTTTTAAATCGTCAATTAAACGATACTAGATACTCGGCTAAATTATTTTTTAATGAATTAATGAATTATTCCATGCATCACAACAATCAATTTGTTGTGCACCCAATTACTGGTAGCTTTACTGCGGGAATGAGAAATTATTCAAAAATGAAACCAAAAGATAGAAAAATAAATTCTCATCATGCATTTGACGCATCTATAGTTGCAATAACAGCTAACAATTTGAATCCATTTTTCAGAGCGGATAAATTGAATAATATTATATTAAATGAAAAAGGTAACGTATTCGATTCCGAAGGTGAATTTTTATGCAAAGTTGATGATTTGAATTTCAATGGTATGCACATCGCGTCATTAATTAGAAAAAACATCAGAGATAAAGAAAGCGAAATTGAAGAAAAAGTTAGATATTCGTGAAAAAAAGTAAAAAAATTCACCAAACCATTATCGCATGAAACATTGTATTCGGCTAAAAAAGTTTTGGGTAACGGGAATATAATGCATATTGAAACTAAAGATATTTTTAAAATATCAGTTGAATATTGAGAAAAAAATAAAGAAAAATTTTTAATTAGTGCTTCAGATCCAAATTTATTTGCAATTCTTGAAAATATCTTTGAATGTTATAAAGATAAATGCGCAAACAAGAATAATTTACCATTTTTATTGTATATGAATGATTTATTGGAGCAAGAGAGCGATTTATTCACAAAAGAACAAGTTCAAAACTGCTTGCAACAAGAGAAAATTCTTTTAATAACAAATAAAAATACATTGAAATACATTAAAAAATTAAAAGTGTATAGTGAAAATAAAAAACCAGTAGATGTATTATTTAATACTAAGCAAAATAATCAATCTTATTACAATAGTCTAAAACAATTAGCTGTATTAGTTTATAAAAATAAAAAGAATAAATACGGGGGCGTTGCGATAAATGCAAACATTCTACCATTTGATAACCATTCAAAAAATTTATTGGACGAAACTATTTATAAAACACAATTTTTAAACATACAAAAAGATAAATTCAATATTTCGCACGAATCTAAACCATTGTTTGTTTTATATCCTGGAACTGTTTTCCAAGATAAAACAACGAAGAAATTGTATAGATATGTAATGTATAATATACAAAATTCAAATCTTACTTTAAGTTCAATTAGAGAATCACATATAGCAAATAAAGTGATTTCTCTGGTATTTGACTCATACAACATAGTGGAACAAGATGAATTGGGTTTTTCAACAAAAATTGAATTAAAATAATTAATACAAAAAATACCCGCTACAAAGCGGGCATTTTTTACTTACTCAAAAATTGTACAGTACCAAAACGATACTAAATGAATGTATAACGAAGAAAAAGTTTTTACTTACTCAAAAATTGTACAGTACCAAAACCTGAATTTTCAAGTAATTTTACTGAATTTTGTTTTTACTTACTCAAAAATTGTACAGTACCAAAACCAAATACTTCTTCATCTAAAAAAACAGATTGTTTTTACTTACTCAAAAATTGTACAGTACCAAAACGATACTAAATGAATGTATAACGAAGAAAAAGTTTTTACTTACTCAAAAATTGTACAGTACCAAAACAGCCATCGGAATTGAATTTAATCCAAAATCGTTTTTACTTACTCAAAAATTGTACAGTACCAAAACATGCTGAATTTTGTGGCATATTTATTATTAGTTTTTACTTACTCAAAAATTGTACAGTACCAAAACTTCAGCCAGTTTCGAAATTAACAGCTAAATGTTTTTACTTACTCAAAAATTGTACAGTACCAAAACTACACAGACTTAAATTTTAATCCAAGTTATGTTTTTACTTACTCAAAAATTGTACAGTACCAAAACTCGCCAAACTCCATTAATATTATTAATTTATGTTTTTACTTACTCAAAAATTGTACAGTACCAAAACGACACATGAAACGCCATTTCAGCGGTTAAAGTTTTTACTTACTCAAAAATTGTACAGTACCAAAACCCTTAATTGAATAAAAAAGACCGTTTTTTTAAAAAACGGCCTATTTTTTTACTCAAAAAGTAAATTTATTAATTTTATTTGCGCATTTTTATCTTTTTTAAAGTGTTGCCACATATTTTCGTTGTATTCTGATTTATACAAATCGTTTAATCAATATTTAATTGATTCTCATGAATTGACTATTTTTATTTGTGAATTTTGATAAAACAAACAGCACTCTAATTCTTCAATATTTCGCACAATATCAAAAACATTATCAGTAATAATTATGAAGTTATAACTATTCATTCAAGGTATCAGATCATCTATATTTATTCAAGTTATCTTATTTAAGACTATTGTTTTTTTCTCAGATTTTTTATGATTATCTAATCATTTTATAAATGTGTTTTTATTGAAAAATAAATTATTATTTGTTTCAAAAAGTGTTTTAATAATTTTTTAGTATCATATAAATCTTCTAAGAGGTTATCCCCTAATTGCTTATTGATTTCATCTTTAATTATGTCTAAAGCAAATGTGTTAATTAATTTTTCCCTTGAGGAATTTTCATGATTAATAAGTGCTTGAAATAATCAATTTTTGGATGATAATTCATACATATCTGCTATTCTAGTTTGTTCAGTGAAAATACATAAATCATTTAGATAGATTTCAGTATTATCAACAAATAAGGCGGGATTATTATTTATTGATTCATAAATGAATGATTCTTTCATTAATTTATGAAAATTATTACAATTAATTAACAATATACCGTTGTATTCAGTGCTTACATTATATGGATAAAATTTAAGCATTATAAACTCACATATCTGATGTTATCATTGTAAAACTCATTTAATGATTTTTCACCATTTAATATTTCTATTTTTTGATATTGATTTTCAGTTATTAACATTATTCTAATATTGGATTTTTTAGGCATTACATTTAAAAGTTTTTGTCTTTCATACTCATATTGTGTATGAGCGGATATACACTTAGAATATATTGAATATTGCATCATTATATATCCCAAATTAATTAGTTTTTTTCTTCACAGTAAATATTCTTTATTACCAATATTGGTTTCCATTTGAATATCATACATTACTATTATTCTCATATATCTATTCACAAATTTCACTAACCTTTAGATCCATTATAGTTTCTTGTTGAATTATAGATGTAATAATCAAATCAATATAATCAATAATCTTTGTTTTTTTGCCTTGAATTAAAACATATGTTTCATAAAAGTAAATAAACAATTTTTCTTTGAATTGTTTAAAATTTACCGAATTCTCATTACGAATAATTTGTTTATATACAAAGATATCCATTAATGGTCTTAATGGTTCCATTACATCACAAGCTAAAGCAAAAAAATTGTTAAAACTTTTGTGTTTGAGTCCTATTCTGTTGTCCAATCCCTTAGAAACCAAATGTCTAGCAATAAATGAATTTAATATTGTGTATGAATAATTTAAATAAAGATTTGTGCATTCTTCAGTGTCTCTTTCCCTTTTAAATTTTTTACCAAATAATATTTTGAATGAAAATCGTGCAACTTGGGCTTCTATATTTTTTATATCTCCATGAATAACATCTTCGATTCATTCTTTAAACTGTGTGTTGCAATCACTTATTAAATTTAATTCTTCTAAAATAAATCAAGTATTATATATTTTTAACTTAATTAGTTCGTTTCATACGTTATTGCGAAATGAGTCGTTTCAATTGATTTGTCATAAAAAAACCTTATTGTCATAATAACCGTTAATTGCTAATATTTGAGCTATTGGGTTATGTTTATTATCACAAATAATTACATTCGTTTTTTCTTCGATTAATTTATTTATTAAGGCAATAGACATAGTGGTGCGCGCGTTTTCAAAAACTAGTACGTCTATATCTCTTGTGGGAATTGTTACTTTTTTGTTTTCCTTTTTAACGATTAAATTTCCTAAAAACAACGAAATATATTCACTTTGTGCAATTTCTACTATTTTTTGCATTACGTCTCCTATAAATAATGACTTTCGAGGGAAATATAACCCTCGCTAATAAAAAAACAAGCGTACATGCTTGTTTTTATATCTCCCTATTTTTTAGATTTTTTATTTAGTTTTTTTAATTCTTCTAGGATAAGTTCTTCTGTTGTTGGTTTAGGTTCTACTACTGGAACTACTTTTTTACGGTCTTTGAAGTTTTTTAATAAGAATACGAATAGTAATGCAAAGAAAATGAATACTGAAACTATTAGGAAGTATAGTAATGCTCCTAAGAATTTTCCGTATAAAATATTTTCTTGAGCCATTCCTTCAAGACCTTTTGTTACGTCACTGCCAATAATATTTAGGATTGCTCCCATAATAATATCGTTTGCCAGTGATTTAACAACAGCACCGAATGCGGCTCCTAAAATTAGACCAATAGCAAGCATCAACATGTTTCCACGTATTACAACTGCTTTGGCATCGTTTCATGATTTTTTAAACATACTTACATTTTACAGTATATATATGCTTTTTTTGTTTTATATAAATTTAATAATATAAAACAAATTTCATTATTCAAAAAAACGTGAACTATTTTATCAATAAGTTGAATTTACTAAGATAAATTTACCAAACAATAAAAAAAGAAAAATACCTTTAAATATATGAAAAAGCAATAATGATTGCAATCATAAAAAAATTCATTTTGACGCATTTTTTATTTTTAAAAAATATACCTTTACTTATATAAATTTATTCAAAAAATTTTTTTATTTTAATTTATTGGTACATATCCCTTAATGGTATGTAAATCTCCTAAATTTAACTAAATTATTTTATACCCTTATGGTAAGTAATATGGTATAATTATAATATAGGAAATGAGGAGGTTTTTATGTTTAATCCATATGACATTAAGAACTTAAAGAAAGACTATGGTACTGATAAAAAGTGTTTAGATTATATTTATAATCTTAAATACAAAGACTTAAATCATTGTCTTAAATGTGGTGTTATAACCAAGCATTACAATGTTGAAGGAACTAAAAGATATGTTGCTAAATGTGGACATACCTTATTTCCCTGTAAAGACACAATCTTTGAAAATAGTTCCACACCATTAAGTTTGTGATTCCACGCTATCTTTTTATTTAGTATTAGTAAAAATGGTGTTAGTGCTAAAGAATTAGAAAGAAGTTTAGGAATAACCTATAAAACTGCTTGAAGAATGAGTCATAAGATTAGAGAATTAATGAATGATGAAGGCAATATTATGTTTGAAGGAATCACTGAAGTTGATGAAACCTATGTTGGTGGTAGAGAAACAAATAAACACCAAAGAGTTAGAAATACAGACTTATCTCACTTTAAACAAAAGGCTTCAATTATGGGAGCCAAAAATAGAGATAGCAACAAGGTTAAGTTTGAATTAGTTAATAAAGTTGATGATAAAACAATTTCAGCATTTTTAGGAACAAATATTTCTAAAGATTCCACTATAATTAGTGATGAATGAAAAGGTTATCAAAGAGTCTTAAAGGATGTTGATGATTGATTCAATCATAGAGTGGTAAACCACTCTAATAAAGAATATGTAAGATATGAAGACATTAGAGTATCAACTAATGGAATAGAAGGAATGTGGAGTTGCTTAAAAAGAGGACTCAAAGGAACTTATATTAAAGTTTCTAAAAAGCATTTACCATATTATCTAAATGAGTTTGAGTTTAGACAAAACCATAATGATGATGTGATATTTAAAGAGATAATTAAGAATATATAGAGGATTTAATATGGCTAGAAAAGATAAAAATATAACACCAAGTGTAACAAATAAATTACAACAATTAGGTTACAATGTAGCAGATTGAGATGATAGTGCTACTGATAATAAAATAAATAAAGATATAAAATCAGTGTTAAATAAATCATCAAAAAGTGGAAATGGAAAAGTTGGCTATCCAGATAGAATTTATTTCAACAAAAATCAAAGATTATTGATTTTAGTAGAAGAAAAACCAACAATTAAAGAACACAATATTAAAGACCCTAAAAAGGGTGCTATTTCTGGTATTAAATGATATTTAAGTAAATTTATTGAAGATATAGATAAATTCAAAAGATACAAGATATTAGGTATTGCTGTTAGTGGTGATTTAGATGATGAATATAATCACAAATTTAATTGTTATAAAATAACAGATACAGAAATCAATGAGGTAAAACAATTAACTAATTTTGTAAGAGAAGAAGAATTTTTAGCAATCTTTAACAATTTTAATGAAGAAGAAGCAATTGAAAAAATTTCAAAATCAAGCAAAACAATTAATAAATTATTAAGAAATATAGATAGCCAACAAAGACCTGTAATTCTATCTATGTTAATGATTGCTTTATATAAACCTGAAGATTATAATAATGTTTTTGCAAGAACTTTTAGAGAATATGATAAAGGTAGTGGTATTTTAGAGATTTTATATGGGACAATAAAAGATATTTTAAGAAGACAAGATATACCTGAAAACAAAATCAGTATTTTAGAAACATATATTGAAACATATAAACAAATGCAAGATTTAACTAATACAGATATTGTTAAAAAAATACTTATTGAATTAGAAGAAAATGTAATTCCATTATTTAATAACCATTTTGCTACAAGGTCTAATTATGATATTATTGGTAAATTTTATGAAGAATTTTTAAAATATGCTGGTGTATCAAATGTTAAAAAAGGTATAGTTTTAACTCCAAAACACATAACAACATTATTTACAAAATTAGTGGATATTAGAAACAATGATGTAATAATGGATTTATGTTGTGGGACTGGAGCCTTCTTAATTGCTGGTATGAACAAATTAATTGAATTAATAGAAAATAGTGAATTGCCTGATAAAGAAAGAAGAATAAATGATATAAAACAAAATCAATTATTAGGATTTGAGTTAAATCCTACAATGTATATTTGTTCTATATCTAATATGCTTTTTAGAGGAGATGGTAAATCTAAAATTTTTAATATGGATAGTATAAATAATCCAGAAGTAAATAAAATTATTGAACAAATGCATCCAACAATAGGATTTATAAATCCTCCATATTCAGGGAAAGAAAACAGCGCTAATCCTACCCCAAAAGAAATTACTTTTGTAACTAAAATGCTTGATAATTGTAGTAGATATGGGATTGTAATTGCTCCATTATCTATGTATTTTAAAGATAAAGAAAGAAGACAACAAATATTGCAAAGACATACATTAAAATATGTTATTAATATGCCTTCTGACTTGTTTAAACCTAATGCTTCTACATATACTGCTGTTGCTGTTTTTGAAACAAACAGACCACATCAATATGAAAATGATATTGTTAAATTTTATGATTTTGATGATGATGGATTAGTTATGACTATAAAAGGAAGAACAGATATTTATAATAGATATAATGAAAAAGAAAGAGAATTATTAGAATTTTTACAAAATAATAAAGAAAATAATGATGAAAAGTATAAAAAAATATCTTGCACTATAAATCAAAATGATGAATGAAATGTTCATTATCACACTAAAACTAATTATTCAAAATTAAGTAAATTTTCTTTTGAAAAAACAATTAAAGAATTTATCATATATAACATAAAAAAAGAATTTGATATTGTAGAAAAAGATTTATCTGATTTTGAATTAATGAACTACATTGCTAAATCAATTAAATTTAAAGATTTATTAGAATATATAAATTCTGAAAAAAATAATGAAAATATAGATGTTTCAACTTGAAAAGAATTTCCTATAACACAAGTATTTGAAAATATGACTTTTAATGAAGAAAAAAATAAATTTGAATATGAAACAGGAAAACTTAAAAATACAAATGATTTAATTGAAGGTGATGAAATCTATTATGTGGGAGCTAAAAAAACAAATAATGGAGTTCTTCAAAAAGTAACAAAAATAGATAGTTTAATTACAAAAGGTCAATGTTTATCATTTATAACTGGTGGAGATGGTTCTGGAGGATATAGTTTATATTTACCAGATGATGTTATTGCAAGTAAATCTTTTATAACAATAGGAAGAACACAAAAATTAAATGTATATAATGCTATGTTTTTAGTTACTATTTTAGACCAACATAGATATAAATTTTCATATGGTAGAACTTGAAACTCTGAAAGATTTGATAACACATTAATATTATTACCTCAAACAAATGAAGGTTATATAGATTGAGATTGAATGAATAATTACATAAAAAATCTTAAGATAAGTAAATTGTTAGAAGAAGAAAATGAAGAACAAAAATAAATCAATTAATCAATCTCATTGTGATAAAGAAAAGTTTAAAAATTTACTTAACAAAGCAATAATCAATCTTAAGAACAAGCAAAAAGTACAAAAGCAACCTTAATAGTTGCTTTTTCTTTATTTTTTTGATTATTTAGGAGTTATATTTTACATACATTGAGGGGATATATACCAATTTATTAAATAAAATAAAGAAAAAAATAATAAACTAAAAAACAGACATAAATTAATAAATATAAAAATCTAAGAAAGAGAAGACATATGAGTAAATTCAAAAAAATACAGTCACTATTAATTTCCTTACCAGTATTACTATTGCCTACTTCTGTAATATCATGTACTACTGAAAACAAGAGAAATGATCCAACTGAAGATACAAATGTAATTGAAACACCAAGCAAAGAAACACCAGACATGTATATAGATTTAAACAATATTATATATGTAACCATAAATGAAGAAAATGTGAATAAATACTTTGAATTAGATGAATCAAATGCCAAAACACAAAAACCACTCATTTTGAAAGTGAAAGATGAATTCAAAAAAATAACAGCTCTTAAATGAGAATTAAATTGAATACCAAAAGTGAATGAAGAAATTTATATTTTCGATAAAATAGAACGTTTATTTTTATCAAATATTACTGAAATAGGTAATGATTCTTTTATAAATAAAACAAATTTAATTTCAGTAAACTTACCAAATGTAACAACAATTGGAGACTCAGCATTCCAAGACACTACAAAACTAGATTTTATTGATCTACCAAACGTAACCAGTATAGGAAAAGAAGCATTTGAATTTGAAAATAATACAGAAGGTGTGATTAATGGTATTTTTGTCGATGGTACTAATGCTTACGGAGATATCATTTTACCCAATGTTACCAAAGTAGTTGATTCAGCATTCCAAAACAATACAAACATAAATTCAATCGCGCTGCCGAACGTAGACGAAATAGGAGATGCAGCATTCGCCGGCGTAACTAGTTTAGAATCAATTACTCTACCAACGTAACAACAATAGGATCTGAAGTCTTTGCCGGAACAAGTTTAACTACAATAGAATTACCAAAAGTAACAACAATTCCGTACCTTGCCTTCGCTGGCGTAACTAGTCTAGAATCAATTAGTTTACCAAACGTAACAAAATTGGAAGCTCAGCATTCCAAGGAGCAGCAAACTTAACTTCTATCTATCTTCCGAAAGTAACAAATATCTGCGAAGGAACCTTCGATGATCAAACAGACTAAAAACAATAACAATCAATAAAAATACAACAGGCATTGAAAACATTCCTGAAGGTGTTGAAATCAAATATATAGAAGAAGAATAATATATAAAAGACTCGAAACAAATTGAGTCTTTTATGTTTTTTTAATGCAAATCAAATTATTTAATCAAGTAAAAAGTAACGTAAAATTCATTTCCAAATTCTTTTTTAACAAATATATTTTTAAATAAAAGCATACTTTTATTAAAAAACAACAAAAAAAATTAAAATATTTAAACTAGAAAAGACAAAAAAATAAACAAATTGTTTTTTTTGGTACAATTAATTAAGCTATACGCGCGAAAATGGACAGGACATAGATGAAAGACTATGCTTAGGTGGTTTAACGCGTTAAATTACTAAATATAAATATTAGAAAGGTATTAAATTTATGGCAAAAATGGATTTTGACCGTTCAAAAGCCCACGTTAACATTGGAACAATTGGGCACGTTGACCACGGTAAAACTACTTTAACAGCAGCTATCGCCACTGTTTTAGCTAAAAAAGGACTTTCAGAAGCTCGTGACTACGCATCAATCGATAATGCGCCAGAAGAAAAAGCTCGTGGAATTACTATTAACACATCACACATCGAATATAACACAGAATCACGTCACTACGCACACGTTGACTGTCCAGGTCACGCTGACTACGTTAAAAATATGATTACTGGAGCAGCACAAATGGATGGAGCTATCTTAGTAGTAGCTGCAACAGATGGTGCTATGCCTCAAACACGTGAACACATCTTGTTATCAAAACAAGTTGGTGTTCCAAAAATGGTTGTTTTCTTAAACAAAGTAGATATGTTAGAAGGAGAAGAAGAAATCATTGATCTAGTTGAAATGGATATTCGTGATCTTCTATCATCATACGGATTCGACGGAGACAATACACCAATTATCCGTGGATCAGCTCTTAAAGCTCTTCAAGGAGACGCTAAATACGAAGACGCAATTATGGAATTAATGAACGCATGTGACACATGAGTACAAGAACCTCCAAGAGAAACTGATAAACCATTCTTAATGGCAGTTGAAGACGTTTTTACAATTACAGGACGTGGAACAGTTGCAACAGGACGTGTTGAACGTGGACAACTAGTTCTTAACGAAGAAGTTGAAATCGTTGGATTTAGAGAAACTAAAAAAACAGTTGTTACAGGAATCGAAATGTTCCGTAAAAACTTAAAAGAAGCTATGGCTGGAGATAATGCAGGTCTATTACTACGTGGAATTGACCGTAACGATATCGAACGTGGACAAGTTTTAGCAAAACCTAAAACAATCGTTCCTCACAAAACATTCAAAGCTACAATCTATGCACTTAAAAAAGAAGAAGGGGGACGTCACACACCTTTCTTCGGTAACTATAAACCTCAATTCTACTTCCGTACAACAGACGTTACAGGGGGAATTAAATTCTTAGACGACCGTGAAATGGTTGTTCCTGGAGAAAACGTTGACTTACAAGTAGAACTGATAGCACCAATCGCCGTTGAAAACGGAACAAAATTCTCAATCCGTGAAGGTGGAAGAACAGTTGGAGCTGGAACAGTTACAGAAATTCTTAAATAATTAAAAAAGAATAAAATAAAATCACTCATTGAGTGATTTTTTCTTTATTTTTGAGTGTTCTTTCTGTTGTTTGTATTAAACCACTGTTTAATAGTGATATTTTTTTCTACTCTTAAAAAGATTAAATAGATATATGGTAGACCAAGATTTGTTTCAATCAAACTATTAATTGCTAGTGTGTGTATACTTGAACTATTTCAAGGTCTTATGTTATTTATTAACAGTGCAAATTCTCAAGCGAATTGAACTGATATACCTATTATTAATAACTTAATTAAAGGAATTTTGGTTTGTTTATTAGCATAAAAAAGATTGTATAGAATTAATAATAAATAACCCACTATTAATATTATAGCCATAAAATTATGATACTTGTAGTGTTCCCTAAAGCATTACACAATTGTGAAAGTGAAGGAGCACATATTCATCAAACAATAATTAATATTAAAATTTCTTTAAGTGTTTATCGTTTTTTAAACATAGCCATATAAATGCAAAATTTGTAATTCCGTATGATAATGACATCCATAATAATGTCAAACATGTTACTCATTCACTTTGTTGTATTCCTTGCGTCGTTGCATAATGAATTGTTCGTGAATTTGATATTCAATAAAAGCAACCGTAATCGACGACAAAGTATAAAATACCACCAAATAAACTAAAAAAAGTGTTTTTCAGTCCTTTTTAAACACAAGTATAGATAATAAAACAATAATAAATAAAGAATCTACTACAATATAAGTAGTATTAAATGTTCTGGTCGGGTTAATTGCAACATCAGTTATTATTTTAGGCACATTAAAAACTCCTTTTATTAATTTTAATACACATGTCAATATTATTGTTGTAATAATAGAATGACATTGTGATAAAATAAAAGAGCCATGGGAATGATAACCTTGTAATCTGGTCAGGATGGAAACATAGCAGCCACGTCGAGAAGTGTCATGTCTTATGGTTTTTTTGTACTAAAAGGAAGTAAATTATGAACTTATTTGTTGACAAAACATTAAAAATATTAAACAAACCCATACAACCTCTTATTTTATTAAGAAATGAAGAAATAACATTTTGAATACAAGTTGTATCTAAAGACTATCAAGAAGCTGATGAAAATTGAGTAGACATCAACGATTTAGAAATTGAATTAACTCGTGATGATAAAAAAATGTTTGAGAACTTTTTAATTTATAAAAATGCATTTTTTGCATGTCCTACCTCAATTTTGGATCATTTGACAAACTATACAATTGAATGAGATTATAAAAATGAAAAAAACAATTATTTAAATCAAAACATTGTGTCATATTTTTTAGAAGAATTACATACTAGTTTATTGAGTGAAGAACCTGAATCATGTATTATTTTTTGAGATTTAGATGTTCAAAAAGAAGATGGTAGCGTTAGACCATATTATGTATATGCTAATGAAAAATTAGTACAATCTACATATAAAGCAAACTTAAAAATAAAAGACGAAGTTTGAAACCCGGTATTAAAAGAAATATATGAAATTGAATTACCACTATCTAAAGAACATTGAAAAAATGATAACATGCAAAAAATGGCTAAAAAACTTGCACTGTATGTCGGTCATTTTATAAAAGTGGCAGAATTTAATTAAGAAAGAATTTACCAAAATTCTCTCTTTTTTTATGGTTTTTTGATGATACACTTTTTATTGTCATCTAATTCAAAAAATAATGTATAATTAGAAGTATGTACGATCACAAAAAATAGAAAGGAGGTAATATGTTATTTGGAATTTCGAGTTTTAACAACAACTTGAACTTAACAATATTTGTAAATTTACTAATATATTTATCATTTTTATTAGTAATTCCAGTATTAATATCTCTTGTTATGAGTTTTATTAAACCAAAATTAAAATCGAATAGCATGATTTGATTGTATTCTTTTAGCATGGCTATGTTTTTAGTTTTAGGTACAATGGGATTCTTAAAAGAAGGACACGAAGTTATAGAGCAAAATTACTCAGAAGCGAATCATAAATGAACAACAGCACTAATTATGGGTTGTTCCTCTTTAATTGGATTATCTTTATTAATTGGTTGAAGATATTTATCTATTTCAAAACATAAGGGGCATATTCATAAACATCATGCTCAACATAATCACTCAGATCACATTATCAACTTTAGTGAAATAGATAATCCTAAAGCAGCTTGAACAGCGATTATGATGTTGATGTCACACCGTTTAGTGGGTGGAATTACATTAGGAATGAGTGTGTATCATATGACTAATGAGGGCTATGCTAGTTTAGATATTGGATTGATATTAACATTTAACTTGCACATAATAATTGAAACCATTACGATATTTTATCGTCAGGTTCAATATGGGCAAACAAAAGCAAAAGCAACTCTTTATAATTTTTATACTTTATTGACTATTGTACCATTGATGTTCATCGGTGCCTTTAGTGCACAATATATATACAGTATACCTTGATTATTAGCTTCAATGGATACTATAGCCGGGGTAATAATTTTATTTACCGCCATATTTGAACTAGTACCAGAAGTTATTCATATTAGAAATGAAAAACCAAAGGTTTTATATATGACGTTTATAATGTTTGCTCTTGGAATTGTATTTACAATTGTGTTGTTATCGTTTCATAGTCATTAAAAATATAAAAAAAACAACTCAATGTTGTTTTTTTTGTTTTTTAAACAGTACATGTTGTACATTCAGTAAATGAGTTGGTGTCTTGTTCGTTTCAGTCAATGTTTTCTGAATCTTCAAGCACTTCTTGACGAACCCTTACATAATAAATAGATGAACATTTTGATCTGAAAGCGTGTATGTATGCTCTATTTAAGTCACGAGTTGTTGCAGTATCATTCATGAATAGCGTTAGTGATATAGCTTGGTCCACGTGTTTTTGAGCTTTAGCTACAATATCAATAATTGGGATAGGGCCAAGTTCGTATGCACCCCTTTCGTAGTATTTATAGTTAACATCATCTAGTTTATAAGCTGTTGAATATACTCTGCCTATTTTCCCTTCTTTTCTAACTTCTACTGGAGCAACAACAGGTTGTAATGAAGGAGTACATGATGATAAATAAGAAATACTTCCAGTTGGAGCTATAGCTAGTAAATGAGAGTTAGCTAAACCTGTATTTTGAATTTCCTTACTTAATTCTATTCAATCTTGTTGAGTTGGCACATAAATATTATTTTTATTGAATATTTCAATCAATTTTTTTGATTTCAATACATACTCATTTGCATCACATTTTGTATACTTATCAAAGTATGATCCATCTGCGTATTTTGATGTATTGAAGTTTTTATATGTTCCACCGTATTCTTTAGCTAATTTGTTTGAAGCTTTGAATGCATAATATGCGACAGTGTAAAAGAATATATCAGTAAATTCTAATGCTTCTGGTGAGTCATAGAAAATGTGATTTGTAGCAAGGAATCCGTGTAAATTCATTGCCCCTAAACCTAAAGCGTGATTATTTTTGTTTCCTTTTTCAATTGTAGGAGCACTACTTAAATCACTGTTTCTTGAAACGTGATCCAATGCTTTGATGGTGTAATAAATTGACTCTTCAAAGCGTTCACCACAATTCATCATTTTATCAATGTTTAATGAAGCTAGATTACACGCTATATCCTCACCTAATTTAGTTGGAGCTAAGTCTATTGATCACTCAGTTGGTGAAGATGATTGAACAATCTCTGAACATAAATTAGACATAATGATTCTTCCTTCATTAGGATTTCTGTTATTGATTGTGTCATCGAATAATAAATATGGGTATCCTGATTCAAAGTGTAATTCAGCAATTTGAGTAAATAATTTTCTGGCTGAAATGAATGTTTTTTTAATTTTATCATTATTTAGCATGTTGTAATATTCATCAGTTACTGAAATATCACTCATAGGTTTTCCATAAACTCTTTCAACATCGTAAGGACTAAATAAAGCCATCTCTTTATTGTTTTTAGCTAATTCAAATGTGATATCCGGAATAACAATTCCCAATGAAAGAGATTTAATTCTAATTTTTTCATCGGCATTTTCACGTTTAGTATCAAGGAAAGTCATGATTTCAGGGTGGTGTGCGTGTAAATATACTGCGCCAGCTCCTTGACGTTGTCCTAATTGGTTTGCATATGAAAATGTATCTTCTAATATTTTCATAACTGGAACAATTCCAGTTGATTGATTTTCGATATTTTTAATAGGTGCACCAAATTCACGTAAATTAGTTAAGCAAAGTGCAACTCCCCCTCCACGTTTAGATAATTGTAAAGAAGTAGACACGGCTCTTGCTATTGATTCCATGTTATCTTCTACTCTTAGTAAATAACATGAAACATATTCACCTCTTTGTTTTTTACCAGCGTTTAAAAAAGTAGGTGTAGCTGGTTGGAAACGTCCAGATAATATTTCAATCAAAATGTTTTTAGTATTTTCAAAATTACCATTTCCTAAAAACAAGGCATTCATCAGTGCTCTTTCACTGTATGTTTCCAAATATTCTTTATTGTCGAATGTTTTCAAGCAATAAGCACCATAGAATTTTACAATACCCATGAATGATGGGAAACGGTGATCATATTCCTTAATGATTGAATATAACTCTTCTAATTGTTGAGCATTTACGCGTTCAACAATGTGTTTTTCGTAGTAATGATTTTCAACAAGAAATTGCATTCTTTCGTGAATGTTATTAAATTGTTTAGTTTTCGGTTTAACGTGTACTTGATAATATATTTCTACTGCTTTTTGGTCGTTTAAATAAGCATCCTTACCTCTATTTGCTTTGGTTAAAGCATTATAAGCTAGGTATAAATCGGCATCTTTGAATGCCTTTGTGCTTTCAGACATAATCTCTCCTTTTATTTTGTTCAAAGTTTTTTTAATTTCTCATTGACTGTTTTAACATCATGAGCTGTTCCGATTAATTCAAAAATGTGCATTAAAGGAACTTGTAATTTAGCGCTTAGGACATATCCGGCTAATCCGTATGTGTCTCCAAAATTAGTGTTACCGCTTCCGATAACAGCAACACAGTGTTTTCTATTGTTTTCATTATTTAAAAACTGTTTAACTTGTTTAGGAACACTACCCTTAAAGTCTTCTAAACCACCTGAATAAGTTGGTGAAATTAAAACATAATCTTGTTTTACTTCAATGGTTTCATTTTCATCGTAAGGTATTCTTGTGTTTTCAACATTTAACTTAGTTACGAATTTTTTTGTGTTTTCAGTCATTGAAGAAAAATAAACAACGTGTATATCTCCTTCTGGTGTTCTTGCGTTGATTAATTTGTTTTCTTCTAAATTATCTATATTTGTCATATTAAAACTCTCAATCCTCATCTTCTGTTTCTTCTGTTACACCCATTACGTATGAGCTACCATTTCCTGAGAAAAAGTCATGGTTTTCATCAGCTCTAGCTGATAATTGCGCAAATACTTCTGGCGCGATTTTTGTTTCTTCTGGTGTGAATGGTGATTCATAACCACAGTTTTGTAAAAATTTACCAGCATTGTATAAACTAAATCTGATAGCGTCTTCTGCTAATCCGAATCCGTCATATAAATCGTGTAAGAAATCTTTTTCTAATTCAATTAAGTCGAATAAGATTTTGAATACGAAATCTTTGTACTCTTGTTGTTTTTCTGGCGAAAGTTTAGCTACTTTTTGACGGTATTTGTATCCTGAGTAGTAGTTATGTAAAACTTTATCTCTTAAAATTAAACGAATAATATCGCTTGTGTTAGGCAATTGTGCTCTCGCTGATAAATAAAATGGTAAGTAAAATCCACCATATAATAAGAATCCCGGCATTAAAGCAGCTGCAATTTTTGATTTTAATGGATCTTCACTAATATAGTAAGGAACTAAAAATTTAGCTCTAGCTTGTAATTTTTCATTATTAATAACTCATTCATGAGCTTCTTCAATTTCTTCTGATGTGTTTAAAGTTGAAAAAATTGACCCGTAACTTCTAGCATGAACACCAACCATGAATGCAAAGTTAGCGTATATAACTTGTTCATGATCAGTTAATGAGTTTGGAATTTGCGCAACATCACCTAAAGTTGCTTGAATTGTATCTAGTAATGTTAAACCTGTAAAAGTTCTAGTAACCAGTTGTTGTCATTTTTTATCCATTTCATTTCATGATTTAAGATCGTTTGATACAGGAATTTTTTCAGGTAATCAAAAGTTTTGTGTAACTCTTGTTCACACTTCTAAATCCTTATCATCATTTATTACGTTTCAGTTAATTGAACGCATTACACCTTTTTGGCCATTTTTAGCATAACCTAATGGACTAAAAGATTTTTTATAATATTCATTATGCATATATATCCCTTCATTTTGTATCGTGTTTTTTCTAATAATAGCAAATATAATTAGGTTTGATATTAAAAAAATAAGAGTTTTTTTTAATGTAACTTTATCTAGTTTTATTAACATCTTATTAACATTTTTTCTACATTTTAAATAACTATAGTAAGGATTATTTTTGCATCAATTTTAATTTATATCTGTGTATAAGTAATAAATTAAAATTTTTAAAAATTGCTAGCATAATTTCGAAAAAATAAAACTAAAAAAAGATTTTTTATCGTACACAAAATTTTCTAAAATTGTTTCCAAATTTTAAAATTTTGTGTACGTGTTTTAAAATGCGCTAAAAAAGGTAACATTATATTAATAAAGCAACTTTCAAAATTAAAAAGCAACTCTAAACGTTGCTTTTTAAAATTCTATTTCAGTAATGATTTACCTGTCATTTCTTCAGGAATATTAATGTTTAAATAATTTAATATAGTCGGAGCAATATCACATAATGAACCGTTATTTAATTTAATATTTTTATCTGTGGAAATGAACATTACTGGGTTTGTTGTGTGTTTTGTTAATTTGTTTTGAAGTTCATCTTCTGTTTCTTCCGCGTTACCGTGATCAGCAGTTATGAATCAAACAATATTATTATTTTGTTTTATGTAATTTAATATTCTAGAAAATTCTTTATCTAAAATTTCAATAGCTTTGATTGTTGCTTTTAAATCACCTGTGTGACCAACCATATCAGGGTTTGCATAGTTCATTATCACAAAGTCATTGTTATTTAAATTTTGAAGCAGTTGATCAGTTATACCTTTTGCCGACATTTCAGGAGCGTCAGCATAAGATTCTACTTTTTGACTATCTACCAATATTCTTTGTTCATTATTAAATACGATATCCTTACCACCATCAAAAAAGAATGTAACATGAGCATATTTTTGTGTTTCAGCTAATCTTAATTGATTAATTTTATGAGTGGCCAGCACTTCACCTAGTGAGTTTTTTACTTCCATTTCATTAAAAGCAATTTCAGTATCTAATCCTTCATATTTCATCATTGAAACAAAAGTATTTAATTTATAACGTTGGTTTGGTTTATATTCGTAAGTGTTTGAGTTAATAAACATATGTGTTAATTGTCTTGCGCGATCGGGTCTAAAATTTGCAAAAATTACAGAATCATTATCTTGGATGAATTGTCCATTTTTATTCATGGCAGGTATTAAAAATTCATCAAAGATATTTTTTTGATATTGTGAATCAATATATTCCATAGGATCTGTAAATACATTAGTTGAATTACCTAAAATAGCATCATATGCCAATTGATTTCTATCAAACATTTTATCCCTATCCATTGCATAAAATCGTCCTGCTATTGATGAAATTGGGTAATTGTATTTTTTTGAAAGTTGAATCAATTGATTTAAAGATTTTTTAATTGACTGAGGAGCTGTATCGCGACCGTCTCCGAAAATATGAATCGATACATTTTTTAACTTCTGTTCGTAACAAAGATTTAATAATTCAAAAATGTGTGTATCTAAAGAATGGACACCACCATCAGATAACATACCAAAAATGTGTAATGTTTGATTTTGTTCTTTTACTGAATTAATAGTTTTTAAAAAGACTTCGTTAGAATAAAAACTTCTATCTTTTATTGATTGGTTAATCAATGATAAACCAGTATATACAATTCTTCCTGCGCCAATATTTAAATGACCAACTTCACTGTTGCCTATTTGATTTTGCGGTAGGCCAACATACTCACCTGAAGCTTGAATTATTGAATTGGGGTACTCATTGAATAACTTATCGAATGTTGGGTGCTTTGCTAACGCATAAGCATTTCCAATTGAATTTTCGCTTAATCCAAGTCCATCAATTATTGTTAAAATTATTTTTTTGCTCATATATTACTTCCTTAATCCTGTATTAAATTATAATACATGTATATAAAAGAACTTAATATTATAATAGAAACAAAACACAAACAAAAAAGAGGGAATATGTATAAACAATACGAGATATTGGGCGAAACCATTAATGTATATTTTGAAAAAGAATTAAATCAGGACGACACCATTTGTTTATTTATTCATGGTTTTGGATCTTCAAACGATATCATGAAACCAATTCAAAGAATAGGCAATAGAAAATTTATTATTGTTTCAATTGATTTACCAGGATGCGGAAAAAGCTCATGAAATGTTAAACCCATCAGTATACTGAACTATATGGAAATTACAAAAGAATTTATTAATAAATATTTACTACACAATGAAGTGTATATTGTAGCTCATTCATTGGGCGCATGAAGTGGTTTATACGCTGTAAAAAATACTCATGCAAAGCATGCGTTGCTACTAGGCCCCGCGCATTATCATTTAACTCCAAATCGTATAGAATTTGCATTGAAATATTTAATACCTAAAACTGAAGAAGATGCAATATACTCATACATAACATTATCTGCGTTTCCTGAAAGATTCAAAGCCACAGCTCACATGTATGCTAAAAGTGTTATTAGTGAAAGCAATGATCGAGCAGAACGTTTTGAACACATGTTGCATAATGAAATGATGAATAAAGAATTTGTGAATAAAGTGTTGAATAAAGAATTGTATGGTGGGTCAAATAAATATACTATTGTTGTTGGTGAAAAAGACTTATATACAAGACCTGATGAAATTAGTATTATCGCAAAGGAACATAACAAAACTATGAACTTAATTCCTGAAGCAGGCCACGCTATTTTTGTGGATCAACCAATAGCTGTATTGAACTTTATTAATGAAATGATTGAAAATGAAAAATAAATATAAATTATTCAGTTTGTTAAGTTTATTGCCAGTTGGTATTGTTCCTTTAGCCAGCGTCTCTTGCTCATCGAGCTATAAAGACAATGACAATTATATTAAGAATGTAAATTTCACCGTTCCCTCACCATGATTAAAAGGTTTCAAAAAAGAAAATGTACAATTTTTCAAAAACATAGAAAAACGTTTTAATGAGTTAAAAAAAGATAACAAAAAATTAAAAAATAAACCTGATATTGTTATTGATTTTAAATTAAACAACTCGCGCCAAAGCATATTTAATGATGTTTTAACTGCGAGTTCAGCTGTTTCGTTTCCGTCAAGTGTTTTTTTAAATTTGAATAAAAATGCTGAGCAAAAAAATATTGACGCTGTTGAACCAATACTATTAACTACAACTTATGCCCCTATTTATGACAATAAAGATTTATTTTACGTTTCAGATAGGGCAACACTCGAATCAAATGCAGTTAAAATGACCAAAAGATTCAACGAATTACCGTACAAAGATTGAACAGACTCTAACCGTCTATACGATAAAAAAGTCTACCAATATTTTTACGAACCAAATCAACATGTAAAATTTCAAAGAGGTGCAGTTTATATAACTGGAGATGAAAGTACATTGAAAGCTATTAAACAAGCATGAAAAAACAAGGATTGAAACGCTTTTAGAAATTTCGGTATAGTTAAATATAAAGATAAAAATTCTTCTTCTAAGTTTTTATATCCTGAGTTTTTATTTAAACATCATTTTAATCAAGAAAATAATAAGTTTATAGGCTTTAATGAAGATCAAAGTTCACATAACAATAAATATTTAAACTACCCAGATAAAGAATCAGCTAGAAACATGTACCAACCAAATTATGAAAAATTTCATATATTTCTAGGCGAAGAAAACGAGTTTGCATATCATCATAATTCAAAAAATAAACAGTATTTTAGTAAAGTAAATGAACGTGTTGAAATATTAACTTTAACAGATCCATATTTATTTAACGTTGTCGTTGTAGACAAAAACATGAACGCAGAACAAATGAAATTATTGAAACAATCAATTAAAGAAGCTCAAGATGATTACGGAAAACTAATCGGAATCACCGGTTATTTAGGATTGGAAGATTTAAAAACCAATCACTCAACATTGAGCGATTATATAAAAGAATATTATAAAAAAGCGAGTCATTAATGATTAAAAAAAATTGCTTTAGTTATTGGTATGAACAAAACAATAAAATAACCAATAAAAAACTCAGACCTTATGTAAAAATAATGATAATAATAAGCTTATTATTGCTTGTTATTTTTGCATTGTATCGTACTGGATTTAGCAGCAATGATAATGGTTTGAAATTATTTCTTGAAAGCATTAAAAACATATTCATGCCATATATAAAAAGCAGTTTTATAGAAGGGAACTTGTTTCTTCTTAGTTTACAATTTTTGTGAATCAGTATTAAGGTTACTTTTATTGGTACAGTATTAGGACTGTGTTTAGCACTTTTTACATCTATGATTGGTAACATTAGAACTAACAATAAAATTCAATCATATTGCATTAGAATATTTATTCTCTTTTTAAGAAGTTTCCCTGAATTATTTTACTTATATTTATTTACCGTATCTGCAAATGGAGAGTTGGCTTCGATATTATTAATCAGTTGATTCACATGAATTTGATTACATAAATTCATTAGTGAAGCTATAGAACATACAAGCTTTGAATTGTATGTTCTATGCAAAAGAAAAGGACTGTCCAAAATTCACATTTTATTCAGATATTTGTTACCTAAAATTAAAAACAAAATTATAATTTTTGCTCTTTATTCATACGAATCAAACTTAAGATGAACAGCAATTTTTTCAACATTAGGTATTGTAGGTATTGGTCAATTATTAAACCATTCAAATACTGATTTATATTCATTACATGAGTTATTGATTCCGCTAGGTGTATTAATACTATTTGTATCCCTATTGGAATGAAGTATGTATTTTTTACAAAAACATTTAATATATGCAAAAACATACAAAATAAATTCCAATAACTTTAAGTCTATAACAAATAAAAAAATCTTAAAAACAACATCACTATGGTTAATTATTGTTTCAGTATTTATAGTAGCGTTTTGTTTACTATTTACAATTGGTGATCCTCAAATTTATTGGGGAGCTACTAATCAAATGTTTAAACACTTATTGAACCCTAATTGGTCTATCATTGGTAAAAATGAAAACATATTTATTATGCTAATGGATTTATTTTTACAAATATATTTAACTGTTATATTGGCGTGCTTATTGGCTTATGTGAATCTATTTTTTACGAATGAAAAAACTAACAATGTATATTTTTATCATTTCAGTAGATTCATTTCTGCTTTTATTAGAATCATTCCTACAATCGTATTATTTTTTACAATCGGTTTAATTTTCAAAAATCCAGCTGCTGCTTTTGTTGTTGTGTTTGCAATTCACAGTAGCACTGTAATTTCTAAACAATTGAATGAAAGTATCAAAAATATTAGCAATGTTCATATATATAATTTAAAAAAACAAAACAAAAACAAAATAATAATTTTCAGTCAATACATAATGCCAAGTGTTAAAAAAGATTTCAAAACATTGTTAGTACTTGAGATTGAAAAAAACATTAGAAATTTCATTAATTATGGTTTATTTGCCGCATCATCGTTTGGACTTGCAATGCAATACAGCGAAAGAGTTTCTTACTCAGATATAACGCCATATGTTTGGGTTTCTATTGGATTAATAATGAGTTCTAACATTTTATTAACTTGAGTTCGAAAAAACAAATAATATAATAATAGGTCAAAAAAATCAACAAAATAAGCGTTTTTGCTTAATCAGTTGATTTTTTTTCAGTATCTCATTTTGCAATAATATATAATATTAATGACAAAATTTATAAAGAAATAAGTTTATTATAAGGAGAAAAAATGATAGAAACAAAAGAATTGCAAGAAAGAGTAGAAAAACTACCTAGAATTAGAAAAACAATTGCCAAAAATTTAAAAAATGCAATGGAACAAGTTGCTTACTGTTCACTAGTTCAAAAAGTTAACGCTTCAAGTTTATGAAACTACAGAAAAAACATTGTTAAAGATGTGGAAGCTAAAACAGGGACAAAACTAACTTTCTTAGCTTGAATTATTAGATCTGCTGCAATAGCATTGAGTGAGTTCCCAATATTTAGCGCGAAAGTAAATGAAGAAGCTGGGGAAATTCACTACCCAGGACAAATTAATATAGGTATTGCCGTTGATACTGAATATGGTTTAGTAGTGCCTGTTATTAAAGGTGTTGAAAAATTAAGCTTAATTGAAATTCAAAATGAAGTTATTCGTTTAGCCACTCTAGCTAGAGACAAAAAACTACAAATGTCTGATATGCAAGGTGGATGCTTTACAATCACTAATATCGGAAGTGTTGGAGCATTATTTGGTACACCAATTATGAACTATCCAGAAATTGCTATTTTAGCAGTTGGATCGATTATTGATGAAGCAATAGTTCAAGAAGGACAAATTGTTCCAGGAAAATCATTGTATATGACAATCGCAGCTGATCACCGTTGAGTAGATGGTGCAGACATGGCACGTTTCAATGGAAGAGTTAAACAATTACTTGAATCTCCAGAAGAATTATAAAAACCTTTTATTATCAAAAAAACACACTCGCTTACATGAGTGTGTTTTTTTTGATAATGATTAATTATTTTTCTTCGATGTGGAAGATAACTTCACCAACAGTGATGTCTTGTCCTGCTGAAATTAAAACTTTAGCAATTGTTCCTGTAACTGGAGCAGGAATTTCAGCTGTCATTTTATCTGTTTCTACTGAAAAAAGATTGTCCCCTTCTTTAACTGAGTCCCCTTCTTTAGCAAAAACTTCAGCAACTGTTCCTTCGTGTAATCCTTCACCGATATCTGCGAATTTCATTTCGTACATTTCGTACCTCCTATTATTTTTTGTAATTTTTTAGCAAAAAAACTATTGTTTATTTTGTCTTTCTAAAATAGCTTTTTGACGTGGTGTTAATTCTTTATCATTTGAACATGCACCTTCGCATTCTTTTTTAGCTTTTTTAGGTTTTAAAGATGAAAAGTCTAATAAGTCGTTACTTACTTTGATTTCTCCAACAACAGCTGGTGCTGATTGTTCAACATCATCCTTTTTTATGTTGTCTTGATTTGACACAGGTTCCTCCTTGAACTGATATTTTACTAACTTGTATACGGAATTAGTAATTTTATGTACATAATATACGTAACAATTATACCAATTTAAATAATTTTTATTTGGTTAAAAATATCAAAAATGCAATTTTTATTGTTATAAAACGCTATTTTTTAACGTTTTATTCAATTTTATTTGAAATTCAATTTTATCCTAACTGCTGTTACGATTTCATTTTTATATTGAAAGTAATGTTGTCTAAAAAAATGAACTTAAAGTTAATTTATCTTGTAATTTAAACACGTTGTTTCAATTTTTGTTAAGAAAATATAAGACAATTTTGATATTATTTAATTAGGCGTTTTCGCCAGTTAGATTAAAAAAAATCTTTCAGTTAAATAAATTTAAGGAAAAAACTATTATGGATAATCTATTATTAGTGCTTAAACAACACGGAATGTGAGGTGGGGTACTTGGTACACTAACATTCATCGTTCTAGGTTTTTTCGCAACAAAAAAAGGGATTCTAACAAAAGAAACAAATGGTAGAATCACTAAATTCCTAATTCAATTTGCACTTCCTTTCTTATGTATTGCTGCATTCATGCAACCAGCAAACAAGGCTTTAGCAAAAGAAATAGGGATTGTATTAGCAACAAGTATTTTATTCTACGTTTTAGCTGCAGTAGTATCTGCAATATTAGTTAAACACGCACCAAAACTAGTACCAAAACTAGTTACTAAAAAAGCAGAAGAATTACTTGCTGCTTCAGGAAACACAGGTCTAAAAGGACAATACCGTGAAGAGGCTATTAAATCTATTCAAGGTAAAGTTATGACAACTGTTATTATGCTAAGCTATGGATCATTACAATTCTTTGCTTACCCATTATTAATTGCCTTAAGTGGTGATGTAACAAAAGGAGCAATCTTTGATAAAGGTTCAGCACTTGCATTAGCACAAATATGATGTCTACCATATATGATTGCTGCATTCTCATATGTTGCAATGCAATATTCAGGACAAAAAATCAGTAAAGCCACAATTAAACCAATAATGAAAGCTATCTTACACCCAATGATGATTGCATTATACATTTCATTATTCATGTGAGCATTACAATTTGCAGTAACAACAAAATTCGGACTTAACTTCCAAGAAGATCCTAAAGGACAACAATTCTGACAAGGTCTACACTTTAAAGCAGGGAAAATTTTCCCAACTGTATCTAAAATTTTAGGATTCGGTATTGGTATTATTTCGCCATTGGCATGAATAGTTATCGGGGGTTCATTAGCAGCTTCAGATATTAAAAAATCAATGGCAAACAAATCAGTATGAATCGTTTCAGTTTTAAGATTAACATTAATGCCTTTGATCGCATTCTTAATCGCAGTTTTATTAGTGTCAACAAAACTAGTTTCAGTATCAACAGGAACAATGTTAACACTATTGGGAGCAACACCTCCAGCTGCTGTATGTATCATGTTCGCAGTTGCTAACAAACACGAACACACAACATTTACAGCTGAAGTATCAGCATTAAGTACATTACTAAGTGTATTTGCAATGCCAGTTTGAATCGTTATCGCAAACGTTGCTTTAAAAGCAATCGCAGGAGTTTAATCCAAAAAAATCTCTCAATTGATGAGAGATTTTTTGTATTTTTTTAACGAACATTTCATGTAAATGATTTAGCACTGGCTGAAACCAATATTGTTATTCAAACCATTGGTAAAACAAAGTTTACTATGTTTTCAGTTACTGAACCAATTTTAATAAGTGATTTTGCACCTATTGAACCATCGTTTAATTGTATGAATGAATTATTAAATCCACTCATCAAGTTTTGTTTTGTTGCTTCGGTAAATTGATTTATAATTTGTCCTAAATTCATATCTGAATCTTTTATGTTAGTTGTTTTAACTAAATTGAATATTTCATCATAACTCAATATTACTGGTTTATATGAACTTAATCCATCAACTGCATAATATTGTTGAAAAACATTAAATATACTGTATGGAGTAAATTTAATGTCAACATTTTCAGTAATTTTTTGTGGTATAGAGAAAAATATGCTTTGATTATTGACTAATCACATTTGTTGCATTAAATTATTAGTTTTTTGTGCTTCTTGCATTTTATTTATATAATTCATCACACCGTTAATATAGTTTTTTAAATCATGTATTGAGTATACTGAGTTTTCTGCTGTCACTTTCACATCATTTAACATGTAATTTCTAGTTAATTCTGCGTTCGATTGAAAGGCCATTGTATTTTGGACAATGGGGCTTTTAAATGGTGTTAAATAAGATAACCATCACATACTTTCAACATTTGCAATTTGAGCAAGTGGTAATACTTGTCCAGTTAAAAACATTGTAAATATTAATAATGAACTACCAATTGCTTGAATCATTAATATTGATTTTGAAATACTTACTAAAAATAAACCTACTGCTACGCTCACGAGTGTTAAAACAATAAAGCTGTATATGTAACTCAATCAATGTATTCTTTCAAAAATCGTTTTCAATGAGTTAATTGCTACCGTAACCAGTAATTTTTCAGATCCTAGTGTTTGATTTATATTATATAATTCGCGCCCTGTTTCTCAGTATCTAGAACCAAAAACAATTAAAGATACTATTGCTGTTCACAACCCGGACAGTATCATTATTATAAAATAATATGTAGCTGTATAAGCCAAGAAACTTAATGGCTTAATATTTGTTGTTCCTATTCTTTTTAATAATGTTGATTTTTTAAATTCAAATATAGCGGTAGGTAATGCAACACAAGCTATTGCTAATGGTCCAATGGAAATTGAGCCAGCTAGTATCATTTCATAACTGAAAATGGTACCTAAAACAATAACAAACACAATGGGGTATAAAAACGCGAAAAAAGGGCCCACGAATGCCTTTCAAAAATGTTTATTGATAATTTGCAATACTCCAAAAAATGGACTCGAATTATTGTTTTCTTTAATTTTAGTCTTCATTGAATGCTCCTATATAAAGTGTTCTAAACAACTTGACACTGACCCATAAAGTTTTATTGATTCATTTTTGGTTTTGTCATAAACAATTTGGCCATGATCCAAAATTACAATTCGATCTGCAAGTGTTTCAATTTCATTTATATCGTGAGATACAAGCAATAAAGTACAGTTAGTATCTTTGATAAAATCTTTCAAAAAATGAACTAAGCGAGATTTTATTTTTATATCTAATCCAGTACTTAATTCATCCAATATCAATAATTCGGGTTTATTGATGATAGCCAATAAAGCATTCAATCTTTGATGTTGTCCGCCGCTTAATGAAGCGGCCTTATTAGCAATAAATTCATCAACTCCAAAAATATAAGCTAATTGATTCATTTCGTGTTCGGTTGTTATATTTCCATAAATTTTATTTACTGATTTGATCACATCTTTAACAGTTAATCCTTGTGGATAAGATGAATCTTGAAATTGTATACCTATTTTAGATGTGTTTGATTTTTTTTGATTGTGTGCGTTTGAAAAGTTATATTTAATATTTCCTTTAGTTGATTTTAAAATACCCACCAACATTTCTACGGTTGTGGTTTTACCTGCCCCATTACCTCCGAGTAAAGCAATATTTTGTCCTTTATATATATCAAAGTCAATATTGTTTACTGCAAAAAATTTTGTCTTTTTAACCTTGTATTCCTTAGTAAGTCCAGTTATTTCGATTAATTTCTCTTTTTTATATTCTCTTTTACTTATTGGTTTGTTTTCAGTTGTTTTTTTACGATGTTCTTTTAAATTTTGAACAAACAAATCAACTGCGTTTTGTTTATTGATTTTGTTATTCATATTTCCTCTATACATTAAATTATAATCGATTTAAAAAGTGAATAGATAAATAAAAAAAGACTGTCTACACAGTCTTAGGTCAATTTAATGAAATGGTGCAGGCGAAGGGAATCGAACCCTCACAGTCAGCTTGGAAGGCTGAAGTTCTACCATTAAACTACACCCGCATTTATTTAATTGCTAATACATTATATAATGAAAAAAATATTTTTTTAAAAAATTTTTATTTTTTTTGGAATAAAAAATCGGGTTAACCGATTTATAAAAGAGGCTTAAATAATTTTCTAAAACCAAATGCAATAGGGTTTTCATAACGATACAATAATTTTTTAATTTTTGCTTCGTCGTTTAATTTGTCATAGGAATCAAATATTTTATTTATGTCATTGACCCCTTCTCCTATTATGAAGTTTGTGATTTCATGTTGTGAATAAAAACTTCTATGATCAAGATTTAACGTTCCAATATAAGCTAATTCATTATCTATTACTGCCATTTTACTATGTAAAAAACAATTTTTCACTATTTTAATTTCTAATCCATATGCAACAAAAGGTTTTAGAGCTGCGATTGTAGAAAAGTAAACGTAACTTTTGTCTCACAATCCAGGAATGTAAATAGTAACCTTAATTCCTTGTTCTAAGGAATCCAAAATAGCTTTTTCTAAACGAGAGCTAGGTATAAAATAAGGTGTTGCAATTTTTATTTCTGAATTTGCTTCGTTGAACAATTTTACAATTGTGGATTCTAACTTAGCAAATTCAGAACGCGGACCATCTTCTGCGGTCACAATCAAATTTTTATAATTTAACACATCGTAGTGATTATTTAATTGAATATTCAATTTTGAATCAGTGTGTATTTCTCAATCGTATTTAAACAAGCGAATATAGTTCTCAATAACCGGTCCTTCAAGTTCAATATTTGCGTCTTTTCAAATACCATATTTAACACTGTAATTTACATATTCATCACTAATATTGCTGCCACCAGTAAAAACTTTTATTCCATCAACAATAATAAATTTTCTGTGTGAACGATAGTTGTTAGATCCCGTTATAAAAGGAAAATTAATTTTCTCAATAACTTTTACCGAGGCACCTTGTTTTATCAATTCTTTTATAACGCTTCTTGGTATATCTCATGAACCAAAATCATCGATCAAAATTTTAACATCAACTCCTTCTGCCACCTTTTTAATTAATATATCTTTTAATTGTTCAAATATTTCGCCGTTTTTAATAATATACATTTCGATAAAAATATATTTTTTAGCCTTCTCCATAGAAGAAAAAATACTTTTAAAATAATAGTGCCCATTATCGTGAGTGATAATATTCGCCGGCATTATTTTACGGTTTGTTAATTTTGATAATTTATTTAATTTTAAAAAATCGTTTTCTTGAGTGTTGAAAACGTGTGTAGATGAGTAATTATTGTTTGACACCAAGGCTAATGCACTTTCTTTTTTATATTCTTCATGACTTAATTCATTATTGTATTTTTGTCCAAATATTATATAAAATAAATGACCAACTAGTGGAATTGCAGCAAAAACAAGTTGTCAACTTTGTTTTGATTCATCAGTTTTGTTTGTTGAAAAAATAATAATATTAAATATTAGATTTAACACATAAATCATAATTAAAACAACAATCAATATTGTATTTTTTCTTTCTTTTCCAATAAAGTAAATAGTAAAAATTAAGCTAATAGCTAATAAAAATATTATTGTATAGTAAAAAAATACTTTGAGTCATTTATGTTTCATATATTAATTTTATCACAGTGTATTATGTAAAAAAATGATAAAAAAAGTAAAAAAAATGGCGGATTGGAGAGGATTTGAACCTCCGCGGGACTTGCATCCCCTACAGTCTTAGCAGGACCGCCTCTTCAGCCTCTTGAGTACCAACCCATTTTTTGCATATATATTATAATATAAAAAAATATTATATCAATGTTTTAATAAATATTATTTGATATTTGGTCGAAACTTTTCGTAATATTTTTTGTATTAAGAAATATTTTTCAATATTTTAAATAACGAAAATTCAGTTAGATTCAGTACTTTTTTTAAAAAAAATAAAAATACCTCCCTTTTTTATAATAAAATATTGTTGAAAGGAAAAGATATGAATACTTTACATTTTGTACAATTTAATATCTCACCAATGCTAAAAACATTGGTTAATTTCCCTTCAAATTTTGATTTAAATTGCAAAGCTATGAATAATAGCTCTATTAATACTATTCAAAGCACAATTGCCACACTATGCAATTGTCAGTAACTGCAAAGAATCAAATGGAATTAATTACTGATTTACAAAGTAAATGTATTAAAATAATTATTAGTTCTGGCAGTTAGTATCACTAATTGTTAGAACTTTTTTAAAAAACGTAATTGATTACTCATTTATTTCAGAAAAAGTCAAAAGCAGCACACACAAGTGCAAAAAGTAATATAATTTATAATATTTATATATAAATTAAGGATCACACGGTTTGAAAAATTTATGAATGCAAATTTTTTAAGCGGTGTGGTATACAAATCAAAGGAAGAATTATGAAAAGAAACAAAAAATTAAACACATTGTTGCCGTGATTAACTCTCGGTAGCAGTGCATTAGTATTGACTGTACCGTTATCAGTTTTATCATGTGGTACTACTACAGAAAAATTACATGCTGATGAATTAGTAAAAACAGATGAAGAAAAAAAACAACTATCAAACGCTGAAATAGTTAAATTTTATCTACAAAGTTTGAACAAAATTCAAGAAAGAGCAAACAACCTTTTATCAACAGCTAAAAAAGAAGTAAATAAAAACGCTGCAAAATTCATTTTAGATGGAAATGAAAAAGATGGTGGAAAAATAATTGGTGTTAATAATTTATTGAAACAATTAAAAGAATTCGAAACAAAAACTAAAAACAATGAATTAACATCAACTGCTGAATTCAATCAAAAAATGACAGAAATTGAAACTCTTGCAGGAGACGATGATAACAAATTAAACAAAGAATTAAACAAATTATTTCAAGATCCAAAACACAAAACTAAAAAAGAGTTAAATGATTTTATTAGTAATCTTGATGAGGAAATTAAAATCATGATTGCTTCATTAGAATCAACTTTTGATCAAGAAAATATTTCAAAAGGACAATTGCAAACAGTAATTGACAAAAAAATATATGCAAGAACAGTAAATGCAATCAAAACCTACGATGGTAATGACTATGATGGATCATCATCATTTGGTTCTGAAGTTTCTCAAGCTTCATATATTCAAACTGGATTAAAACTATTTAGAGTTCAAGCACTTAATGCGCAAGTTATTAAAGAAGAATTACAAAAAGTGCCAGGAGAAGCAAAACCCCAACAAGTAACAATTATTAAATACCCATCATTCTGAAAATATCGTTTAGAAGCAGCTGATGCTATTGTTTTAACATTGAAAGATGGTACAACTGAAGTATTTGATACTGATGAAGTTGATGAATTACCAAAAATGGATGGCATTAAAAAATACAACGAAATTTACCAACAACATTTTTCATCAAATGCAAAATCAATCAATAGTAAAAACTTTTTTGAAAAATTAAAAAAAGCTACAAAAATGCAATTTACAATAAGAAGTTATTCATGAGTTGATAAAAATGGAAACGAAACTGAATACAAAACAAACGCAAAAGACTTTTACTACTCATGAATGAGAACAAATTTACATGCTCAAGCAACACGTTTACAATCAAGTCTTCCATTAAATGAAGCATTATATGACGTACGTAAAAAAATTAATGATGATTTTTCACAACAATCACAACAATATGATGCTAAATTTGGTGAAATTGACAAAAAAATAGATGATATTGTTAATATGCTGAAATCAGATGAAAATATCACTGAAGACGTTAGAAAACAAAAAGAAACTGAATTAACATCACTAACTAAAGAAAAAGCAAACTTAGAAAAAGACCTTGCTTCAGTTAAACAAAAATACGATCAAGATATTCAAGCAAACATTGAAGCTATCGAAAAACAAGAAGCATACCAATTAGAAAACTTAGTTCAAAAACATATGCCAAGTGGCTCAGAATTATTTACTAAAAAAGATAAATATCCTAACGCTTACTTATTTGACTTATTCAGTGTAAATAAAGAAGCATTATTTAATGAAGAAAGTTTCATTACAAAAATTTCAAGTAATGAACAAAAAGTAAAAGGTAGAGACGCTGTTACTTTTGAAGCTGTAAAAGGTCAAAATGCCTTATTCGGCCAATGACTAGACTTTTTAGCAAAAGGTTCATTATTCTATGCTGCACCAAGTCAATTTATTCAAAAACAATTAGATGATAAAACATTTTCAATTCAACCTCAAGGTGCAAATATTTCAAGCGAAGATTTAAGCAAATTAAAAGAACTATTTAACAAAGAAGAATTCTTGAAATCAGATGCTGCTAAATTTGGACAATACTGATACGGATTAGGATTAGACAATACATTATTTGCTGGTCCATATTACACAAAAGGTGTTGAAAGTTTAGTTGAAAAATTTGTTAAAAATAAACATTACTTCGACAAAGAATGAGTAAATTCGCCAGAAACATTAGAAGGATACGAGATTAAATATCAAGCTGCTCCAGTGGACGTTAAAGTTTTCGATACTCAACAATGACAAGCTTATGAAGAAGGTACTGTTTCTGAAGTACCGTTCAGTTCATTGAACCAAACAGATAGAAATACAGTTTTAAATGATAAACAAAATAAATATGGACTTAAAAAAAGACAATCTTTAATTAAAGATAGATTAATAGCAAGAATTGTTCAAGAAATTGCACCTGTTCCAATCGGTTCATCAAGTAATTTAAAATACTTATTTAACGATGGTTACGCAAAATTAATGTGAGGAGCAACAACCGAACAAATTAGTAAAGGTGAAATGAAATCATTTGAAACATATGCAGCTGGCACAGGATTAAGATTTAGAACATTGATTGCTGCTGCTATTAACTGAGCAAAACAAATCGATGATCAAACAAATGGACAAAGTAAACCATATATAGCACGTGTAGCACCTGATGCTAAAATAGACGGAATGGATCAATTAGATGCTGAAATTAAAACACCACGTGACGCCTATGATGATTTAAACTCATTATTCGCATTGAATAGTGATTTAGACAAAATCAATTTAGGAACTGCCGGAAAAGAAGTTTCACCAACAGAATATGCTGAAAAAGCTAAAAAAGAAACAAATGAAAATGAGCAATACAAAGGTGTAGGATTTGCAGAAATCCAAAAAGAAATGAAAATCTTGTTAGACAAATTCTTTGAAGATAACAAAGATTTATTTGAAGAGAAAAAAGTTACTACGATCGAATATAAAGTGTTCTATCCATACATTAACATTTCTGCGCACATAAAAGAAGCTGTTAAAAAAGTTATCAAAACTATTAATGAATTAGACAGCCGTATCAAACTTGATTTACAAGCTCCAACTGATTCGAACACATTCTATAATTCATTCAAAACAACAGCTAGTGCTTTCGTGGGTTGATCATATGACTTACAATCAATCGCTTCTGGATTTGATGGATTATCATGAAATACAAACTTATTACCATTGTTATACACAATTGCTAATAACTCAGCTACATATCAAAAATTAGAAAAATCATTCCCACAATTAATGAAAGCTTCGAAAGAATTTAAAACATGATTAGATGCCAAAATCGCATCCAAAGATTTAATATTCAATCCAACTGTTACTCCAGAAAAATGAGAACAAATTGTTATTAAACATTCTTCAGAAGCATATGTTTATATTCAAAACGAACAAGATAAAGTTCAAGCTACTGATCCGTTTACTGTTTCAGCTCAATGATGAATACATTACACAACAGACAAAACAAATAAAGATTTAATTTCATTAGCAAATGAATTTACGAACTTCTTATCACCACAAGTTGCTGATGGTAAGGTCGAAATCGCTAAATTAGGATTTACAAACTACTTATCACAAAAAGGATATGTAGCGCCTATTCAAGAAGATGGTATAGTCCGTTATGCTGATTATAAACTGAATAAAAACAACTAGAAATTAACATATTAAACAATGTTAAAATATACATTTAAAAGGATAGCGTTTGCTATCCTTACTCTATTTATTATTTCAGTTTTTTCATATTGCATGATAGCGACATTTTCACAAGAAAACCCATTTAGAGAATTAGCCCTTGCTTCTAAACAAAAAGACATTGAAGGGTGAGTTGCTCTACAAGAAAAAAAACACCACTGAGACAAACCAGTGCTAACTCAATATTTTATATATATTAAAAATTTCTTCACTGGGGACTTTGGTTGAGTATTTAAACCAACAAGTAACCCATTTGGAGCGGAAATTAAAACAATGCCCCAACTATTCTTTAAACCTTTAAGATGATCAATCCTTATTTCCTTGCCAGCATTTATTTTAAGTGCTTTTATCGGAATAATATTAGGTACAATTTCAGGTTACAAACGTGGAACTTTTATTGATAGTACAATCAATATATTTGTGCTAATTTTTATTGCGTTACCATCATTCATTATTGCACCTATAGCAATTAATATTTCTATAGCTGCGGGATTACCATCAAGAGTATTCGTAACAGATCAACCCTTATTAGTAATTATAAAATCATTCTTATCACCAATTCTTGTTATTACATTAGGTTCATTAGCAGTATATACTTCATACACACGTAATCAAGTTATTACTGTATTGACATCTAACTATGTTTTAATAGCAAAAACTAAAGGATTGGGAAATATCGAAATTTTTAGAAAATATGTTTTTAGAAACATTTCTATTCCTATATTTTCATTGGTATTTCCTTCATATATTGGTCTATTAACTGGATCAATTGTTGTTGAGGTTTACTGACAATTACCAGGAACATCGCAAGTTATTGCCAAAGCCTTCCCTGCTGGAGAAAGAAATGTTGTTATGTTCAGTACGATATTCTTTACATTCTTATCTCTAATAACTGAAATAATTACTGATATCAGTTATGCATTCCTAGACCCAAGAATTAAATACTCATCAAAATCAGGTAAAAAATATTCACAATATGTAATGTCATACTTCACAAGAAGAAAAATATGAAATGACTTCATTTCAAACACAGAAACTACATTAGAAAGGGGCAAAGGCGATGAATAGTACAGATTTTAATCAAAAATATAAAATTGGAATTAATTTACAATCAAAAATAAAATTTATCGGTAGTGAACACCAACACAGCAGTTCTAACATCGCTGGAAAACCTAAAAAAATGCTAGTAGAAATCATTAAAAGATTTTTCAAAAACCCTTATGTAACATTTGCGTTTATTTGTTTTGTTACTTTAATGTTATGTGCAATTATCATTCCATTAACAACACCATATAAAGCAATGACTCAGATTAACAACATTGATAAAATGTATACAACAATGTTGCCTCCAATTTTTTCACCAATGGTAGAAAAAACAGAAATTTTCCAAAACTCTCCAAAAATAGATAAATTTTACGAAATAAAACAATTTGTTGAAGAGCATCCGGATTTACAAATTTATTTTGCTAACTTTTTAAACACAACTCGTTTCGGAGAATTTAATGCCGCTACAGGTACAATATCGATGCAATATGATGCTTATGCATTATTTGATGCAGTTATATTACATAATGCAATGGCACAAAAAATTACCGAAGATGCTAACTTTGTATTTACTCAAGCGTGAGTAAATGATATTAAAATTCAAAACCCAGTTAATACATTATTAGGTACTGATATAAATGCTCAAGATATTTGAACAAATGCTTGAACCGGAACAGCTGAATCAATTAAAATAGCTATTATTACCGCTTCATTACAAACTTTAATCGGTGTAGCAATTGGAGCTTATTTAGGATTTCACGTTGGAAAATGAATAGATACTGTATTCATGCGTTTAATTGAAATTTTCTTAGCTCCCCCTACATTAATTTGATTACTATTATTCGTATCAGTAATGGGAGTAAGTAATACTGCCTTGATTATATCATTGGTAATAACTGGTTGAGCATGACCTGTTTCAAGTACACGTATGTTTATAATAACAGTTAAAGATGAAGAGTACATAACAGCAGCTAAAAGTATTGGTGCTTCAACTTCAAGACAAATATTTGTACACGCATTACCTGCAATACTAGGTAAAATCGCTACAGCATTCGTTCGTAGAATACCTTCAATTATTCTATCGATCGCTTCATTGGCATTCCTTGGATTCTACAAAGACGGAAACTCGGCCAATTTAGGTAAATTATTACTTGAAGCAACACCTCAAGCACCTGAAAACTACTGAATACTATTACTACCTTCGATAATATTATTAACACTTTCACTATCATTACAATTTATTGCAATAGGAGTACACGATGCACTGGATCCAAAAGTTATCAGTTCATCTAAAAAATAATTAATATGAGCAACATAACAAAAAAAGAATACGAACTAAAAATGTTCGATCAAGAATTAAAAAAGATAGATGAAAGTAAATTAGTTTTAAATGTCAAAGATTTACACGTAAGTTTTAAAACAGGTAAAAAGAAACTTTTACACATTATTCGTGGAGTGGATTTACAAATCTTTAAAGGACAAATTGTTGGTATTGTTGGTGAATCTGGTTCAGGAAAATCAGTAACATCAAAATCATTAATCAATGTAAATGAACGCACAATCACAACGGCCGAAGTTATGACTGTTGATGATAAAAATTTATTAGAATGTAAACGCGAAAAAAATTGAAAACAAATAAGGGGTAAAAAAATTGGATACATTCCACAAGATCCTTTAACATCTCTTAACCCAACAAGAAAAATAGGTAAACAATTACTGGATGCCTTAAATCATAATGACGATTGAAAACACAAAACATACAAAGAGAAAAAAGAGTACTTAATTTCTTTATTAAAAGAATTTGGTTTAAGACAAGCTGAAGAAATATTTAACATGTATCCACACACCTTGAGTGGTGGTATGAAACAACGTGTCGTTATAACAATGGTTGTTGCGTTAAAACCACATGTAATAATAGCTGACGAACCAACAACTGCTCTTGATCCAACAGTCCAAGCATCAGTGCTAGCATTATTTGAAAACATCCGTACAAAAATGGGAATTTCAATCATATTAATTTCACACAACATTTCAGTTGTTGCAAAATTCTGTGATTATATTTATGTTATGTATGCAGGACGTATTGTTGAAAAAGGTACTAAAGAAGAAATATTCACAGTACCAGCTCACCCATACACATGAGCTTTAATTTCTGCGGTGCCTGAAAATAAAGAAGAAAAACTTTACTCAATCAAGGGAACACCACCAGACATGGCCAACTTATCATTAGGAGACCCATTTGCACCACGTAACGATTATGCACTAGAGATTGATTTCATAAAAGAACCACCTCTTATTCCAATTTCACACACTCACTCAGCCGCAACTTGATTATTACATCCTGATGCTCCAAAAATTTATTTACGAGATGATTTAATTAAACGTTTAGAATCATTTAGAAAGGTATTTTATAAAGATGAAAAATAACAATTCAGAAAAAAAAGTTATTTTAGAAATTGATAACCTTAAAAAATATTTTATAAACGGTAACCATGTAAATAAAGCGGTGGATGGCGTAAGTTTCAAAGTACATGAAGGTGAAGTTGTTGGACTTATTGGTGAATCTGGTTCAGGGAAAACAACTATTGGTCGTTCATTGTTACGTTTATATGATGAGTACAACGGATTTGTAAGGCTTGACAAAAAAATTATCAGTGGTAAAAAAATAAGCAATAAAAGAAATAAATTTTTACGTCGTAATGTGCAAATGATTTTCCAAGATCCGCATGCCTCATTAAACGGACAAAAAACTATCTTCTCAACACTTAAAGAACCTCTTGTTGTTAATAAGATAATGAAAGAAAACATAAGTGATTTATTCAGTGATTGAAAAGATGTAAAAAGTAATTTTAAATACACATTTAGAATTAAAACAAAAACATTAGAAATTGAAAACTTAGGATTGTTTAATAAACTTGCTGAAAACTTCGTAAAAGAATGAACAAAAAACTTTGAAGAAATTCAATTCAATTCTTCTTTAAATTTAGAAGATAACTTTAACCTATACTACGCTTTCCTAGAAGAAAAACAAATAATGGAGAGTGATATAATAGACAAAATGTATTCAAACACAACCAAATTGATTGAATACTATAAAGAAAAACAAAAAGAGTTCAGATCAAATATTCTAACTGAAGATGAAATATTAGTAAACAATCTAAAAAAACAACACAAAGATGCTCTTTTAGGCTCAAAACTTTCTAAAAAACAAGTTAAACAACATTATGAATTAATTGATAAAAAAGCAGAGCTTGACGATTTCGAAACTAAATTACATGATTTTAAATTAATTAATAAAAACACTTTTAAAAACTACATTCAAGAATTTAAACATGAAATTAAATTAATTAAAAACAATCGATTATCCACAACCGACTTAGATTTCTATGCATATAATCTAAAAAGAGAATTACTGGATAAACACACAATAAAATACATTAAAGATGTTCAATATTCATTACGTTATTTAACATTTAATCAAATTAAAGAATTCATTCAAGAATTAAAATTGTATACAATGAATTTCTATACAGAATTCTTATCATTTGATTATCAACCAAAATTAAAACAAAAAATAAACAAAGTAATTGATTCAGATTTTAAATTTGATTGCAAAAAATTTGTTGCTACTTCAAAAGAAAATGAAGATGACATTAAAAAAGATCAAAAAAGAGTTATTGATACAATTGCACATCTTGAAAAAGAATTGAAAAAACAACAAAAACCTTTTGTTTGTGAACATCAATTAGCTAAAATCGAGCAAGAATTATCAAAAGCCTTAATATGACAACGAGAAGAACTAGATAAGTTTGTTGAACATAACAAAGCATACGTTGCAACACTTGATGAAGAAATTGTTAAAATAAATAAAATTTATTATGACCTGAGAGACGAAATTAAACAATTAACACATAAATTTGACAAAAAACATACAGAATTTATTGAATTTATTAAACACCAAGCATCTTTAGATAAAACAAAAATTAAATTCTGAATTAATAAATACAATACAATTGTTCAAAACAAATTTGAAACTCAAAAATCATTCAACATTGAGTACAAATATTTATTAAAAGATATTGGTAACATTGACTTATTGTTAGGAAACAATAAATCAATTATTAATAGAATGTTCAACAACAAAGCTAAAACATTTGACAAAATCTATTCACACTTCTTAATGTTGCCAGTAACTAAATTAAGAATTCAAGGTCTTTTATATAAAACTATTATTTACAAAACACTTGAAGATGTTGGTTTATTGAAACAATTCGCTTACCGTTACCCACATGAATTTAGTGGTGGACAAAGACAAAGAATTGTTATCGCTAGAGCATTGATTACAAATCCAAAAATTATTGTTGCTGACGAACCTATTGCTTCATTAGATATTTCAATTCAAGCTCAAGTTGTTAACTTATTAAAAGACTTATGTAAAACAAAAAACATTGGGTTAATTTTCATCGCCCATGACTTATCAATGATTGAATACGTTGCTGACAGAGTGCAAATTATGCACCTTGGAAAAATTGTTGAAAGTGGAGATACTGAAGCTATCTATAAAAACCCAGTACACCCTTACACAATTAATTTATTTAAAGCAATACCAAAAATTTCAAATGCTAACGAAAAATTTGAAAATATTAGTTTTGAACTAAATTATTTAAGCGAACAAAAATTCCCATTTATTCCAAAAGAATATAAAGTTGAAGAAGACCACTATGTATATGGTACTGAAGAACAAGTATATAAATGGGTATCTGAACAAGAGAATCCAGAACAATTCAATATTGAATCAGTTACCGAAATTTCATTAGAAGAAGTTGAATCATCTAAGAAAAAGAATAAAAAATAATGAAAAAAAATTCAGTATGAAATTGATATAAAAATGGTTTTAATAAAACAACAATACTTTATTTAATTATTAATATTGTATTATTCACTTTAGTGTTTTGTGCAGCTGCTTTTTGACAAAAGCCAACACAATACGAACACGAAGGTAAAATTGTTGTTATTTCCAATAATCGTTCTATAGTAGATTCATTAACAGCAGCAGCTATTACTATCTTGACCTTAAATACTGTTGCATTGTGTGGTCGTTATGGACTAGGTTCTGGAACTAAAAAAACATTAAAAAACATTAAAGAGGGATTTCAATATAAAAAACAAAAAGAAAAAATCGAATCTCAAAGAATGTCTCAACAACAATTTAAAGAATATTATGAAAATAAAGCCAAACAAGCACAATTAGAAAAAGAGAAAAAAGACAAAGAAAAAATACACGGAACTAATAGTTGAAAATCTACCGCTTCAGTGTTTTATTCATTGGTTTTAGTATCACTAATTATCTTAATTGTATTATTAGCATTTCAATAAAAAATACAGGTATTTAATCCTGTATTTTTTATTTGTTTTAAATCATTTCTTTTACGTAACGAGCTATAACAATTTCTTCGTCTGTTCTTACTTTATATACTGGAATTTTTGAATCTTTTGTAGAAATCAATAATTCCGAACCGTATTTTTCTAAGTTTTTTTCTTCATCTAATTTAACACCGAATGAAGGTAATTTTTCAATAACGCTTTTACGTACGATTTCATCATTTTCTCCGATGCCCGCAGTGAATACAATAGCGTCAATTGGTTCTCCAATTTTATTAATATATGCTGCAATTGTGTCGACTACTCTTCATACAAACATGTCAACAGCGAACTGAGCTTTTTCATTACCTTCCGCACATGCTGCATGTAAATCTCTGATGTCATTTGATATACCACTAATTCCTAGTAAACCAGATTGTTTAACGAACATATCAAACACTTCTTGAGCCGAGTTATTTTCAACACGTACTAAAAAGTCATAAATAAGTGGATCTACTGTACCGGCACGAGTACCCATTATTAAACCATCTGATGAACTGAATCCAACTGAAATATCAAATGATTTTGAATCTTTAACAGCACAAACTGACGAACCAGAACCTAAATGAGCAATAATTAAATTGTTTTTGTCTTTACCTAAAATCGATTTCATTTTATTGTTAATAAAATCGTGGCTTAATCCATGGTATCCATATTTGTATACATGATATTTTTCTGCTCATTCTTGATTGATTGAAAATGTTGCATTTATTTTAGGAACTGTAACGTGGAATGCTGTATCTTGAGCAATAATTTTTTTCACTGAAGGAATGTTTTCGTTGAAAGCTTCCACAGCAGCTAGAGTTGCTGGAGCATGCAGAGGAATAAATTTTTTAGCCTCTTCAATACCTTCGCGAACTTCATCAGTAAAGAATGCTGGTGTTAAATATTTATGACCAGAAAAAGGCGTTCTGAATCCAATGGCAGCTATTGTGTTTAAATCAGTTATTACATCATATTTTGCTCATAATTTGATTAATTCTTTAACTGCAGTAGTGTGATTAGGAAGAGTAACTTCATCTATAAATTTTTCTCCCTGGTATTTGGTGATGATTCTACCGTCTAAATTAATTCGCTCGCATAGACCACTAGCTATTAAATGTAAATCTTCTTTATCGTGTAGTGATCATTTTAATGAACTACTACCTGCATTAACTACTAAAATTTTACTCATTATTTAAATTCATAACCTTTTAATATTGTAATAGATGTCACATCAATAACATCTTGAACTGTAGCCCCACGGCTAAAATCGTTAATAGCTCCATTAATTCCTTGAATAATAGCACCAACTGCTCCATATCCGCCTAAACGTTGTGCCATTTTACATCCAATGTTGCAACTTTCTAGGTTAGGGTATACATAAATACCCAATTTTTCTTGAGGTGCTGATGGGAATTTGTGTTTTCTTACATTTAAATCATAAGCTGAATCAAATTGCATTTCACCGTGGATCATATTGATTGATCCGTCCTCAATAGCTAATTTAACGGCTTCACGCACTAATTCCGGATTTTCACCTTTTCCAGAACCGTTTGTTGAATAAGTTAAAAATCCTGTTAAATCATTCATTTTCATTGTTCTGGCAAATTCGCTAGCATTTTTTGCTAAATCAACTAATTGAACTGCGTTTGGTTTTTCAACTGTTGATGGATCTGTAAGAATAAATGTTTCATCATCTTTATGTAGCACAATGATTGATGAAATTGTTTTAATTCCAGGTTTTGGTCCAATAGCTTTAAATGAAGCTCTCAGAATAGCTGCAGTTGAATAAATCAACCCCCCAACTGCTGAGTCAATTTCTTTTGTTCTTAGCATCATAGCTCCGTAGAATGGACGTGTTTCCAAAGCTTGTCTACATGCTTCGATATTTTCTTTGCCTTTTCTTATTTCGGCTAATTTCTGTGCATATTCTTCTTTTTTTGCACTTTGTTGTGTCATAACGATGTTTTCTAAACCATCGTCAACGATTTGACTTTCATTTTCTAATAACATAATAGGTTTTGCTAATTTGTTATCTTTTAAATATATAGCAGCTTCTCGCGCTCTCGGGTCATTCCCATCTATAAATAAAACACTTAATATCTCTTTTTGAGCTTTTGCCTTTATTAGAGTATTAATATGTTTGCTGTATTTTGACATTTCTGACATATTTCTCCTTAATAATTCGTTAATTATATTTTAGAACACAAAAAATAAAAAATAAAAAATCACATAAAAAAAATAGTCATGAAAATATCAAAAACAGGCATTTTTTAATATTTTTATGTCAAAATGTTATTTTTTTGTTCTGAGAATAAAAAAAAATATTTCCTTTATCTTATAATTTAAGTGCATAAAATTGCGAGAAATGAAAGGAAAATAAATGAGTTTCAAATATGTTAAATCAGACGTTGTTATGTCTGATGAAAAAGAAATGATTCGTTTACTAGATATCGATGGTAACCTAATCGATAAAAACTACAAACCAGAATCAACAAAAGAAATTTTAGAAATGTATAAAAACATGGTTAGATCACGTCAATGAGACCTATACGCTCTAAACCTACAAAAAACAGGACGTATCGGTACATTCGCACCTAACTTAGGAGAAGAAGCATTCTTATCAGCTTTAGGAGCAGTTGTTCGTAAAGATGACTGATTTGTGCCTCACTACCGTGTTCTAGCAACACTATTAACATTAGGAATTCCTATGAAAGACTACTTCAAATATTGAAAAGGGTCAGAACAAGGAGCTAAATCACCAGATGGTGTAAATGTTATGCCAATGCAAGTTGTTATTGGATCACAAATTTCACAAGCAGCCGGAGTTGCATACGCTCAAAAACTACAAGGGAAAGATACAATTGCTTTAACAACAATTGGTAATGGGGGAACCAACGAAGGTGAATTCCACGAAGGATTAAACTTTGCCTCAGTACGTAATTTACCATTACTATGTGCAATTGCTAATAACCAATGAGCTATTTCAGTTCCACAACACAATTCATACAAAGTTAAAACACTTTCACAACGTGCAGCATCATACGGAATCCCAGGATTACGTGTAGATGGTAACGACTTACTAGCATCATACGAAGTTGCTAAAGAAGCTGTTAAATACATTCGTGAAGGTAACGGACCAGTTCTAATTGAATTCGTAACATGACGTCAAGGACAACATACAACATCAGATAACCCACGTGTATATCGTTCAGCAGAAATGGAACAAGAAAAAGAAAAATGAGAACCAATGCACCGTATTGAAAAATACTTATTAGATACAAAACTACTTACTGAAGAAACTAAAGCACAAATTTGAGCAGATGCTGAAGCTGAAGCAAAACAAGCATTTGTTGATGCAGGACAAGAATTAGAAGGAAAAGAATCATACGAAGACATCTTTAAATGAACATACGCAGAAATGACAGAAGAACTAAAAGAACAACTAGAAGAAGGGAAAAAATACCAAAAATAATTGGTCTTTTTGAAAGGAAAACATATGTCAGATAAAAAAATAGCTTTAAATAATATTGGAGCCTTAAACCAAGCTCTTCATTTAATGTTCGAAAAAGATAAAACTTTAGTTCTATACGGAGAAGATGCCGGATTCGAAGGTGGAGTATTCCGTGCAACAGAAGGACTACAACAAAAATTTGGTGCAGAAAGAGTATTTGACTCACCTATTTCTGAATCAGCAATCGCTGGTACAGCAATCGGAGCAGCAGTTGCAGGTCTTAAACCAGTTGTTGAATTCCAATTCTCTGGATTCGTATTCTACGCATTAGCACAAATTTGTACAAACGCAGCTCGTCTACGTAACAGAACACGTGGAAAATATTCAGTTCCAGCAGTATTTAGAATGCCATGTGGAGGAGGGGTTCGTGCATTAGAACACCACTCAGAATCAATCGAAGCAATATTCTCACACATCCCTGGTCTAACAGTAGTTATGCCATCTACACCATATGACACAAAAGGTTTAATGATCGCAGCTATTGAAAGTCCAGATCCAGTTGTATTTTTAGAACACAAACGTGATTACCGTGCATTTAAACAAGATATTCCTGAAGGATACTACAAAGTTGAAATCGGTAAAGCAAACGTTGTTGTTGAAGGTGATGACTTAACAGTTGTTACATATGGACACATGGTTCATGAAACAACAAAAGCTTTAAAAGAATTATACGAATCAGGATTTGAAGGATCAGTTGAAATCATCGACTTGAGAACTTTAAAACCTATGGACACAGAAACAATTGTAAATTCAGTTAAGAAAACTGGAAAACTATTGGTTGTTTCAGAAGCAGTTCGTACACTATCAATAGCTTCAGAAGTTGTTGCTCGTGTTAACGAAAAAGCATTTGATTACTTAAAAGCTGCTCCTGTACGTCTAACAGGACCAGATGTAACAATTCCTTTACCATTTTTAGAAGCTCACTTTATGGTTGATGCAAACAAAATTGCTCACGAAATTAAAGAGCTATACAAAAAATAGTAAACAGAATAATAAAATTACGGCTTCATAGCCGTAATTTTTTATTAAACATTGTTGATGAAATTATATATATCTTGAAAAACGTCTTCACGATCATTTTCTAATAATATTTCATGGCGCATACCGTTGTATAATTTAAGCTCAATATTTTGAAAATTATTTTTTTTGTAATAATTAACAACTTTGTAGTTTTTATTACCATACCCACCAATTGGGTCCTCTTTACCACTAATAAATAAAATTTTTTTATCGCGAGGTATTAAATCAATATTTTCTGCTTGTGACATTTTTATTATTAAAGTTGTTAAATTATAGAAAAATGAGTTGGAACATTTAAAACCACACAATGGGTCGGCAATATATTTATCAACTTCGTTATTATTATTATTCAGTCAATCTCATTCAGTGCGATTTTTTTTGATTTTTTTATTAGCTGAACTGAATGCCATTTTATTTATTTTATCATTTATATATTGTGGCCCTTGATGTTTGGCCAGGAAGAATGATAATTTATTCGACATTTTTTCTTTTATACTTGCAAATCCCGGAGATCCACAAACAATAGCTCCATCAATAGTTTCATGATATTTAAATAAATAATTAAGTAAAATTATTGAACCAAAACTGTGACCTAAAATAAACTTTTTAGAGTTAGGGTATCTTTTTTGAATTCAGTAATTCAAATCGTATGTATCTTCCACGATTTTTGTATGACCGTCATAATCAGATATGTGCCCTAATTGATTTATGTTTTGTCCTGTTTTACCATGACCCCTTAAATCCATACCAATGACTTTAATATTCAAATCGTTGAAATATTCAGCAAGCGGTGCGTATCTATTTATATACTCAGCCATGCCGTGAATAATCTGAATAACACATTTCGGATTTTTCATAGACGGATGAAAGTCAATACAATTGAGTTTTGTATTGTCTATTGTTGAATTTATCGTGAATTTTTTCATAAACACTCCTTAAATTTTTACTTCTTTAGTTCAGTTAAAGGTTCTTTCGACTGCAGTGTTTCAACCTTGAATCAATTTTTTAGTTTTTGATTTTGAAAATTTAGGTGTAAATTCTTTATTATTTACAGAATTATTTTTTATTTCTTCAATACTTTGTCAATAACCTGAAGATAAACCAGCTAAATAAGCAGCTCCTAAAGATGAAGTTTCAATTGATTCAGGTCGTTGTACAATAATGTTTGAAATAGAAGATTGAAATTGCATTAAATAATTTGAATTGCTTGCCCCTCCATCCACTTTTAATATTTTAATATTTTTACCAAAATCATTAACCATCGCATTTATTAAATCATTCGATTGAAAAGCAATCGCTTCCAATGTTGCTTTAACTATATGTTCTCTCTTAGTACTTTGTTCTAAACCAAAGATTGCACCTCTTGAATAAGAGTCTCAGTATGGCGCTCCTAAACCCGAAAATGAAGGAACTAAGTATACTTGGTGTGAATCATCTTTTTCAGCGAGTTTAGCATAGTAATCACATTCACTAGAATCATATATTATACGTAATGCATCTCGTATTCATTGTATTGCCGCTCCAGCAATAAATACTGATCCCTCAAGAGCATATACCGGTTTCTCTCCCTTTAATTGTCAAGCGATAGTAGTTAATAATTTATTTTTGGAAAGTATTGGTTTATGTCCGATATTCATTAATGTAAAACAACCTGTGCCATATGTATTTTTTATTGAACCCGGTTCAGTACATAATTGCCCAAATAAAGCAGCTTGTTGATCTCCAACAACCCCAGTAATAGGTATTAATTCATTTGAATTTGTTGATCAAAAATATGGTTCGATAAAACCAAATGTTTCAGAAGAACTTTTGATTTCTGGCAATATGCATTTTGGTATATCAAAAAGTTTTAATAATTCCTCGTCTCATTCGAGTGTGTTAATGTTGAAAAGTAATGTTCTCGAAGCATTTGATACGTCAGTTGCATGAACTTTTCCATTTGTTAATTTTCATATTAATCATGTATCAATGGTTCCTGCTAGTAATTGATTTTTCTCTAATAATTCTTTTGCCTTTGGAACGTTTTTAAGTATTCATCTAATCTTCGTCGCAGAAAAGTAGGGATTAATAATTAATCCGGTTTTTTCACGAATTTTATCAGTATATTTTTTTAATTTATCACAGTATAATGCGGTACGTCTATCTTGTCACACAATAGCGTTGTAAATTGGTAAGCCCGTTGTTTTATCTCATAATACAACAGTTTCTCTTTGGTTAGTAATTCCTACTGCATCAATACTACAAGCATTTTTATTAGCATTGTTTTTTGCAGCTTGCATTGTAGAAAGTTGTGTGTTTCAAATTTCAAGTGCATCTTGTTCTACTCAACCACTTTCCGGATAATATTTACTAATTTCAATTTGACTTTGTGTTACTATAGATCCTTTATTATCAAATAATATTGATCTACAACTTGCTGTTCCGCTATCTAAAGCTAAAATATATTTTTTATCCATAAATAAGATTATATTAAAAATAAAAATTAAAGGGCATACTCTTTGAAAATAAAAAAGTGCCGAAGCACTTTTTTAATAATAATATTATTCTTCAATGTCTGTGTGAATACCAATTTGATTTAATGTTTCATTGTGAACTTTAGCTAATAAAGCGGACGATTTTTCAAATTTTGCTCATTCATCATCTGACAATGTTGGTTTAGTTGGTAAATATTCGTATCCATTTTCACCAACGATTACAGGGATTGATATTCAAACTCCTGAGTGTTTGTAACTTGAAGGTAATTTAACACCAATATTCATAACTGTACGTTTGTTTAGCAATACTGCTTGTGTAATTTCGTATAACGATGTCGCAATACCGAATTGAGTGTTACCCTTACGTTCTCAAATATAGAATCCTTCTTTTTTCATTTTTACTTCAAGTTCGTCTAATTCATCTTTTTTAATACGTTTTGTTTTTAAGATGTTTTTGAAGTTGATGTCACCAATTTTTGCTTGACTTCAAGCCACAAATGCTGAACCCCCGTGTTCTCCAAGAACACTAACATTTACTGAATCGGCAGCAATGTTGAATCTTTGAGCGATAAATTTTTTCATTCTAGCTGAATCAAGTGTTGTACCGGCTGAAATAACTTTTTTGAATGGGTAATTTCCGGCGTAATGGATTGCAGCAGCCATAACATCACAAGGGTTGGCAGCCACAATAAATACACCTTTGAATCCAGCGTTTTTTAATTCTTCTGTAAATGATTTCATTAATTCAGCATTTTTTCCTGCCAATGCTAAACGATCTGACATATCTTTACCAGCTGGAATTGATGCACAAACAACAGCTATATCTGCGCCCTTAGCATCTGCAAATGTACCAGCGCGGAATGTTGATCCGTTTCTTGGTAAAACGGCAACCATGTCTTGAAAATCGTGTGCATGAGCGTCACATAAATCTTTATTTTTATCAATAAATACTCACTCTGCTTCTATTCCGCGAGCTACAGAAACGTTTACATAGGTAAATCCTACATTTCCAAGCCCAATTACTACTATTTTTTTCATATTTAATCCTCTATCTTATTGAATAATTTATTTGTGTTTTTTGTACTTATATTTTAATATATTGTCAAACAAGTTATAAAAAAAAGAAAATTAAAGTACGTATTTAATCAAATAAATTCCTATTTTTTCCAAATATATCAAATATTATTAGTTTTGAATATGTTAAAATTAATAAATGCAAATAATAACAAAGAAAATCATGATATCACTGATGTCAATTACAGCAATAGCTACTCCTTTAGTAGCAGTTTCATGTGGTAATAGTGGTGAAACAGTAAATGATGCTGCAACCAAATATTTCAAACCAGATGAAAAAGGAAATCAAATTTATTACAATAAACAAACACAAACATTGGATTTATCAAAGGATAACAAATTAGAAATCATTACCCAAGCTATGTTTTCAAAAGAAGCTACAAGAGTATTAAAATTATCAGACCAAGAACGTAAAGATTTAACAGGAGTTAATTTAGTCAAAAATGTTCCAAACATTATTTACATTAAGAAGGTTATATTACCTGCAAGTCTTAAAAAAATTGAAAAAGGTGCATTCTTAAACCAAAATATTGAAGAAATAGTTTTCGCAAACTCTTCAAAACTTGAGTTAATTGAAGAAAACGCATTCCAAAATAACAAAATAAAAAAACTTGTATTACCTAAAAATGTAACCCTTAAACAAGGTGCTTTTTCAAATAATGAATTAACTGAAGTTACATTGAATGGATTAAAACATATTAACGAATCAGTATTCGCTGGTAATCAATTAGCAAATATTGATTTAACAGGAGTTGAATCAATCAAAAATTCAGCCTTCGCAAACAACGCATTCAGCTCAGTAGAGTTGCCAAATTCAGTAACTTTATTCAGTCCGAAAGCATTTGGTGTAAATAGGGAGAAAGTTCAAGTCAATATTTCTAAATTATCTGCTGAATTACAAGAAGCAATTAAAAAAGAATTAAGTGAAAAAGACAATATTGAAATTAAATAATTAAAAGATCGCTTGTAGAGGCGATCTTTTAATTTCATCAATTTATTAATTAAATCATTGGTGTATCACTCGCGGGCTCTCAACCCTCTTTTATTAAAGTTGTAAAATCACTAAAATCTGACATTTTAAATAAATTAAAACTTACAAGAGCGTTTCTGAATCATTCTAACTCTTTTAATTTTCTAATTGCTCTATAAGCATTAGCTAAATTATTATTTGTGTTCGCATAGTAAACACAGTTTGATAATCAATGAAAACCATAATGTCTCAAAATACTTCTTACATCTTCATAGGCTTGATGATAATCGTCGTTTTTATGGTATTCGTTTTTAAGAATATCTTTTTTTAGATAAAAAACAATTCCGTACATATAATTTCCCTTCTTTATCCTCGTAAAAATTAAAAGCCCATAAGGGCTGCCATTTTTCATAGTTTTATAAATTAATTATACGACTAAATGTAAGTATCAATTAAAAAAATAACAAAGTATTGAATAATGACATAAAAAAACAGCTTTTTAAATATTTTTAGTTAAATTGTTTGATTTGTTTATAATCGCTTAGTGCTATTTTTTTTATTAGACTGTGTTAAGTTTGCGTTTTTACTTTGGTAATAAATGCATATTAATATATAATTAATGTGATTTATATAAAGGTGGTGAAAATGGGTTTTTTTAAGCGTCTAAAAGATAGAGTTTTTGGTTCGAACAACAATGTTGAAGCAATAGAAAATAAGATTGAAAAACAAAAAGAAAGAAAAGTTACCGAAAAATTAATTAAAGAAAAGAAAATTGATACATATGTAGCGGGGTTATCTAAATCAAATAATTCATTTAGTGAAATGATTAAATCTTTAGAAAATCAATATAACGAAATTGATGAAGAATATTTTGAAGAATTAGAAGAAATTTTGATTATGAGTGATATCAGTATGAAATTAGTGGATGTTATGATAAGCGAAATTAAAAAAGCAGTAAAAAATGAAAATATTAAAGACCCTAAATTAATCAAAGAAATTATAGCTGATAAGCTATTCACAATTTATACAGCCAACTCAGTTATTGACACAACTTTGAATATTGAAAAAGATAGACTGAATGTTATTTTGATGGTTGGTGTTAATGGGGTTGGTAAAACTACTTCAATAATCAAAATTGCACACAGTTTAAAAAAACAAGGTTTAAAAGTTTTAGTAGCAGCGGCAGATACGTTTAGAGCAGCGGCAGTAGAACAATTGGAAGTTTGAGCTCAAAGAACTAATGTAGATTTGATTAAACCAATTGCAAATGAAACAGATCCTGCAGCAGTAACTTTTAGAGCTTGTGATGAAGCAATTAAAGGCAATTATGATGTGTTATTGATCGATACTGCAGGTAGATTGCAAAACAAAGTTAATCTAATGAATGAATTGGGTAAACTGAATAAAATAATTTCCAGCAAAATCGAAGATGCTCCACATGAGTCACTACTTGTTATTGATGCTACAACAGGTCAAAACGGTGTCAATCAAGCAAAATTATTTGGTGAAGTTACAAAACTTTCTGGAATAGTACTAACTAAAATGGATGGAACATCAAAAGGTGGTATCGTCTTAACAATAAGAGACGAGATTGGTTTAAATGTTAAATACATTGGATTAGGTGAAAAGTTAGAAGATTTAGCCGAGTTTGATTTAGATCAATTTATCTATGCTCTAACCAAAGGACTAAGTGATGAATAATTTTAACAATCCACTAGAAGAAATGGAATTCATTTCACAACTTTACGAAAAATATAAAGATTTATTACCGCAATCGCAAAAACAAGCTTTGTACTTAAGATTGTATGAAGATTTGTCATTTAGCGAAATCGGAACAGAATTAGCAATGACTAGGTCTGGTGCATTTGATGCTGTTAAAAAAGGTAAAAAAAAGTTAATAGAGATACATCAAAAGGTGTCTGATTAATAAAAAAACAATAATGGCTTTATATTAGACATTAAATTGGTAAAATTCATATACATAAAAGTAGAATGGGGACTTTATGAAGTATAAAAAAGTATTAATTAAACTTTCCGGAGAAGGATTAGCTAATAAAAGTAAATCATTAGCAATTGATTATGAATTAGTTAAAACATTCGCCACACAATTAAAAGAAATAATCAAAAAAGGAACTCAAGTTGCAATTGTTGTTGGTGGTGGAAATTTCTGAAGAGGAACAAGCGCGGAAAAGAATGGAATAAGCCGTGTTAGAGCTGACTACATCGGAATGTTAGCTACAACTATGAATGCATTAGCACTGCAATCAGGATTCGAAAATGAAGGATTAGGATGTCGTGTACTTTCATCATTATCATCGGATCCCAAAATTTGTGAAACATATATCAATGAAAAAGCTAAAAAATATTTAGCAGATGGTGAAGTTGTTATTTTCGCTGGTGGAACTGGTAGACCATTTTTTACAACCGACACTGCTTCAACATTATTTGCATCAGAAATTGGTGCTGAAGCAATTTTAATGGGTAAAAATAATGTCGACGGGATTTATGATTCAGATCCTAAAAATAACCCAAATGCAAAACGTTTTGATTCAATATCTTACGATGAAATATTAGAGAAAAATTTAACAGTAATGGATCAAACCGCCGTGTCTATGGCGAAACAAAATAATATTGACTTGATGATTTTTAACATCAATGAAGAAAAATCTTTATTGAAAGCAATCGATGGTTCAATAAAACATACAAGAGTTCATAAATAATAGGAGATAAATATGGAATTAGATTTATATTTAATGGATTTAGAAGAAGGTTCTGAAAAAGTTATTGAAAACTTCAAAAACCAAATGAATAAAATAGCAGTAGGAAGAGCAAATCCAAATTTAATAAATAAAATTAAATTAAATTATTACGATCAAGAAATGACTATTGAAGAGATTGCATCAATCGGAACCGCAAGTGCACTTCAACTGTTGGTTAAACCATATGATATGGGTTCAATTAAAGAAATTGAAAAAGCAATTAAAGATCAAAACTTACCAATCAGTATTTCAAACGAAGGTAACCAAATAAGATTATCATTCCCATCAATGACTACTGATAAACGTAAAGAAATGGTTAAACAATTAAATACATATACTGAACAGGCAAGAGTTGGAATCAGACAAATACGTCAAGATATCAATAAAAACATTAAAAATGATAAAGAACTAAGTGAAGATATTTCAAAACAATATTTAGATGTTATTCAAAAAAACATAGACAAAAGTATTGAAAATATCAATAATTTAAGTGCAATAAAAGAAAAAGACCTTATGACTATCTAACATGCAAAATGTTATTCAAAGACTTAAGGGAATATTAATTTTATTATTAGTATTAACCCCTTTAATTTGTATAACGTTTTTTGGCAAGTTGCCTGGAAGATCAATAGGGTTTTCTTTTTATTTTGCACTATCTATATACACTGTATATGAAACAATTTTAAAACATCATAAACAATCTATTTATTCAATAATTATGTATGGTCTTGGAGTGTTATCAATTTGATTATTGCCACTCAATACATTATTTAATGAGTGAAACATATTCAATACTGATACACCTTATTCTGCTGAATTATCCGATATTTTAAAAGTGTATATATTTAACATTGACAACACCAAATATTCAATGTTTTGATCTTTTTTACACTTTACTATTCCAGTGTTATTAATCAGTGCTGGTGTATTAATAAATTTAATACTAAACAAACCACATAACAAAACAACATTAAATTTATTAATAATAGCTTCTATATTTATAATTCCAATGTTTTTTAAAATTATGTTTATATTAAATATTGTCAGTCTTTATGCGATGTTATTCTTAGAATTAATTGTAATTTTCGTTGACACATGTGGATATTTTGGTGGGAAATTTTTTGGAAAAAAAATAATCAAAAAAAATTTAGCACCTAAAATCAGTCCTAAAAAAACATGAGAAGGGGCGTTTTTCTCAGTAACATTGAGTATTGTAGCCATTTTTATATTTGGTTATGCGATGTATTTTTGAACAAAAGAAACAAGTACATTAATTTTCGATAACATTATTCAATGTGTTCTTGCTGCTTTTGTATTACCACCATTAGCAATATGCGGTGATTTATGATTTTCAGCGTTAAAACGTAATTTTAAAATAAAAGATTTTAGTAACTTGATTAATGGTCATGGCGGAATAATGGATCGTTTTGATAGTGCTGCAAGTATATCAATTTGATTAATATTAATAATAGCTTTTATTTAAAAAAAGGAGTAACTTATGAAAAGTGTTTTTGAAAAATTTTGTGAAAAAATCAATTTTAAACTTGATAGTGATTTTTCGCATTTTGAAATCACTCGTTCAGAATTTATTACTCAACAAAATTTATTAGAAATAGATTTAACGTTTGATCATCACATTAATATTGATAAGTTTAAATCATTTGTTTTTGCTACAAAAAGATTCCCTAACCCGTTAAAATTCAACATTAAAGTGAGATTTTCAAAATTAGATGCTGAAACTATTTTTGATTATTTAGTTTTTGGATTAAGTATTCATGAACCTGAATTATTATCTTTTGTATCAAGAATCAATAAAAAAGATGTTGAATTAATAGAAGGCAACACTCTTGTTTTAAAACACGCAATCAAAGACATACTGGAATCATGTGAAAAAAATAAAAAAACATTAGTTGATACCTTGGAAAAAGTAGGATATCAAAATATTAAAATAGCTCTTCAATTAACTGAAAAAGATTTATATAAAATACATAAAGAATTTAAACAGGCTCATTTAAATGCAGCAAAAAATATTATCAATTATAAACAAAATACAGAAGTGAATACTCCAGTTGTTAGTAGCGGTGTCAAACGTAAATATTCAAAAGATGCAAAAGAAATTTTATTAAAAGACGTTGATTATACATATGAAACTAACTTAGTTATTAAAGGACAAATTACTAATTTAGAACACCGTCAAATTAAAGAAGATTTTTCTATACTTCAATTTATAATAAGCGATTTCACTGAAGCGAAAATAGTCAAACAAATTAATCCTGATTCGGTGGAATTTAAAAATGGGGATTTTGTTCGAGTGTTTGGGTCGACTGAAATGGATAATTATTTACAAACAAACGTTTTTAAAGCCAAATTAATTGAAAAAACTGAAAAACTGTGAAGAAATAAAAAAGATAACAGTCCTAAAAAAAGAATCGAATTAGCATTGAGAAGTAACATGTCAACACAAGACGGAGTCGTTTCTCCAAAAGAATATTTGGCAGCAGCTGAAGATTTAGGTTATGAAGCGATTGCGTTGACTGATACCGATGGTGTGCAAGGATTCCCAGAATTTTATAACGCAGCTAAAAAAAGTTCAGTAAAACCTATTTATGGAGCTACGGTTAGTGTCATTTCTAAATCAAATGACGTAATGTTTGATTTTGAAGAATGTGAATTAAAAGACAAAAAATACGTTGTATTCGACTTGGAAACATCAGGCTTAAGTCCGATTTACAATGACATCATTGAGTTTGGTGCCGTTATTGTTGAACATGGTCAAATAATTGAAACTCATCAATTCTTTGTTAAACCAAGAAAACCAATTTCAACATGAACCACAAATTTTACTAAAATTACTAATGAAGATTTGGATGAAAAAGGAATATCTTTAGAACAAGCGGCATATAAAATAAAAGAAATACTATCACAAGGTATAGCTGTAGCCCATAACGCTAAGTTTGATTTTGGATTTACTAAAGAGTTATTCAGAAGATATAATATTCAAAATGCCAAAACACCTACATTGGATACATTGAATATATCTAGATTATTGTTCCCCGATATAAAACGTTTTAGATTATCTGCAATTTCGAAAAAATTTGATATTTTTTATGATGATTCAAAAGCTCACCGGGCAGATCAAGATGCTAAAGTTTTATCTGGTGTCTGAATGAAAATGATGCTTAAATTAGAAAGAGATTTAAACATTACTAACACTATTCAATTAAATACTTGGATGAATGATAAATATTATGCTAAAAAATTCTCGAACGAAGCTAGAATACTAGCGAAAAATCAAACAGGATTAAAAGAATTATTCAAGATCATTTCCAAAGCCAGTACTGATGATTACTACAATGGGCTAAAAGTATTTATTGAAGATTTAAATAATTCATCCAATTTACTTATTGGTACTGCTACGCACAAATCAAATTTCTGAGATAAAGTAATGACTTCGAGAACTGAAGATATTGAAGAAGATATTCAAATTTATGATTACATTGAATTACCACCTATATCAAGTTTTAAACATTTAATTGCTCGAGGTACAGTTAATGAAGATGACTTAAAAAGCATGTATCATTTTGTAATTGAATTAGCTAATAAATACAATAAAACTTTGGTGGCAGTTTCTGATGCGAGGTATATAGACCCAGTAGAAAAAAACATTCATAATTTGTACTTTTTTGCAGATGGAGTGGGTGGTGCTAAACATTGACTACATGATTATAAAGATAAAAATTTAGAAAACTATCCATTATTAGATTTAAAAACCACAGAAGAGATGATTGAAGAATTTAAATTTTTAAATGACGATCAATTAGTTTATGAAATTGTTGTGGAAAACACTCATAAGATTGCTGAACAAATTGAAAATGTTCAAGTTATTAAAGATTCTTTATATGTTCCTACATTTGACGATAGTTCAGAAAAATTAACTAATCTAGTATATGAAACAGCTAAACAAAGATACGGCGATGAACTACCGAATATTATTAAAAAAAGAATTGATACTGAGTTAACACCCATTATTAAATATGGATATTCAGTAATTTATTGAATCAGTCACAAGTTAGTTAAAGCAAGTGCTGATGATGGCTACTTAGTTGGAAGTCGTGGTTCTGTAGGATCATCATTAGTTGCAAATTTAGCTGGTATTACTGAAGTCAACCCATTAAACCCCCATTATTTATGTTCTAATTGCAAGTATTTGGAAATGTTTGATTCTACTCCGGAAATATCTAGTGGGTGAGATTTACCAAATAAAAATTGTCCAAAATGTAACAATGAATTAATTAAAGACGGACATTCTATACCGTTTGAAACTTTCTTAGGATTTAATGCTGATAAAGTCCCTGATATCGATTTAAATTTTTCGGGTGAGTATCAAGCAACTATTCATAATTATGTAAAAGAAATATTTGGTGACACACACGCATTTAGAGCTGGAACAATTTCTACTATAGCTGATAAAACAGCGTATGGTTTTGCAAAAAAATACAATGAAGCTATAACACCAGAAGGAGAAAAAGGTTTTTCAAATGCCTATTTAGAATTTTTAGCAAGTAAATCCACAGGTGTTAAAAGAACTACAGGACAACACCCCGGAGGAATTATTATTATTCCAAAAGAGTATGATGTTGAAGATTTTACACCAATAAACTACCCGGCCAATGACACGAACAGCGCTTGAAAAACGACACACTTTGATTTTACAAGTATTCATGACAACGTATTGAAATTAGATTTACTAGGACACGATGATCCAACGGCTATTAAAATGCTGCAAGAATTAACAAATATAGATCCTAAATCAATACCAAAAAGTGATCCTAATGTTATTGAATTGTTTTCAAATTCAAATGCAATAGGAATTAAACCTGAACAAATTGACGAAAGAACTGGTGCTAAAGGTATTCCTGAATTCGGAACTCAATTTGTCAGACGAATGTTACACAGTTACAAAGTTAAAAAATTTTCAGATTTAATTTCTTTATCTGGTTTAAGTCATGGTACTGATGTTTGAACAGGTAATGCTGAAGATTTAATCAAAAATATGAATCTGGATTTATCGCAACTAGTATGCTGTAGAGATGACATTATGCAAGCTTTAATAGCTAAAGGCGTGGATTCTTTATTAAGTTTTAAAATCATGGAAAAAGTGCGTAAAGGAAAAGGATTGACCTCTGAAGAAGAGCAAATGTTGGTCGATCATAATGTGCCAAGATGATATATTGAATCATTGAAAAAAATTAAATATATGTTTCCTAAAGCTCACGCAACAGCATATGTTATTATGGCTTGAAGGATTGCATGATTTAAAGTTTATTATCCATTAGAATACTATGCAACATTTTTTACAACTAGATCAAATGATTTTGACATTAAAGCAATGAGTAGTGGTAAAAGCTCAGTCGATGATAAAATAATAGAATTGAAAGCTAAAGGTAGAGCTGCAACGGTAAAGGATAAGGCAATTATTCAATCTTTGGAAATTGCACAAGAATTATATGCAAGAGGCTTTAAAATCAAAAATGTTTCAATTAATGAATCCCTTGCTTCTAGATGACAAATAGATTATAAAAACAACGCGTTAATACCACCATTTAATGTACTTGAATCAATGGGGCAACAAGTTGCTGATTCTATTGTTGAAGCAAGAAATGAACACCATTTCTTATCGATAGAAGATTTAACCAAAAGAACAAAAATAAATTCAAGAATTCTACAATTCATGAGAGATCTAGGTATTTTCGATGAATTGGATGAAGATAATAGAATTAGTTTGTTTTAAATTGTTTTTCGGGATTAAAAGCTGTTTTTACACAATTTTAGCTTTAAAAGTGTATAATAAAAACAGCCTGAATAATAAAAAAAAGGGTTGCCATTCAGGCAACCTTTTTACATGGAGGTTATATGGATTTAACACAAAAGATAAAGGCAAAGTATTCTAATATTGTTAACAAATGTTCATGAGAAGTCATTGAAGGAAACAAAATTTTGAGCATTGAAATCAATGTTCATAATTTTGATGAAGTACAAAATTGAACAAACGATATCAATGGATTTATTGATGGAGAGGGTGATTTTGGCGAATATTGTTTAGATATTCATTCACAAGGTTGCGACATAGAATTGAAATATGAAGATTTAAATGGTTACATAGATCAAAAAATCAGATTGTTTTTAAATAAACCATACAATGAAGAATATGAAATCGTTATTAAATTTTTAGAAAATCGCACTAATGAATTGTACGGAATTAAAAATAACAAAGGAAGAATGCAAAAAATTACAATTGCAAAAGAAAATATTAAAAAAATAGAAAAGGAACTGTTTTAACAGTAATAAATATGGAAAATAATTTTTTTGAAGAAATATACAACTTATCACAAATTAAAGGAATACCTATTCCTAAAATTAAAGAAATGCTTGAAACAACAATAAGAAAAGTTTTTGAAAAATTCGATCCCGATGCAGAACTTGAATTTATTTTCGATGAAGAAAAAAGCAATTTCAAAGTTATTAACCACACTAAAATGGTTGTTGAAGATCCCCAAACAGACGATGAAAAAGACGCATTTAGTCCAAGTATTGAAATTACATTAACCGATGCTAGAAAAATCGACCCAAACATTGAATTAGAAGATAACATTGCTGAAGAAGTGCTTTTTGAAAAATTCCCAAAAAGAGTTCACAGTCAAATTTTGTCACAATTTAATCAATTAACAAGAGAATTTGAAAAACAAAGAATATATGAAGTTTACAGTACAAAAATCGGTGAAATCGTTAGAGCTAAATTTGTTTCTAAATTACCTAAAGGGTTTTTATTTAATTTAGAAAATAATGCCGTTGACGCATTTATGCCGCACAATAAAGCATTTGCTAAAAATATGCCAAGTATTGGAAGTTATGTAGATGTTGTTATCGAAGAAGTTATGGAAGATTCAAAAGCTGCACAAATTATCGTAAGTTCATCAGCTGCAATTTTATTAGAAAAAACATTGAAATCAGAAATTCCTGAAATTGCTGATGGACAAATTGAAGTTGTTAAAATTGCGAGAATGATTGGAGAAAGAAGTAAAGTTGCAGTTAAAGCATCAGAAGGATTCACAAACGATGTATTAGGATCAATTATTGGTAAAGATAGCATGCGGATTCAAAATATTGAAGCTTTACATGGCGGAGAAAAAATTGAAGTTGTTGAGTATTCAGATGACATAAAAACATTTATCATGAATGCTATTGCACCATCGAAAGTTATTGATGTTATTTACAAAGCAAATAAATCAACTGAAAAACAACCAGCATTTGATGTAGTAGTACCCGAGTCACAACACACATTAGCTATTGGTCAACGAGGAATTAATGTTATGTTAGCAGTTGAATTAACTGGAGCTAAAATCAATGTAGTTGGACAAAAACTTGCCGAAAAGCAAGGTTTAGAATACGAATGAAATGGTAATGTTACTCCTACTGAAGTTGAAGAACTAGAACAAGGAAGAAAATTAAGATTCAATACAAATAAACAAAATAAATCACGTAAATCATACGATAATCAATTGATTGATTTATCGGGATTATTTGATAAAGATATTGCAGATTTCCACACAGAGTTTAATACAGAAGATATGAACGATTTTGAATCAAAATTATTTGAAGATAAAGACTTTGATATGAATTTTGATCAAGATATGGAAGATCTATATAAACAAATTGATGAATACGAATCAAATACTGAAAATGATTCAGATGAAAAAGATGATACTGATCCATACTCAAAAGTAACAATGAATGATTATAAAGAAATTGCTAAACAAGAATTAAATGATTTTAAAGAAGATAAAGATTTATCAGTCAACGTGGATGACATTGACTGAGATGATTCAGAATGAGAATAATTTATTTTGAAAATTAAAAAACAAACATTACGTAAATGTAGTGTAACGGGTAATTCATACCCAAAAAATGAATTAATTCGTTTTGCAAAGGATAAAAATAATCAAATTAAATTTGACCCTGACCACAAATTAGGCGGTAGAGGTGGTTATTGTAAGAACAATGCAGAAACAATTGAAATATTTTTCAAAAAGAAACTATTGAACAAAGCATTCAGAACAAATATTGAAAACAAAGTACACGAAGAAATGAAGGAAGAGGTAAGCGCATGGCTAAAAAACAAACAAGAAAATCAAATTTAAAAGATATTAAAACACATTTAAAAAACTCAGAAGTAAAACTTGAAGACGGAGTATTTCGTTTTATAGGAGCAATGACAATTGGTGAATTCAGTAATTCAATAAAAGTAAGTCCTACTGAAATCATTACTTACTTTTTCAAAAAAGGAATAATGAAAGCTATTAATACTTCTTTAAGTGAGGAAGATATAGCTGAATTATGTATTGAATTCGGATATGACTTTGTTAAAGCTGACAACGTTAGTGCTCAAAATGTAGTTGATTCTTTAATTCTGGACACTGATGAAGACAGACTAGTTACACGTAGCCCTATTGTTACTATTATGGGACACGTTGATCACGGTAAAACAACATTGATTGATCAAATAAGAAAAGCCAATGTTGTTTCAACTGAATTCGGAGGTATTACTCAACATACTGGTGCTTATCAGGTGCAATGCAATAACAAACAAATAACATTTTTAGATACACCAGGTCATGAAGCATTTACTGAAATGCGTTCACGTGGAGCAAGAGTTACAGATATTGTTATATTAGTTGTTGCTGCTGATGATGGTGTTAAACCTCAAACACAAGAAGCTATTGATCATTCAAAAGCGGCTGGTGTGCCAATTATCGTATTTGTGAATAAAATGGACAAACCACACACTGATGTTGAGAAAGTTAAATCACAATTATCTGAATCAGACATTGTATGTGAAGAATGAGGTGGAGACACTCAATTTGTTTATGGTTCAGCCTTAAAAAACCAAGGTATTTCTGAATTGTTTGAAGCAATCTTTTTACAAGCTGAATTATTAGATTTGAAAGCAGCGCCAGATCGAGAAGCTATTGGTACAATTATTGAATCGCGTTTAGATAAAGGTAAGGGAGTTGTTGCAACGTTAATTGTTGAAAATGGTACTTTATTACCACGTGATTTTATTGTTGCGGGTTCGCAATATGGAAAAATTCGTTCATTAACAGATACTGAAGGTAATGATATTGAAAAGGCAACCCCAGGTATGCCATGTGTTATTACTGGATTAAATTCCAACCCACAAAGTGGAGACAAATTTATTGGTATAAGTGATGAAAAATTTGCTAAAAAATTAGCAGAGGAAAAAAAATTCCTAGACAAACAAAAAGAATTAAATGAAAAAAACATTCAAACTAATATACCTGAAGATGTTAAAGTAATCAATGTAATTATTAAATCAGACGTACAAGGTACTGCTGAAGCATTGAAAAACAAAATTAGTACATTAGAAAATGAAGAAGCAATTGTTAATGTTATTAGAGCCACCAATGGTGATGTTACTAAAGCCGATGTATCTTTAGCAAGTACATGTGATGCAATTATTTATGGATTTAATATCAATATAAATGAATCGGTTAAATCTTACGCTGAAAGCAAACAAGTACAATTCAAAAACTACAACGTTATTTATAAAATTGTAGAAGAATTAGAAGCTAAATTAAAAGGTTTAAAAGAACCTGTGTATGAAGAAATTGAAATTGCAGAAGCTATTATATTACAAATATTCTTCTATTCAAAAGTTGGTAATATCGCTGGTTCAAAAGTTGTAAGCGGGAAAGTTAAAGCCAATTCAAAAGTTAAAGTATTTAGAAAAAATAAATTAATTTACGAAGGTGTTATTGATTCATTGAAACGTGAAAAAAATGAAGCCAAATCAGTTGATACTGGATTTGAATTCGGTACACACGTTAAAAATTTCGATGACATACAAGTAGATGACACATTAAAATTCTATGAAGATAAATTAGTGGAGGAATAATGAGTAATTCTATTAATCATGAAAGAAAAACTTCGTTGTTAAATCAATTAGTAGCTAATGCCATGTATGAATTAAAAGATTTTGATCCATCTAATGTTTCAATCAATGATGTTGTATTGTCAAGAGATGGTTCGCACGCAAAAGTTTATATAACCATATTTAAAGATCAAGCGCGTTATTTTGAAAAAGTAAAAAATATGACTCCTTTTATAAGAAGTGTTGTTGCGAGAAGTTGAAGACATAGAAAAGTTCCTCAATTAGTCTTTTCAATTGATGAAGTTGAATCTAAAGCTTCACGTATTGAAACTATTCTTGCAAAAATCAAAAATGAAAACAATGAATAAATTTGATGCAATTGTAATTGGTGGCGGACACGCCGGAGTTGAAGCCACTTATGCCCTTTCAAAAAGAAATTTCAAAGTAGCATTGATTACCTTGGATTTGACTAAACTTGGTATGATGCCTTGTAACCCATCTATAGGAGGGTCTGCAAAAGGAATTATTACTCGTGAAATAGATGCTTTAGGTGGCGTGCAAGGTTATTTTGCTGATTTAGCAATGATTCAAATTAAAATGCTAAATACATCAAAAGGACCTGCAGTGTGATCATTAAGAGCACAAATAGATAAAGACAAGTATTGTGAAATAATTTATCAAGACATGTTAAAAAATCCTAACATAACATTGATTGAAGACATGGTATGCGATTTACTAATATCTGAATCTAATGTTATTGAAGGTGTTATTACTGAAAAAAACGGCAAAATAAATGCTGATACGGTAATTATGACAACTGGTGTTTATATGAATAGTCGCATTTTACAAGGTGATGAAATCGAACAAAGCGGTCCTGCCGGACAAAGAACAGGTGTTGATTTAAGTGCTAATTTAAAAAAATATGGATTTAATATTCAAAGATTAAAAACTGGTACACCATGTCGTATTTATACTGATAGTATTGATTTTTCGCAAGTTGAAGAAGAAGTATTAGAAGAAAATGAACTTTCCTTTTCAACTCATAGTGGCGTGAAATTGGATAAACAAACTTCATGTTGAATGACACACACCACTGAAGAAACCAAGGAAATAGTACTGAATAATTTAACTAAATCAAGTATGTATTCAGGACTAATTGTGGGTACTGGACCTCGTTATTGTCCTTCTTTTGAAGATAAAGTTGTAAGATTTAGAGAAAAAATCGGACATCATATTTTCTTTGAACCAGAAACATCTAAAGGCGATATTATGTATATCAATGGTTTATCCACATCAATGCCTGTTGATGTTCAAGATCAAATGATAAGAACAATACCCGGACTTAAAAATGCACGTGTGCAAAAATATGGTTATGCAATTGAATATGATGCCATTAATCCATTGAATTTAAAAAGAAGCTTGGAAACCAAAGTAATTAAAGGATTTTTCTCTGCCGGTCAGCCCAATGGAACAAGCGGTTATGAAGAAGCTGCTGCACAAGGATTGATTGCTGGAATAAATGCGGCCAATTACTTAGACAAGAGCGAAATGCTTTATTTAGATCGTTCAGATTCATACATTGGGGTGCTGATTGATGACTTAGTCACAAAAGGTACTGCTGAACCATATAGAATGCTTACTTCACGTGCTGAATACCGTTTATTATTAAGAAACGATAACGTTGACCAGCGTTTATATCAATATGCTTATAACAATAAAATGATAAGTGAATCTGAGTATTTAAATACAAAACAAAAATATGAATTAATTCAAAATAAAATTGAAGAGTTAAAATTAAAATTTGTAGGTTCAACTTCAGAATTAGGTAAAAAATATAACGTCGAACATGGATTAAGTTATTTAAAATTATTAGCAAGACCAGATGTAGATGTGGAAGACATTGTTGAAGCCGAATTTCCATATAAAAATGAATTAAAGGTTAATGTTAGATTGTTTGGATATATTGAAAAACAAATTACACAAGCTCAAAAAATGAAAAGACTTGAGTCATTGAAATTGCCCGAAGATTTAGATTATTTTAAAGTTGAAAACTTAGCACACGAAGCAAGAGAAAAATTATCAAAAATCAGACCAACATCAATTGGTCAAGCACAAAGAATAAGTGGTATCAACCCAGCTGACATTCAAATGCTTATGTTTTATCTAGATATGAGAAGAAAAAAAGATGAAGCTTAATATTATTGCGGTTGGTTCTCTTTCGAAAGAGTACGAAGTTTTATATCAACAATATTTAAAAAAAATAAAATTTTTTGTAGATGTCAACTTAATTGAAATTAAAGAAATTAAAGACAATAACAAAGAATTAAGAATCAAAAAAGAAACTGAAATGATTCTTAAAAAAATTCCCAAAAATTCAGTTGTTTACTATTTTTCACTAAATGGTACTCAATATGACTCTGTATCGTTTAGTGATTTAATCACAAATACTGATAACCTAACTTTTGTTATTGGGGGTTCAGATGGTGTTATTGAATCATATTTTGAAAAACAAATTAATTTTTCAAAAATGACATTTCCTCATCAATTATTTAGAGTTATGGCGATTGAGCAAATTTACCGTGCTTACGCAATAAAAAACAATATAAAATATCATAAATAAGGAGAAAGTATGAAAGCAGGTATAGTAGGATTACCTAATGTGGGTAAAAGTACATTATTCAATGCATTGACATTGAATGAAGCTGAAGCATGTAACTATGCATTCACCACAATTGAACCTAATATGGCTATAGTGAAATTGAATGATCCTCGTTTAGAAGTATTATCAAAATTAGCTAATACGCAAAAAATTGTTCCAGCAACTTTTACATTTGTAGATATTGCAGGTCTTGTTAGAGGTGCTTCAAAAGGTGAAGGTTTGGGGAATAAATTTTTAGCTAACATTAGGGAAGTTGATGCAATTGTGCACGTTGTGCGTTGTTTTGAAGACAATAATATTGTCCATGTACACAATAAAATTGATCCTATTTCAGATTTACAAACTATCAACTTAGAATTAATATTAGCAGACTTGCAAACTGTTGATAACGTAATAAATAGAATTGGAAAAAGAGCTAAAAACTCAGGTGATAAAGATTTAATTAAAGAGTTTGAAATTGCTCAACGTGTTAAGCAATTCTTGGAAGAAGAAAAATCAGCACGTGAAGTCGAATTAACGGACGACGAGAAAGTGATGATAAAATCATGACAGTTATTGTCAGCCAAACCAATTATTTATGTTGCTAATCTGAAACAATCCGATTTAGAAAACATTGAAAAAAATCAACATTACAAAACTTTAAAAGAATTTTTAGATAAAACAAATGATATTTTAATTCCAATATGTGTTTCACTTGAATACGAATTATCAAAATTTGAAGACTATGAAAAGAAAGAGTTTTTAGCTGAGTATAACTTAACTCAAAGTGGTTTAGATAATTTAATTCAAAAAAGTTTTTATCTTTTAGATCAATCTACATATTTTACAGCAGGTGTTATTGAAGTTAGAGCATGAGTATTTAAAAACGGAATGAATGCTGCTGAATGTGCCGGAATTATTCACACTGATTTTGAGAAAAAATTTGTCAAAGCTGAAGTTATATCATACGAAGACTATGTTGATTGCGGCGGTGAAAAACAAGCTCATGAATCTGGTAAAATGCATTTAGAAGGAAAAAATTACATTATGAAAGATGGCGACGTTTGTTATTTTAAAGTAGCAAAATAATAAAAGAGGATTAGTTTAACGGCAAAACTAAGGACTCCAAACCCTTCGTTACAGGTTCGAATCCTGTATCCTCTGCCATATCATAAAAAAATGATCAAAAAAAAAGAGAGTGTGCTCTCTTTTTTATTAATAAAAAATATTCAGTGATTGGATAATTATTGTTATTTATTCATTAATTGATTCAAGAACATCAAATAATTATCATAGCGTTCTTTAGGTATTTTATTTTGAGTCACTAATTGTTTGATTTTGCAATTTTCTTCTTTTTCTTGGAAATGTTTACAATTTCTAAATTTACAATCCACAGCGTTTTCTCTGAATGTTTTGTATGCTATTGAAATGTTGTCTATATCAATATCAAAATCAAATGAAGAAAAGCCTGGTGTATCAATGATTTCGCCTTCATTAAAATCAATTAATGACACTTCTCTTGTAGTATGTTTACCCCTATTTAGAGCTTTTGAAATTTGTTGTGTTTCAAAATTTGTTTTAGCTAAATGATTAATTAAAGTTGTTTTACCAACTCCGGTTTGACCCACTAAAAAACTCGTTTTATTTTTAAAAATATTTTCCAATTCAGCATATGAAGTATGATCGGAGTAGTCAATTTCAAAAACCTTATAACCTTGTTGTGAATAATAGTCTTTATATGTTTTTGTTGTTAAATCTTTTTTTGTTAACACGATAATGGGTTCAACTTCTTTTGACTCAATAATTAATAAGAATTTATCAACCAAAGAAGATGAAAAATTAGGCTCAACCAACGAACTTACAACGATTGCTTGATCTACATTTACTATTTTTGGGCGTATAAAAGAATTACGTCTGGGATCGATTTTATGTATTAAACCATCACTTTCAAAATGTACATAATCACCTACGGTTGGAGTGATATCCAAGAGTCTTAACTTTCCACCACCGCGAGTAGTATGAATTTTGCCATCAGTAGTTTTAATGTAATAAAAACCAGCTAATGATTTTATAATTTTACCTCTTAACATGCTATAAAATTCCCGCTAATTTTAAACAAAGAAGTATGATTACGATTGTAATTAATACTGACCCAATAATAATTAATGAAAGAGTAAAACTTTTGTTTTCACTCAAATCTATGAGACTTTTACGTTGTTTTTTACCTGGTACACTCGGTTTATCTAATATTCTATTTTTGTCTAAACATGTTTTCAGATCATTATAAAGTGCAATCATGTCTTCATAACGATCACGAGGGTTTTTGGCTGTACATTTATTAATAATATTTTGAACTGATTGAGGTACTAATTGATTTAATGTTGATAGGTTGGGAACTTTTTGATTCAAATGTTTAGATATAACCACGTTTATATTTCCGCCCGCAAAAGGTGTATGACCTTCAATCATTTCGTATAATAATATACCCAACGAGTATATATCGCTTTGAATTGAAGGCGGTTCTGAATTTTTTAATAATTCAGGTGCTAAATATTCAGGTGAACCAACTACTTTTCCATCCATTGTATGTCTCAATGAATTTTCACCTAATGCTATACCAAAATCAATAATTTTAATATCACTAGTTTCAGTAATAATAATGTTTGAACTTTTTAAATCTCTATGAATAATATTGGCTTTATGAATATCACTCAATGCCAGCGCTATACTTTTTGCGTAATTTATTGCAACATGTAAATTTAAACTACTTGTGCTGTCAATTCATCTTTTTAAAGTTGGACCCTTAACGTATTCCATAACAATTCATTGTTCGTTTTTATCAACATACGCATCATAGTATTTAGAAACAAAATCTGATCTAATTTTTTTCAATGAATCAATCTCATTGAAAAAACGTTTTTTTTCAGTTTCGCTAGTATCCGCCCTTAAAACTTTGATAGCAACAATTTTATCTGTCATTGTATCCCGACATTTTCACACTTGACCCATACCACCTGAACCAAGATTTTTATCTAAAATTTGATAACGCGATTCTAGTTTAGGCAACATCATTATTCAACCTCCATGATTAAACATGTTAAATTATCATTTGATTTCAATTCAATAGCTTTTTGTAGAAGTAATTCTATTTTTTCAGCCAAAGAAGTATTTTTTTGTTGCAGTATGTATTCAAAAATCGGCTTAGGTACAAATGTGTGCAACCCATCTGTTGTTAAAATCAATTTTTTGATTTTTGAATCTTTATGAATTACAAAAGTGTCAATATTTTTAGTTTTATTCGGTCCTAATGAACTTGTTAATCTATCTCAGCCAATAATTTTGCCCGCTGTTTCAGGATTCATATTTTCTTCGTTAATAAAGTAATTCATGACATTTTGATCTTGAGAAATCTGGTGTAAAAACCCATTATATAAATAAGCTCTTGAGTCGCCGATGTTAAATACGTATGTTTCTTCTTCTTCAATAAAATATAAAAAAGTAATCAATGTGGTACCCATGTCCGCATTGTTTTCGTCCTCTAAGACCAACTCTTTCATTTTTTTATCAATTTTGTAAATTCCTTCATTAAATCAATTTTGAATCAATTTTTTATCAGTAGATTTGTATGTTTCGATATCTGTTGTTTTAAAGTGCTCAATCAATGTTTCAACAGCAGTTTTAGAAGCTATTGAACCATTATTATGTCCACCCATGCCATCACAAACAACACCTAAAATTAGGTTTTGTTTTTGGTAATAACCAGCATAGTCTTGATTTTCATTTCTGACGCTTCCTATGTTGCTACTGAAACGTATTTGTAATGGCATTATAAATTGAATTCCTTCTCAATGATAGCTTTAATTTGTTTATAAGCATCTTCAACTGTTTCGTTAATAACAGTGTATTGAAAGAAACTGGCGTGCATAATTTCATCAAATGCTTTTTCCATTCTCAGTTCAATAGTTTCGGGAGTTTCTGAACCACGTTCAGTAATTCTTCTTTTTAATTCTTTATATGATGGAGGCATCACAAATATTGAAATGATTTTTCCTTCAATATTGTTTTCTTTATAGTTATTTAAAATTTGTAATGCTCCATTGGTTTCAACTTCTAAAAATGGAATATATCCTTCACTTGAAATTCTGTCTAGTTCACTGAATAATGTTCCGTAATAATTATTGAAATGATGTGAATACTCTAATAAATTATTTTGAGCAATGTGTTGTTCAAATTCTTCTTTCGAAATGAAATAATAATGAATTCCATCTTCTTCACCGTTTCTAGGTTGTCTGGTTGTTGCAGACACTGACAATTTCAACTTTAATGCTATATCTTTAAATAAATGTTTTTCTACTGTTCCCTTCCCTACTCCAGAAGGTCCTGTAAAAATAATAATTTTTTTATCGTACATACTTTCTCCTTAATTTGTTAATTTAAATTATATTTAAATCTTGTGTAAATTACAAAAAAACTATCTTATTTAGATATATTTACGTTTCAATACTGTAAAAACGAAATACCATATTTTTTAGTTTTGTAATTTGTGTAATTATTTATTGATTCGATTAATTGATCTGATTCAGTAATAATAACTGAATTTTTATGAATAAGTTTTAACAAAAATAATTGTTGCATACACTCATCATATAAGTGAAATTGATTGTATGGCGGATCAATAAAAATAAAGTCTAAAGGTTCCCCCTTATATTTGAATAAAAAACTTAGTGCGTCCGCATTAAAAGTACTGATATTTGAATCTTTTATTTTCAATTTATTTAATAAAATGATTTTGTATGCTTGTTTATTTTTTTCAACCATTATTGCTTTTTTGCAACCTCTACTGATTGCTTCAAAACCAAAAGCGCCGCTACCTGAAAAAAGATCTAAAAAAACAGTATTTTCAAGATCAAAAGCAATACTTGAAAATACTGCTTCCCTGAGTTTTTCACTTGATGCTCTTGTGATTGCTTTGTCTGGTTGTTCAATTCTAATATTTCTGTATTTTCCTGATGTAATTCTTAACATAAAACAATTATACACAAGTAATAAGTTAAGAGTGTATTTATTAAAATGCCATGATGTAATAAAATTACATTTTTTTCATATTAGTTTATAATAAATACATGTACGAAATAAAATTAACAAAATTACCTGAAAAGGTATTAAGAGAAAAATCAAAAGATGTTCCAATACCTCTTACTAAAGATGATGAAGATTTGATTCATAAAATGATTTATCATATTGATGATTCGCAAAAAGAAGGATCTAAATTCAGAGCGGGAGTTGGTGTAGCTGCGGTTCAATACGGTATATTGAAAAATATTTTTTACATTAATGTACCAGATGAAGAAGGTAATGTAGTATTTAGAGATGCACTTGTGAACCCAAAATTAATAGGTCATTCAGAAGCCAAGGTGGCAATCAATATTGGAGAGGGATGTTTATCAGTAAGAGAGAGTTGAAAAAATCAAGAAGGATATGTGAAAAGATACAACAGAGTTATTGTGGAAGCATATTCTTACTTTCAAAAGAAAAAAGTTGTATATGATGTGAAAGGATATATAGCAATTGTTATGCAGCACGAATATGATCATTTACAAGGTAAATTATTTTTAGATCATATAAATCAAAAAAACCCATGACAAAGAGAACCAAATTTAATATTAATTGGAGAAGGAGAATAATATGGAATTTTTACCAATAATAATTTTTCTAATCTTTTTAGCTCTTGGTGCATTGTTCGGTTTTCTGAGAAAAACAAATTATGCAATCACAATTTTAGTCAGCACGTTTGCAGCTAGCATAATTGCTGCCTTAACATATGGAGTAATTTCAAGACAAATAATAGAGATTATTAAAACAACATTTGAATTAAAAGATTTGAATATTGATGCTTTAGTTGGGCTATTATTCTCAGCATATGCATTGGCAATCATATTAATATTATCAATAGTTTGATCTATTTTATATCACGTTTTATTCAAAAGAATTGCTAAGAAAATTTCAGCAAAACAATCTAAAAAAATTAGATTTTTAAGTAGATTTTTAGGAATGACCGTTTCTACAGTTGCATTTATTCCAATCGCGACTTTTACTGCTGATTTAGCTGCAGTAGTACCAGAAAAAAATGGAGACTTTTCAAAAAATATTGTTAACAAATTAGTAAATGTATTATCTTTTGGAAAATATCATGGACTTGCGGGTAATATCGAAGTTGTTAAAACAATAGCTGCTGGTGAAAATGGAGAATTAGTTGATAAATTTGGACAAGTACCAAACTTATTCTTAGATGAAAACAATAACAACACAGTAGAGTTTACTGAAAAACAAATGAACGACATTAACACAATGCTAGAATCAGGTATGGCAATGCAACTTATAAATGATAATAAAGATAAGTTTTTAAACACCGTTGCAAATCCAACAGATACTAAAACAGCTACAACATTTTTAAATGTTAAAAAAATCAATGAATTACCAGACGAACCAACTGAAAAAGATTTACAAGCGATAACTGATATTAAAAATACAAAAATTAAAAATTTTAAATTAACAGAGCTTGCTGCATCAAACCTGGTAAATTTATTAAGAGAAAACTTTACTTCTGAAGAACTTAAACAAAAATGTGAACAAGATCCAAAATTAAAAGCAAAAGTAGACGCTTACGTTGAAGCATTTAAAAACATTTTAATAAAATAAAAAATCCCGCAAGGGATTTTTATTATCAAATTTTTACACGTTTTTCAGGGGCAATATACATTGCATCTTTTTCTGTAACTTCAAAATATTTGTAAAAATCATCCATATTAGCAATTTGAACATTAGCACGTAATTTAGCAGGAGCGTGAACGTCTGACATTAATAGTAATTTACCAAATTCTTCTCTTGCTTTGTTTCTTCAAATGATTGCAAAGTTAATCATAAATTTCTTACCATCAAAATCATCACGTAATTTAGCGGCTTCATAAGCACATGAAACACCACCATTATCAGCAATATTTTCAGAAACCACCAATTTACCATTACATGGACCGAATTCTGTTTCTCTTTGATCAAATTGTTCAATCATTAATTGAGTTAATTGTTGGAATTTTTCAAAATCTTCTTTATCTCATCAATTATTCATGTTTCCTAATTCATCGAATTGTGAGCCATTATTATCAAATGCGTGTGAAATTTCGTGAGCAATAACAGCACCTATTCCACCAAAGTTTTCTGATGAAGATTGGTTCAATGAGTAGAATGGTTTTTGTAAAATAGCTGCTGGGAAAACAATTTTGTTTTGTGAAGGTGAAAAGTAAGCATTAACTAATGCAGGTGACATACCTCATAATTTTTTATTTACTGGCTGTAAGTATTGTTTTAATTGATCTAATACTTTCAATTTTGTAAATGCAACATGATTATCTAAAATATTTGATCCTTCTTCGTATGTTTTTGTTTTCATTTCATCATAATATGGATTGATTTCATCTGGGTACCCAACTGAAATCATCATGTGATTCAATTTCACAATTGCTTTTTCTTTTGTCGATTGTTTTAATCAATCATTTTTTGATAATCTATCTTTGTATATTTCGATCATACTTTTAACCATTGATTCTACATCAGCTTTCGCTTTAGGTCCAAAGTAAGTTTTTCCATAAAATAATCCGTAAACCATACTGAATGTGGATAAAGCAAATCTCTGTGCATGTAAATCGAATTTAGTTGCTTCTTTCACACCATTAATTGATCTTGAATATTCTCCCGAAATAATTCTCATCTCATCTGTTAATAAGTGTGAGTATTGAGATATAACGTTTAAATATAATCTTGCCTTAAAGTTTTCTCAATTTTCTGTTGTATGAATTGAATCATATTTTTCAATGAAAGCGGGATATGTAACAGTAATTTCCGTCACGTCTAAGTCAAATAATTCTGAAAAGATTTTTTTAAATGGTACTGATTTAATTTTTGAATAAATTTCATCTACTGACATTGGATTATAAAAATTGGTGTATACAGCCATGTATTCTGGATCCATTGTGTGTTCTCATAAACTCATATCATAAGCGTATGATTTATCTAGAATGTCCTTAATCTGTTCATTTGTTTTACCGATTTTGCTTAATAATTTACTCATCATTGAGTTATACACTGAATAAAGTTTAGTTTTTTGTTCTTCCTCTTTATACATATTTTTTACTGGTAAAACTGTTTCTGGGTGACCTAAAAATAATACTTGTTTAGTAGAATCTTTAAAGTCAGTTGAAATATCTAAATAAAATGGTGAATAAAAATTATGCAATGCAAGTTCTTTAAAGTTATTGTAGTAATCTTCAAATGATTGAAGATCTTCAACCATTTTCAAATATTTTAAAATAGGTTGAACACCAAGTTCTTCCCTTTTCTTTTTGTCTTTTACCATTTTGTAAAATTTAGCTAATTCAATAAGTCTTGAATCATCACTTGGAACTGTTGACAAATCATTTGATCATTTTTCTAAATTTTCTTTTTCAATATTTTCGTTTTCGTCTGAAGTATTTTCAAAAGCATTAGTGCTTGCTCTATCAGATTTTATTTGTGCTTGCTTCAATCATTCAGCATTGACTTCGGCATAAAAATCTTGTTTTAAGTTTTCTTTGTTCATTTTATCTCCTTAATTTTATAAGTTACATTATACTACAATCAGTACTACGTAAATGGTATTGGCTAAAAGTCAATGAATATTTTATAAAAATTTAGTTTTGTTAAAAAAATCACCGTATTAGTGATTTTCAATTGTTTTGTTTTTGTTTTGTTTATGACTATAGTACAATGTGAAACACATTTGAGTTGTGAAGATAACCATTGACACTGATTGTCACGTTAAAGCTGTGATAAATGAAACAATAGGTTCGTTATTTTGTTGCGCTAGAAGTAATTGAGCTGTTCAGAACATTATTCATAAAATGTTGTTTAACATGAATAATATTGACATGTAAATACTTACACCACTGAAATCTTTTTTAACAAAGCTCAAAATAATTTGTGGCATAAATGCTAAACAAGTGAAGGCTGGGAAAATTAATCCAATCATTGTTTGAACAATTTTGCTGGATATTCTTGGTGTTATTTTTATTATTCCTAATATCGAAAGTATTCACGATCCTATTAAGACTAATATTATAACTGTTGTTGCGATGATAAATGTTTTCTTGTACTGTTTTTCTGTTGCAAAGTGTGATTTTGAATACTTGTATAAAAAAAACATTGTAAGCGAATACACAGTTAATGATAAAGTGTTAGATATCGCTATCGAAAGCATGTCGCCAGGCATTATTGCTGAATAAATTACTCAACAGACTAATCCTAGTAAAAACACTCAGAATGATACAAAACTGATTTTTCCTGTTTTTTTATCCTTTAATAATTTAATTAATTGGGGTACTCCAATTACAATTGTAATAAATGCTGCGATGTATGACGCATAGTTTGCTATGTCAAAAAATGATGTAGTTGCTTGCGCGTTATTTGTTGATAATAAAAAAGATGTATTCATAGTGTTAACAATTATAATAAAAAAAACATTTAAATGTATTTTTATGATCAAATACCGTTAAATAACTCTCTAATGTCAAAAAACTTTTCTTTAATTGTATATAATACAATTTTCGAAAAAAGCACTACCTTTATGTAAAAAATAATATTTAAATTGTTTAATAATATTTTTTTTAAAAATGTTTCGAATGTAGTAAGATTTACAAAAATTCGAAGTATAAAAAAATGCTTTAGATGTTTTATTGCACTTTTAGTTTGTTTTAAGATTAGTTTTTTTATAATTAAAGTAGTTTATAACAAGGAGTATATATGCCTAAAACAGTAAAATCTTGCGGTGGAATTATCTTTGATCAAAATAACGAAATGAAAGTTTTGATTGTTAAACATAAAGAAGGTCATTGAGGATTTCCAAAAGGAAGAGTTGAAGGAGACGAAACTGAATTAGAAACCGCAAGAAGAGAATTAAGAGAAGAAACAAATCTTGAAGTTGGTTTTTTCAAAAAAGGTCGTCTTACTAGTGAATACTATTTACCAGATGGTAAATTTAAAACAGTTGTTTACTTTCCAGGTTTTTATTTAGCCGGTGAGTTAAAATATCAACGAAGTGAATTAACTGATGCTAAATGAATATTGCCACAAGATGTAAATAAATATTTAACACAAAGTGATTCAGAAGAATTAATTTATAAAGCGCTGAACTTTTTAATTTTATTAGAGGCAAAACTTGCCCAAAAAAATAAAAACGACATAACTGAATATGATTTAGACATTGACCTGCCAGCATATCAAGACTATTCATCAAGTGAATTATTTGAACAATTAGTAACCGAACAAAACGAAGAGGAATATAATTAAAAAAAAGCAGAAAACTGCTTTTTTTTAATTATTTTGCTTGAAATTTTCGCCTAAATATCTTTATTTTTTCTCAGTATGTTAATGTATCTGTCGATAAATGCATCATTAAAAATTTCTTCTCTTGAATTGTACATTAAGTACAGAAAATCAAGTTCCTCATAAATTTTATAAACAAGTTCCATTGGATATTTCATATTAATAAAATTTTCCCTTAAATCAGTTCAGTCAATAACAGTAAATTCGTGTTCTTTATACGTCTTAATATCTAGATCTAGATCAATATATTTGATTTTGTTATTATCAACAAAAAATGGTGTTGCCAAATTTATATACACAAATTTTTGATTATCTCTAAGTAAAATTGTTGCGTTGTAATAATGATGTTTACTAAATAAAAATAATGTCGGTTCACTAACTACTCAGTTTGTGTTTTCTTCAGCAACTTTGGTTTTTAACATTAAAGCTATTACATATTTATCGGTGATATCAATTATTTTTACACCATCATATTGGCGATATAAATGACCATTGTATTTATAACATTGCACATCTATGAAATCACCACGCGTTAACTTATTGATTTTTCTTTGTACGTTTTTCATATTGATTTAATTTTACTCTCATTTGTTTAGAATTTTTAGGGTTTTGAACATATTCTAAATAAAATGATTTATCTTTTGTTAATATTGGGGTTTGTTTTCTGCGGTATGAACTGATTCTTATTTGAGCGTCATTATATCTTCGTAAAGCATTAATTTCGAATTCTTTCAATTCTTTATTATCTACGTTGTTGTCATTATTTTCATCTATTCAAAATGAGAAATTGATATCTTGAATTAAATTTAATTCTTCTATATTCAATGGTTTTTCAGTAATATATGAATAATAATTACCTAGTTTTAATTGTTCTGGTCCTCAATCTTGTCCTAAACCATTATTTCAATAAGCTTTTCATACAGATTTGGTTTTGGCTATACCATCATGAAAAATGTTTAATTTTAATTTGTGTTCTTTATTATTATTTTTAATTAAAAGGTATACATCTTTGTTTTGATTTTTATCAACTCATTCTGTAGGTATGAATCCTCCGAAACGTAATTCATTATACGATTTTTTAATTTTTTTAATTTCACTGCTATTTGATGAAATGGTACTTAATAATGATAGTTTGCCATATTCAGTTGCGTCAGTACTCAATAAGGAAATTGGCAGTCCGTAACCTACTAAATCTAGATAAGCCTTATACAATTGCATCTGTTTTTTATGAGTAGTTTTTTTTGAATTATTAGTTCATAAATACTCATCATCTTCAAAAACTCAGTTGGCACCCATTACTGAATACTTATCTAATTCATATGGAATTTTATTATGTTTGTAAATTGATAAAATCTTACTCAAATCCTCTCCGTACGAACTCAAGAAAATTTCTTTATTATTTTTCATACCTAAATATCCCATTTTATTATTGTAATGTGTTCTTATGGGGGCGTCGGGTGCGTATGACAATTTAATGAATTCACGAGCAAACATTTCACTGAATGAAAAAAAATAATTCAATTCTTCATTTTTCAAAGCGTTTGCAAAATTTATTCATGAGTCAGTATTGTGATTGAATGAAACATTGCTGCCTTCATGTTTTGATCAATCATGTCCGGTATAATTAGCATTTTCAAATAATTCATTAGCCGAGTAAACTTCATAAACTGGGAATGCATTGAATTTTTGATCAATACTAATACGTTTTTTCATTTTGCTATATTTAGGTGTTAATCTCAAAGCTTCCTTGAAATTGTTGACAAATTTTTTGTTATTTAATTCTTTAATGTTCTTTTTGTTTTTTTCTTTATAAACTATTTCACCTGTTGATAAAGAATCGTTTTCTAAAAATGAATTATTATAAATGTAACTAATATGGTGCAAGTACTCATGAATAAGTGTTGGCAATATTAATTCACTTTTGGAATTATTATCCATTTTTTCTCACGGTATTGATAATTTATATGGAACGTTATCAGCATCATAAATTAAATCTTTAGTATTTATATAAATGTTTCCAAACTCACCTATATAAAGACCTTGAGCCGTTGTTTCCGTGTTATCGTTTGGTTTATTTATATAGACATTATTTAATTCGGTAATTTCACTGCCAAAAAACCCTTTTACGTAAAAATCTTCCACCAATTGTTTTAAACCTTCTTGTCCAAAAAAGTATAAATATTTACCATTGATGGATTTCGCGTAAGGGTATTCAATTACTGAAAGTTTAGAAGGATCATAATTAAAATTTTCCCCTCCACTTTTATCAAATTTTGAATTGTACATAATAGTTTGACTGTTATTGATTTCTTTTTTTGAAAGAAATTCAAAATCTTTATTTAGTGAATTGATAATTCCGCAACTGATAGTTGTTAAGGGTAATGCAGTTAGTATTGATAATGTTGTTATTATTTTTAATTTGTTAAATTTATTTTTGCCTTGTTTCATATATTTATTTTAATAAAAATAAATAATTAATTGAATAATCTCTTAAAATAGAATTTATGAGATTAAAATTTAACAAAGAAGCTGATGGCTTACTAAAAGCATCAAAACATCTTATTCAATCGTTTCCAATTAAATTGGAAAAAGAAACCCATTTAGAAATTGGGATGGGTAAGGGACAAATGATTACGCAATTGGCAATGAATAATCCACACATTGATTACATTGGCTGCGAAAAATATGGGACTGTTGCACTATATGCGCTAAAAAAGATTGAAAAAGAACAGATAAACAATTTAAAACTATTGGTTGAAGACGCGGATAAAATTACTGAAATATTCGCTGATAAAGTTGATAGAATTTATTTAACATTTTCAGATCCGTGACCTAAAAAAAGACACGCAAAAAGAAGATTGTTGCATAGAAACTTTTTAAATAAATTTAAAGAAATACTTAAACCTGATGGTGTTTTAATTTTCAAAACTGACAATGATCCATTATTTGAATTTGCATTAGAAGAAATTGAAGCGATTAAAGCCCATTTAATTTATTCAACTACAGATTTACATAATTCTGAAAAAAATGCGAATAACATTAGAACGGAATATGAAATAAAATGAAGTGAAAAAGGTAAAAATATAAACTATTTAGAACTTAAATTCACAGAATAAATATATATAAATATATAAAAACGGCACTTATTTATATAAATATAAATAAGATGTTTTTTTCTTATATAATTAAATAGTTAAGAATTGGAGGTAATTATGAATTTTGATGACGATCAATTTCGTGATGATGAGGAAATATATTTCGTAGAGGAAGAAGAAGTTAAAAAAGTTTTCGAAGACGAAGTAATAATTGAAGAAGATGATGAGGAAATTCCACCTCAAGAAAAAGAAGGGTATACAGTACAACCTAATTTATTAGAAGAAGAAACGAACGGATTAAGTCCGGTAAGTTTGGTCACTGAAATGAAAAACGCTTTCTTGGAATATGCAATGAGTGTTATTGTTGCACGTGCATTACCCGACGCTAAGGATGGATTAAAACCTGTACATCGTAGAATTTTATATGGAATGAGTGAGTTAGGAATGTTCCATAATCAACCACATAAAAAATCCGCTCGTATTGTCGGGGATGTTTTAGGTAAGTACCACCCACATGGTGATTCATCAGTTTATGAAGCAATGGTACGTATGGCACAAGATTTTTCATTACGTTATCCTTTAATAGATGGGCATGGTAACTTTGGTTCTATTGACGGGGACGAAGCGGCTGCTATGCGTTATACTGAAGCAAGAATGTCAAAAATAGCTTCTGTAATGGTTGATGGTATTAAAAAGAATACTGTTGATTTTATTGATAACTATGACGCTACTGAAAAAGAACCTATTGTGTTGCCAGCTCGTATTCCTAATTTATTAGTATCTGGAGCCAGCGGTATTGCTGTAGGTATGGCAACAAACATACCACCGCACAATTTAAATGATGTTATTGACGCTTCGATAGCATTAGCCAAAAATCCCGGTATAGATGTTGATGAATTAATTGATATAGTAAAAGCGCCAGATTTTCCTACGGGTGGAATTTTATTCGACAAAAAAAGTGTTATTGAAGCATATAGAACAGGACGTGGTAGTGTTACTATGCGTTCTAAAACGCACATTGAAACATTGAAAAATGGAAAAAACAGAATTATTGTTACTGAAATTCCATATGCAATTAAAAAAACAGACATCATTGAAAAAATATCACAATTAGTTAAAGAAAAAAGAGTTGAAGGTATTCAGGACTTTCGTGACGAATCGAACCGTGAAGGTATTCGTGTTGTTATAGATATTAAAAAAGGATTTATTCCAGAAATCATATTAAATCAATTATTCAAATTATCTCAATTACAATCTAAATTTTCAATCAATACAATTGCTTTAGTTAATAATGAACCAAAACAATTAAATTTAAAAGATTGTTTGGAAGTATATATTAATCACCAAAAAGACGTAGTTACAAGAAGATTGCAATTTGATTTAGAAAAAGATGAACAACGTGCTCACATTTTAGAAGGATTAAAAATAGCTGTAGAAAACATTGATGATGTTATTGAAATTATAAAAAAATCAAAAACTGATGCTGAAGCACAACAAAAAATGACTGAAAAATTTGGATTGGATGACATTCAAACAAAAGCAATTATTGACATGCGGTTAGGTCGTTTAACTGGTCTTGCAATACAAAAAATGGTTGAAGAATTAGAATTTTTACACAATCGCATTGCTGAATATAAATCAATACTGGCTTCTGAAGAAAAATTAATCGATTTAATTGTTGAAGAATTAGAAGATGTTAAATCACAATTCGGAGATAAACGTCGTTCAGAAATACGTTGAGATTTACATCACTCAATAGAAGAAGAAGATTTAATTCCTGTTAAGGATATTGTTGTGACATATTCAGTTAACAATTATATAAAACGTGTAGATTTAGAAGAATATCGAGAACAACGTAGAGGTGGTGTTGGATCATATGCTGCGAAAACATATTCAGATGACCAAGTAGAAAACATAATTGTTTCTAACACTCATACTGATTTATTGATTTTGACCTCAAAAGGAAGAATATATAGAATAAGAGGGCATGAAATTCCTGCTGCTTCAAAAAATGCTAAAGGAACACCAATTGTTAATATTTTACCTACAATTGATAAAGATGAAAATATTAAAACCATTATTTCTACAAACGATTATAGCGATGATTTATTCTTAGTTACTGTAACTAAGAATGGAATTGTAAAAAGAACATCATTGACTGAATATCAACTAATTAATAAAAATGGAAAAATAGCTCTTGGATTAAAAGAGAATGATGAACTAATTGAAGCCATGATAGTTAAAGAAGATGAAGAATTCTTTATTAGTGGTTCAAATAACAGGATTTGTAGATTTGATGTGAATGAAATTAGGCCAATGTCAAGAATTGCTTCAGGAGTGTTTGGGATTAAATTAGATGATAATAGTAGAGTAGTTTCTGCTTCATCATCAAACGATGGAAAATATGTCTTTTCTTTAGGTTCGGAAGGATTCGGTAAAATGACACTGGCTGACGAGTTTAGAAAAACATCTCGTAACGCAAAAGGTGTTTTAGCATTGAATGGTCAAAAAGCTGGTGAATTAGTTTACTCAGCAACAGTAAATGGCGATGAAGATTTAATTATTTTAACTAACACTGGTTTGGCGATCAGATTTAACTTAAAAGAAGTGTCGATCAGCGGTCGTAACGCCAAAGGTGTTAAATTAATTACCTTGAAAAATAAAAACGACTATATAGTTGCGGTAGCAAAAATAAAAGAAATAAATTAATAAAAAAAGAGCTTAACAAATGTTAAGCTTTTTTTATCCAATAATTTCTAGCACTTTATAATCAAATTCTACTGGAGTTTTACGCCCGAATATTTCAATCTCAACAAATGCTTTTGAAGTTATGTCGTTATTTTGAATAATAGGTCCTTCTTGTCCTTCGAATTCTCCTGAATTTATTCTTACGACTGTGTTTTCTTTGAAAGCGGTTTCAATATTACCTTTTGCAAATTCAGCTCTAATTTTGTCACGAGCTTCTTTCATTTTTCTTAGTTCTACTCTAGAAACTGGAGTTGGTTTAGCTCCCTTTCCACTTGAACCAATAAGTCCTGTAACATATTGTGTGTTACGTACAACGTATCAGGAATCATCGGTCATAACCATTTTTATAAATATGTAACCTTTGTACATGTTTTTGTATTTAACTTCATATTCTTCTCCACGTGTTTTCTTTTCTAATTCTTTATTAGTTAAATGTGGAATAGTAAAGATTTCAATTTCCTTAAATAAATCACTCATATTCTCGGCTTCGATTTTATTTTTTAAAGCATCGATAACTTTTTCCTCTTTGCCAGATACTGTAGAAATCATGTATCATTTTGCAATTGTGTTTTCTGACATATATACTCCTTAAAGTTTAATACCTAAATTTGCTCATAGGTTTGTAAATAATAGTGTAACAATGAAAAAGAATATTGAAAACACTAATACGAAAATGCATGTAACAGCAAATCATTTTCATATGGTTCCAATTTTTGGTCAAATAATTCTTTTAATTTCTTTTACAAAAGATCTTCAGTGTTTTTCTTTTGTAACTTTAGGTGTATTATCGCTTTGTTTTGTTGTTAATGAAAAATTTTGCGATTTTAATGGATCAAATTCTTCGTTACTCATTATTTTTCTTCCTTATGAAGTGTTTTAGCGTTACATCATTTACAAAATTTATTAATAATCACTCTTTCTTCTATTGATTTATTAGTAGAATAGTTTTTTCTTTTGCATTCGAAACATGCTAGGGATATTTTTTTACTTGTCTTTTTCATAGTTTACATATTATACAATAGTTTAATAATATATTAAAAAATAACTTTATATAGCGCATTATTTGTATTATGTATATATTGTCTATGTTTTTAAAAACAGCACATCTTCTTAAATTATTTTATCGTATTATAAATATAAGAAATCGTTTATTTTTTTATACAAAGCAGTTTGCATTTTATTAAAAAAATATGGATTTAAATTTAACAGTTTCATTATTTCAAGGTTATTTAGTTCGTTGTGTAGCTTGTTATAAATGAATTGTTTTTCAGTACTATTCAGTTCAGTATTCAGTAAAAGTTCAGTATATAATCAGTTATTTTCAGATTTTGATTCATCTTTAACATCTGTTTGCTCTATATTTTGAAAATAGTTGATATTGTTATTAAATGAATTTTTCTTTGAAGTGTATTGCCGTATTATATTTTTAAATCTGAATTCACATGCCTTTAAAATATAACTAGCCTGTGGGCATTCTTGTTCTTTATATATTTTATGTATTATATAAATTGCTTCTGAATATAAATCATCGCATGTTAAAGGTATTGGATAAGTTCCTAAACATTTGTTGGCAATTTTGTAAATATGATTTTTATTGTTAAAAAGAAAGTCTTTGTAATTTTTGTGTGGATTATTATTCATGTAATTATTATCGCGCAAATTAAAAAAACAGGTTATCCCCTGTTTCCTAAAAAAGTTTTTATTTTGTAAAGAAATATAATGAAATACCAGCAGCTACAGAAGCGTTTAATGATTGAACTGTTCCTTTTTGAGGTATATATATTAATTCGTCACTGTGTTTTAATATGGTGTTTGATACACCTTTAGCTTCATTCCCAATAACTAAAACGCTATTTTCGTTAAATTTAACTTTCGATATATCTTTCGCGTTTTTACCTAACGCCGTTGAATAAATTCAAAAACCCGCTGATTTTAATTTGTCAATTGCTGTATAAATTGATGCAACTTTTACAATGTTCATATTAGCAAAACCACCTGATGATATTTTTAAAACAGTGGGTGTAATTGCCGCTGCTCTATCTTCTGGAATAATAATTCAATTAACTCCAAAAACATTTGCTGAACGAATAATTGCGCCTAAATTATGAGGATCTTGAATGTGATCTAAAATCAATACTTTATCAATCATTTTGTTAATTATTTGATTAAAGTCTGCGTAATTAAATGGTTTTATTACAGCGATTATTCCTTGATGATTTTCTCGAGTCATTTTATTCATTTCTTCACGAGAAATAAATTTAATGTTATCAAAATTAATTTTGATATTTGATCCTTTTTGAATATAAATTGTTTCAATATTGAATTTATTATCAACAGCATCTAATACTGAATTGCGACCACATATTATATTTTTATTTAATTCATGTTTCATATTTTTAATTGCTCTCTTAGTTTATCTGCCTCTACATAATTTTTATTTTTAATCATTTCTTTTCAGTTTGCATAAACTTGTTTTTGTTCATTTGTTAATTTTGTGTCTCCAATTCCAAATCCTAATGTTTTCAAAACAAAAACAAATGTAGGGGTGTTGTTTTTGTTTTTTGATAATGTATGTAATTGTTTCATAACATTAGCAAAATTCATTTGAGCAGCTTCATTAATTATTGAATTCACAATATTGTCGTCAATGCTTTGTTGTTTTTCTTCTAGTAAATATTTTTTCACGATATTGTCAAATTTAGTAATTAATGCGTTATTCGATTCAATAACTTCTTGAGTGATATTAATTGGTTTGGTTACGCCTGACGTCAATAAAATCAGCCTAAGTGTATCGCAGTTGTATTTGTCTAAAAAATCAATAGCTGTGATTACGTTACCGAGAGATTTTGACATTTTTTGGCCTTCGACATTAATGGTGCCAAAATGTATTCACTCTTTAGCTAAGGGTTTGTTGGTTAATGCTCTGAATTGAATGTTTTCGTTTTCATGATGTGGAAATTTTAAGTCAGCACCACCACCATGTAAATCAATGGTTTCATGTCCTAAGTATTCACTTATCATTGCCACGCATTCAGTATGTCAGCCAGGTCTGCCTCTACCGAATGATGAATCATATTTTATACCAACTTTAGTATCTTTTCACAAAGCAAAATCAGCAGGATGTTTTTTGTCATATGTTTGATCTTCATATTCCATGTTTTCAATTTTTTGATTACTCAATTCACCGTAGTATTCACTGTGTTTTTGAATATTAAAAAAAACATCGCTACCAACTTTATATGCTGAATCATTTTGAATCAATTTTGATATAAATTTATCAATTAAATTTATGGATTCAGTAACCTTGCATATTTTATTCGGTTTTTGAATATTTAATTTTTCAAGCAACTCAAAATATCTGTTTGTGTACATTTGTGCAACGTGTGTTTCGTCAGTATTTGTTTGTATTGCTTTATTAATTATTTTGTCATCAATATCAGTAACATTGTGTAATAAAAAAATTTGCTCTCCTAAATATCTTTGAGATCTTATCAATATGTCAAAAGTTAATATTGGCCGCATGTTACCGATGTGAGGTTCATCATAAACGGTTGGACCGCATAAATAGTATTTTTTCATACATACATTTTACAATAAAAAGCACAAAAATAATAATTATGTATATAATTAAAACTATGAGTGCTAAACAAAAAATAATTGCTTCAATTAATGAAGCTTTACAAAAATTAAATATTTCAAAAGAAGTAAATCTAACAGATGCAAAAGGTCACGCAGACTTTGCAACAAACATAGCTTTAGTTCTACAAAAAGATTTAGGAAAAAGTGCAATGGAGGTTGCACAACTTATAAAAGACAATATTGAATGTAGTAATTATTCAATTAAAAATATAGAAATAGCTAAACCAGGTTTTTTAAATTTTTATATGGAAAATGAGGTTTATGCAGATACTGTTAATCAAATTAACGCATTAGGTGAAAATTATGGTAAACAAAATATTGAAAAACCTACAATAAACGTTGAGTTTGTGAGTGCAAACCCGACAGGATTTTTACACATTGGTCATGCGCGTAATGCAGCAATTGGTGCAACATTATGTAATGTATTAGAATCGGCCGGTCACAAAGTAATACGTGAGTACTATGTAAACGATGCAGGTAACCAAATGAATAACTTGGCTGCTTCATTATTTAGTCGTTATCAACAAATTTTCGACAAAAACTACCCAATGCCAGAAGACTGCTACAAAGGTGGAGATATCATATATTTTGCTGAAGAATTTTATAAAGAATATGGTGATAAATTCAAGGGAGCTGATTACGAAGAAAATAGAATGTTGTTTAGAGAGTTCGGAAGAAATATAGCACTACGAGAAATTAAAGTGGATATGGAGCGTTTTGGAACATGATTCGATTTATATTCAAGTGAACAAACTTTATATGACAAAAACATGGTATTCCATGCAATAAATAGATTAACACACGTGTATGAAAAAGACGGTGCTAAATGATTAGCCACAACTAAAGGTGGATACGATGACAAAGATAGAGTTATCGTTAAAAGTGATGGCGGATTTACTTATATGTGTGCTGATATTGCCTACCATGAAGATAAGTTAAAAAGAACAAATGATAAAAACGGAATTATTATTGACGTTTGAGGAGCTGACCACTCTGGTTATGTTGAAAGAATTAAATATTCAATGGAAGATTTAGGATACAACAGAAATCAATGTGAGATGGTATTATTCCAATTGCTAAGAGTTGTTAAAGATGGTAAAGAAGTAAAAATGTCTAAACGTTTAGGAACATCTTTAACATTAAGAGAATTAATGGATGAAGTAGGAAAAGATGCAATTCGTTTCTTCTTAATTAACAGATCATACAACTCGAAAATAGATTTTGACATTAATAAAGTTACTGAAGAATCAGAGGCAAATGCAATGTTTAATATTAAATATGCATACGCACGTGCTTCACAATTAATTAATAAATCAAGTTTTGGAGAAAATGCCAAAGCTAATGAATATGTTGATGAAATTGCAATTAAATTAATTAACGAATTGAAAAAGTTCCCAGATTTAATTAATACAATGGCAACATCATACAAAGTAAATCTGTTACCTCCATATTTACAAGAAATTACAGGATTATTCAATTCATTCTATTCAAATTCAAAAATCATTGGAAGTGAATTAGAAGAAAGATACATTGCTCTAGTTAAAGCTACCAAAACAGTTTTAGGTAATGGATTGAAATTAATGGATTTAGATATATTGGAAAAAATGTAATATTTTAAATAAGCCTAAATGGTTTATTTTTTACAAATTTAATAAAAGGAAAAATATGAAAAAAATAAGAACAAGATATGCACCTAGTCCAACAGGATATTTACACATAGGTGGTGCAAGAACAGCTTTATTTAATTATTTATTCGCCAAACATTTTGGTGGAGATTTTGTTTTGAGAATCGAAGACACAGATATAGCTAGAAATGTTGTTGGCGGGGAAGATAGTCAATTAAATAATTTGGCATGACTTGGAATTATTCCAGATGAATCACCTAAAAACCCTAAGGAAAAATATGGGCCATATCGTCAAAGTGAAAAATTAGCTATTTATGACAAAATCATTGATGAATTAATTGAAAAAAAATTAGCTTATAAAGCCTATGATACAACAGAAGAACTTGCTCAACAACATGATGAATCCGAAAAAGCGGGTATTGCTTCATTTAGATACAATAGAAACTGATTACAAATTACTGAAGAAGAAAAACAAAAACGAGATGCGGCCGGAGAATATTCTGTTCGTCTAGCATTACCTAAAAATCATAATTACACTTGAAATGATTTAGTGAGAGGAACTATTACTGTTAATTCTGATGATGTTGGAGATTATGTTATAAGAAAGTCAGATGGTTATCCAACATATAATTTTGCTGTTGTCGTTGATGATCATCAAATGGAAATCACACACGTTTTAAGGGGTGAAGAACATACTACAAACACACCTAAGCAATTAGCAGTTTATGAAGCAATGGGATGAGATGCACCTGAATTTGGACACTTAACAATCATAACTAACATGGAAGGTAAAAAACTGTCTAAACGTGATACATCCTTGAAACAATTTATTGAAGATTACAAAAATGAAGGTTATAACTCTGAAGCTATATTTAACTTTTTATCATTATTAGGATGAACTAGCGCCGATGCAAAAGAAGTTATGTCAAAAGAAGAGTTAATTCAAAAATTTGAATATGAAAGATTATCAAAATCTCCTTCTAAATTTGATATTCAAAAAATGGAATGATTCAGTAAACAATATTGAAAAAATATTGAACCTGAAGACATTTTTAATAAAATTAGCGCTAGAGATTTAGAATGAGCAAAAGACAAAATCGAAAATAAAGAATGAATGAATATTTTTATTCAAACATATCAACAAAATATGGTTACATTTAACGATTTAATTGAATCATTAAAAATGTATGCTCAACCATCGATGATATTGGATATTGAATATCAATCAAATGATGTTATTAAATCATTCTATGAAAATTTAAAAGACAAAGAATTCACAATTGATAATATTCAATTTGCTATTGATGAAACTAAAAATCAGTTAAACGTGAAAGGTAAAAATTTATTTATGCCAATTCGTATAGCTACAACATTTAAAGAACACGGCCCAGAACTTGCGAAAGCTATTTTCTTATTTGGGCAATCAGTGGTATTTGAAAGAATTAAACAATGAATTTAACATATAAATCTATTATGATACAAAATGGCGAAGAATACGTAAATGAATACCACACAATTTGCACAAAAGAACAAAAAAATGAATACACTGTTTATAAATTCAGTGATGATAATAATAACCAACACGTTATTCAAATAAGTGCTACACGTGTCAAAATTTCTTTTTTAGAATTGAATATGGATTTGGAACTAAACAAAAACAAACCACATATTTATAAAACACCTGAAGGGGAATTTAAATTTTATTGATTATTGAAAAAAATTGATTCTACAGAAAATCAAGTTATGTTTTCATATGAAATGTATTTAAATGCAAACACAGAAACCTTAGTAGGTTCAAACACTGTTTATTTAACAGTTAATTTGTAAAATATGCCAAAAAATCAAAATAAAGTATCGACACTAAAAGTTATTTTATTTATATTAACTTGTACGTTCATAGGATTTGGTGGCGGTAATGCCTTATTGCCCATAATTAAAAAATATGCAGTCAATAAATATGGATGAATTACTGAAAGAGAATTTGACGATGCAGTCATAGCTGCTAATTTATTTCCAGGACCAACATCAGTAAAAACATTATCATATGTTTCAATGAAAACACTCGGTAGTTTTAAAGGCGCAGTAGTTGCTATATTAGCCTTTTTACCGCATACCGTTATATCATTATTAATCTTTGTTTTATTACAAAAATATGCACAAAATTACTTATATGTTATAACTGCCGCAGTATTGCCAGTTATTATTGGTGTTTTACTGAATTTTGGTTATAACTATGTAAAAAAATCACATAACGAAATAAGCTACAAAATATGAATACCTTTATTCATTTTTTCGTTTTCATTTTACTTATTAGTTCCTTCTCCATATAATGTTCCCGTTATTCCAATCATAATAACTTTAATCGGTATTGTAATTTTTGTATGTATTAAAAACAAAAAAATAATCGCAACTACTTCAAAAGACTCAAAAGAAGGTAAGGAATAATGACTTTATTAATATTTATGAGTGTATTGTTAGTATTTATGAGTACATTCATTGTTTTTGGTGGTGGTCAAATATTCATACCTGTGTTTTCATGAATTTTTACATTATTATCTGAAAATTTTGGGGCACACATAGATTCTGAAATAGCTGAAAAAGCATTCGCTGTTATGAATGCCACACCGGGTATCTTTGGAACGAAAGTTGCATTATTCACAGGTTATTTAATAAGCAATGATGCTACCCAAGAAGGTCAATGATGAGGTTTCATCACAATGATTATTACATACCTGTGTGCTGTTATACCTTCAATACTTATAATGCATCTTGCAATGAAGTTATGTGCGAAAAATAAAAACAACGTATATTTTATAGCGATAAATAAATATATGAAACCAGTCATGTCAGCAATTGTAATCGGTTTAGCCATTCAATTATTTATTGGCACATTATTACCGTACGTTACCTTCAATAAAAGCGATTCATACTTTTTGATAAATACCGAAAACGTCAAATCTAAAGTATTTTCTGAATGAAGATTGTACGCTTTATACGCTTTTGTGCCGATGGTAATTATTGCAACAATTGTTGCTCAAAGAAAAAAAATTCCGCTACTTTATACTATTTTAATTGCTATTGTTTTAGCTTTAGTAATTTTTCAACCATGATCAATTTAAGGGGTAAATATGTCTAAAATAACAACTTTAGAATACAAAAACGCTTTGTTTTATTTAACTAATTCAACCGGTATTGCAAAAATAGCGATAAAAAAATCATATTCGCAATCTTATTCAAAACATGTTTTAGCTAAAACCTGTGCCTTATTCAGTCCTTTAGGACAAATAATTTCCAAAACTGATGATGTCTTCGCGATGATAAAATCAAATGGTGCTATCAAGAGTTTAATATTAAATGTAGATACGAAGGGTAATGTAAAAACTTCCATATCCAATAACAATGTTCATTGAGATGGAAATTTAAATGAAGCATTAACTCAATACGCATTTGATCAAGGTTATTTAAGAATAAGAATTAGTGGAATTAAAAATTGAGACAGCGACAATCCATTATTATATGGAAATCTAGTTTCTGACTTAGCTCATTTTTTTAAACAATCTCAACAAATAGACTCAGCTGTAGAAGCCAAAATTTTATTTGACGAAAAAGAAGATTTAAAAGAATCTTCAAGTTTAATAATTACTATGTTACCCGGTGCTAGTGAAGAAGATTATACATTTATTGAGCGAATGATAAAAGAGCATCCATATTATGAATTAGGACATCGAAAATATTTAAATAAATTAAAAAAAATGGGAGCAATCATTTTAAGCGAAAAAGAATTAAAATGAAAATGTTCATGTTCGATGGCCAAATTAAAAAAATCTTTAAAAATGTTATCAAAACAAGAAAAGCAACAAATAATTGCTTCGCATAATAAACTAGAAGTTTCTTGCAGCTTCTGCAATCGTACATATAAAGAGTTGTAATAAATTAATTGCTAAATGGCAATTTTTTCTTTTTCTTTTTTATATATAAAGAAGATGACATAAAATATTTTTTTGACAAATTTGGCACTATTTTGACAAGAGTGCCAAATAATGTGCTATCATATGAATATCTAAAAAATATTTAAAAACGATTTTTAAGAAAAAAAGGAGTAAAAAATGGCTAAAGAAATAATATTAGGAATTGACTTAGGAACAACAAACTCTGTAGTTTCTATAATTGAAAACAAACAACCTAAAGTATTAGAAGCACCATCGGGAAAAAGAACCACACCATCAGTAGTAAGTTTTAAAAACAATGAAACAATCGTTGGAGAAGTAGCGAAACGTCAATTAGAAACAAATCCAGACGCAGTAGCTTCTGTAAAACGTTTGATGGGGACATCAGAAACAGTGCACGTAAATAATAAGGATTACAAACCAGAAGAAATTAGTGCTTTAATACTTTCTTACATGAAAGAATACGCAGAAAAGAAAATTGGTCACAGCGTTAAAAAGGCAGTTATTACTGTTCCAGCATATTTTGATAATGCTCAACGTGAAGCGACAAAAAACGCAGGAAAAATCGCAGGCTTAGATGTTGTACGTATTATTAATGAACCTACTGCAGCAGCATTAGCTTTCGGATTAGATAAAGATCAATCAAAATCACAAAAAGTATTAGTATTTGATTTAGGTGGTGGAACATTCGACGTTTCAATTTTAGAAATGGAAGAAGGAACATTCGACGTTTTATCAACATCAGGAGATAACAATTTAGGTGGAGACGACTGAGATCACAAGATTGTTGATTGAATGGTTTCTGAAATTGAAAAAGAACACAAATACAACCCTACAAAAGATAAAATGGCAATGGCTCGTTTAAAAGAAGAATCTGAAAAAGCTAAAATCGCTTTATCAAATTCATCAGTTGCGTCAATCTCATTACCTTTCTTAGCAGTTACTGAAGAAGGTCCAATTAACGTTGAATTAGAATTAAAACGTTCAGAATTCGAATTAATGACTCAAGATTTACTTGAAAGAGTTAAAAAACCAATTTTAGATGCTTTAAAAGAAGCTAACATAGAAGCGAGTGAACTAGATGAAATTTTATTAGTTGGTGGATCAACAAGAATGCCAGCAGTTCAAGAATTAGTTGAAAAAGTAGTAGGTAAAAAACCGAACCATTCAATTAACCCTGATGAAGTTGTATCAATAGGAGCAGCTATTCAAGGTGGAATACTAGCGGGAGATATTGATGACATTTTATTACTTGATGTAACACCATTGACATTAGGTATTGAAACAGAAGGTGGAATCGCAACTCCTTTAATACCAAGAAATTCAACAATACCAGTTACAAAAACTCAAGTATTTTCAACAGCAGTTGATAATCAACCAGCTGTATCAATAGTAGTTGTTCAAGGTGAACGTCAAATGGCTTATGACAATAAAATTTTAGGGCAATTCACATTGGAGGGTATTGAACCAGCCCCACGTGGTGTTCCTCAAATTGAAATAAGTTTTTCAATAGACGTTAACGGAATTACAAAAGTAACAGCTAAAGATAAAAAAACAAATAAAGAGCACACAATAACAATTGAAAACACATCTCAATTAACTGAAGATGAAGTAAATAAAATGGTTAAAGAAGCCGAAGAAAACCGTGAAGCAGATAAGAAAAAACGTGAAGAAATTGAAACACAAGTTCGTTCAGAAAGCTTTATTAATCAATTAGAAAAACAATACAATGACACAAAAGATAAATTAACTGAAGATCAAAAAACAAAAATGGAAGCTGAAATCAAAGAATTAAAAGATTTATTAGCTGCTAAAAAATTCGATGAATTAAAACAAAAAATCGATGCATTCGAAGCTCAAGCGAAAGCATTCCAAGAACAAATGCAACAAGCAGGAGTTAAACCAGAAGATTTAGAAAACATGATGAAAAATCAAAATCCAACTGACGAAAAAGATAAAGACATTAACTAAAATATATTTAACTGATAACAAAACATTCACATATTAAGTGTGAATGTTTTTTTTAACAAAAGTATTAAAAAACCCAGGATTTAGTTCCCAGATTTTTTAAAATTAAATGTGTTTATGTTTTGCAACATGTATTTTTCTAATTCCTCTTGATTATTAAATTTTGTCTTAATATCTTTCACCTCTCCGGTGATTTGACCATTATTGATGAAAATTATTCGATCGCATAAGCTAAAAACTTCGTTTGCATCATGACTAACTAAAATAAGAGAAGTTTCGAACTGATTTAGATAAACTAGTAATAGTTCTTTAACGAGACTTTTTGTTTGAATATCCAGACCGGCAGTAAACTCGTCTAATATTAAAACTTTGGGATTGTAAATTAATGAAAAAAATAAATTAATTCTTTGTTTTTGTCCACCGCTCAGTGAACCATACGTAATATTCATTAAAGAATCAATATTCAATATGTTTTTTAATTGCTCGGTAAATTCTTCATTAATGAATGATTTGGCATATTTTACTAATTCTTTATATATACGTGACACTTTGTATTTTTTTATAAATTTATTTTCTTGAAACTGTATTGCAATACATTCGTAAGGACTGTTTTTATATTCAAATGAGTATTCAATATTACCTGAAGTTTTGCTTTTATAACCTGCTATTATTTCTACTAATGTAGTTTTTCCGGAACCATTAGGGCCAATTATTGCCAATCTATCATTTTTGTATATTTGCAATGAGAAATCTTTCAGTATGTGAGCTGGTATTTGTCAAGGAAATTTGCGATATTTTTTATTTAGATTTTTAATGGTAATTCAATTATTTTTAAGCATATTGCTCCATTCTTGTTTTATATAAAACTATTAATGAGATATTAATCGTTGCATTTACAATAAAAGGAATAAATCATACAAATGTATATTCAAAAAATGGCAATACATGTGTTAATGATGTTATTATAGTGTGAGAATTAATGGTATATGCCGGCAATATAACTGCTGCAATATATAACATAGAACTGATTATACTTTTTGACTGTTCAGTCTTGGAATAAAGCATAACTAGGTTTGTTATTAATGTAAGCATAAAACTAGCTAAAATAGTTAAAGCTATCGAAATTCATAAAAAAGCTTTTGAATTGTTTTTTATGATATGTTTTAACAATTCAAATAATGTAATAGCTCATACATAAAAACTAATTGTAAATAATATTCCAACATGTGAGATGACTAATGATTCTTTAGTTTTTAGATCAATTCCAAAACGCAATATTATTTCAATCATCATGCCTAAGAATAACACAAAAGCAAATCCAATCAAATAAGAAAATAAATTGTTGTGCCTTAAAATAACGCCGTTACCATTTAATAATCGAATTTTTGTAAAGTAATGTGAGTATTTTAACTCGTAAGATATTGAAGCTGCCATTAAAGCAAATAATAATGATATAAATATAAAAAATGAATTAAATTTTGAAGACAGTATTGAAATGTTTTCATAAACATATTTGTATATATAAGTGTTTTCATTTGTCTTATCGTTATTGTGGCTGTAATTAATAAATCCAAAAACAAGGATTAAAATAACACTTAGAACACAAAATGTAATAAACATGTTTTTATGTTTTTTAATAAAAATTTTTCAAAACATTGATGTATTTGTTTTTAGTTGTTTTTTTTCCATGTTAGATCCTTTGTTACAATGTTGTAAAATAATTACAAATATTATATAAAATTTATTTACATTAAAGGAGCAAATCATGAATAATAACAATGAATTAATAAAACCTATAATTTTTACTGACATGGACGGCACATTATATGGATCTGACTTTAAAGTTATGAAACAAACAAAGTCTGATATCGAATTCGCTTTATCTATAAACGAAGAAAATTTCATTAGCAGTGATTTTAATTTATGCACCGGTAATCCAATTACTGAAAGAACCATTAATATAGCAAATGAATTAAAAGCGAAATATATTATTGGTTCTACAGGTGCACAAATTTACGATGTTGATAATAACAAAATTGTTGTACAACATTGTATTGACAACGAAACCACTCAAGAAATAATTGAATTTTCACTGAAAAATAATATTGAATTAAACTTTTTTAATGAAAAGGTGTATTATTACGCAGGATACAAAAACCAAGAAGATTTAAATTATACATTGAGTTATCATTTTGATACTGAAGAAGCAAAGGCAAAAATGGTTCAAAAATACACAAATCAAGTCATTGATAATATTGTAAAAATTGAATCATGATGTGATCCTAAATATTTTGATATTTTGGAAGATAAATTAAAAACCTTAAATGTCTCTTATGTAAAATCAAATTGTGGTTTTGAAATAATGGCTAATAACGTTAATAAAGGAACTGGCATTCAAAATGTTTTACAAATGTTTTACCCTGGACATGAATTGGAAAACGTTTTTTGTGCAGGTGATTCAAACAATGATTTAAGTATGTTTGAAATATGTGGTTATTCATACGCGATGGCAAACTCTCCTTCTTCAGTGCAAACTAAAGCTAAATATCATACATCAAGCGTCGAACAAAATGGATTAGGAGAAGCTATTATCGACTATCTATATAGATTAAATAAAACCAAAAAGAAATATTTACTACATTAAAAGTTAATTAAAGCACCTTTTTCATAATGGTGTTTTTTTGATGCCTGAGAAATCATAATAGTTATGAATCAAATCAAATTAAGTAAATTATAAAACGGCATATGTTAAAAATAAAAGTTTTTGTAGTTGAATTGTGCGTTAGTAAAGTATTAAAGGAGTTGACAATTCTAAAACTTGCCAAATGCGCAATATAAAAAAGTTAACGCATAAGCAGCCACAGGCGCAGCTGTGCACAGATCATTTTTAAAAATTTTAGATATGCTTTAAATTAACGTTTGAAGATTAATATGTTCTAAAGCTACAAACGTTGTAAATTATAATATGAAGCAGAAATGCTTAAAACCTTAACAAAGTAAACGTTTAGGCAACGCGTCATTAATTTTAAAAACCAATAAAAAATATTAAAAAAAACACCATTATTATATAAGTGTTTTTTAAAGTTTATTTAAGTTAAAAAAATGAATTTGCGCCATTTATAAAAATGTGTGCTCTATAATTATGGACTATTTTTTCAAGTTTTTATTATTTTTTTTAAAATCATATTTTGTTCTAATAAACCAATAAAAAATAAGGTAATTTTCTTTATTTTATTTTTTTATTTCTTATATACTTAAGGCATGTATTAGGTATATAAATACATAAGTTTATTTTTAAAAAAAGAAAAAAAAGAAATTTAAGGATTAAAAAAATGAAATTAAAAAAATACTCAATTTTATTCACTTTAGGAACTATAGCAACTTCCATAGTTGGTACAGGACTAGTTTCAGCTGCTTGTTCTAATGTTACAAACACAAAAGATATAACAATCAAAACAGGTAGTTATGATGATCAAATTAAAAAAGTTGCATCATCTACAATAACACTAGCAGGAGCTTGAAGAGACGCAAGATTTTTTGCGGGAGACGAAGCTGAAAATTTAGTTGTAGTTGGAGCTACAGACCCTATTTCAAATGATGGTATACAAGCTAAACCAGGTATGAAACAAGGAGATATTGATGTTTTAAGTAAAATATTCTTAGACACTATCGCGGAAGCTAATAAACAATTGAAACCAATTTCTAAATTGCAAAAACAATTGAAAAAAGCTAAAACTGAAGAAGAAAAAGCAAACTTAACTCAACAAATTGAAGAAGCTAAGAAAAAAGCTTCATTAGTTATGGAACTTAAAAACAAAACAAAACAATTATTTAATATTTATTCGCATGATGGATATACAAAATTAGGACCAAATTCAAACATTCGTTACAACCAAAACGGTGATACTAAAAAAGCTTATTCAAAAACACCAGAAGCTGGATCAGACTTTTTCAACATTAAAGAAGATGGGACATGAACACCAAAAGAAAACAAAGAAATCAAAATAATGTTCATTCCTTCTAACGATCCTAAAAACGTTACAACAGCATCATCAAAATTACAAAAATATATAAATGAAAAATACAACATTAATACAAAAATCACTGTGGCTGTTGATTATAAATCAGCTTCGCAACAATTAAAAAACAATCAAATTGATTTAGCCTTTTTACCAGTTAACTCGTGAGCAGATTTATCTGGAGATTCATTCTTTATTTTACAAGCTGGACGTTCAGTTCAAATAGTTGATCCATATAAATCATTAACAAATACTTCGGAAGCAGCAATTAATGATGAAACAATTTTAGTTAATGCAATGAATAATTACAAAAAATTTGGTAGCAAAAAACTATACATCAGTGCAGATTCATCACAAAATCCGCAATCAACAATTGAAAATCAATACGCTGCAGAATTGAAAAATGTTGTTGATTCATTAGTAACAGACAAAACTAACTCATTACCAAATGTTGGATTCTATCGTTCATACATATATGCTAAAAAAGGTACTGAAATTGAAAAAATCATTACAAAAGCATTAAAAGAACAAGGTTCTGAATGAAAACTAAATTGAGAAGATGTTAAAGAACATATTCAATATGGATATACTGACACAACATCATCTGCTTCATATACATACCCAGAAAAATGATTTAAAAAACATTTCATAGGATTTAAATCATTTAAATAAGGAATAAAATGAATAAACAACAATTAAACAAAGATTTAATTGTCACAGACTGAAATATCGACTGAAAAAACGTTGATAAAATATACCCTAATGGAAAAAAAGGATTGACGCAAGTCAATCTTTCTATTAAACAAGGCGAATTTGTGGCAATTATCGGATTATCAGGAGCAGGTAAAACCACTTTATTAAAAACTGTTAATAAAATTAATGAGATATCAGGTGGGAAATTAACTGTCGGACCTTATGATGTTTCTGAATTGAAAGGTAAAAAATTAAGACAATTTCGTTCAAAGGTGGGAATTGTTTTTCAAGGATATAATTTAATTCAAAACATTTCAGTGTTTCAAAACGTTTTAGCAGCTAAACTACCGCAAATGAATCCTATTAGAGCATTGTTAGGAATTTATAAAAAAGAAGATATCCAATTTGCTTATAAATGTTTATCAAAAGTAAACATTTTAGAGAATTCATACGATCTGGCTAAAGATCTGTCAGGAGGGCAAATGCAACGTGTTGCTCTAGCAAGAACTTTAGTACAAGAACCAAAAATAATACTAGCCGACGAGCCGGTTGGTGCTTTAGATCCAATCATGGCTAAAAGTGTAATGGATGGTTTTTTATTAGTTAACAAAATGGATAAAATAACCATATTAGCGAATTTACATCACGTAGATTTAGCATTACAATATGCTGATCGTATTATTGGTGTTAAAGAAGGGAAAATTATTTTCGATGGTACTTGAGATTCAGTAGATTTAAACGTTTTAAAAAACATTTACGGTGAAGAATTAGAGCAATTTGACGAACAACAATTTGCAGAAACAAAACGTAAAAGACAAACCATTCAAAAAGAAATTTCTGAAAGTATAGCAAATTACAAAGGTTAATATGAAAAAAATTGAGTTAACCCTTACTAAATATTGACACAATATTTTATATTTTTTCCAACCAAAATTTATTGATGTCAACGGTCAAAAAGTAATTAAAAAATTTCCATTTTTTTCAGTAATATCTTGAATAGTAAGCATAATATTATTTATTGTTTTACTGGCTAAATTAAATCCGGATTTTACAAATATTAAATTGTTTGTAAAAGATTTAAAAGAGTTTTTTAATGTCGGTGTTAATGCACAAATTGGTTCTAATTCAGACATTACACCACTCGATACTTTTGTTAAAAGTTTATCATTATTATGAAAAACGATAGTTTACTCAGTTATAGGTACAATATTTGGTATTTTAATATCAATACCAATGGCCTTATTGAGTTCGAAAAATTTTGTTAAATCACCTTTAATTTATATGCCTACTCGCGCTATTATGTCAATAATAAGGGCAGTTCCACCATTGATTATTGCTTACATATTTTACTTTGTGGTATCGCCGGGTTTAGCAGCAGCATTCGCGGTAGCAATATTTGTGGCTTCATTAATGGCAAAATGATTATATGAAGATTTAGATACTTATGATGTGAGTTCATTTTATGGTCTTCAATCTATTGGAAATAATAAAATAATTTCATTCAAAAAAGCAATATTGCCATATCTATCAAGACGTATAGTGTCATATGGTTTTTATTCATTTGAAATGGTTGTGCGTTTTGCAGCTATATTGAGTATTGTTGGTATTTCCACAATTGGTCAATTAATGGCTGATGAGTATGCTGTACCATATAATTATTCACATCTTTCAATTGTTATATGAGTACTTGTATCATTTATGATTATTATCGAATTATTCAATTGAGTGATAAAAAAATACATATTAAATCATACACCAAAACACGTCATTTTTGCAAGCGACTGTACTTATGAAGAAAAGTTAAGACAATTAAAAAAACAAAAACCCAAAACTATTTATTTAAAAACATTTATAGGTATTTTGATATTAGTTTTATTCATTGCTTCTACATTATTTATAGATTTCGAATTAGCTAATGAAGTAAAACTGAATTATTTTAAAACCTCAGTACCTAAGTTATTCAGCCCTGATTGATCATTAATTACTAACTGAAGTGAAACCGGACTATCAGATAACCCAATTTATTTAGCGTTTGAAGCACTTGCCATTTCTATAATCTCTGCAACGATCGGATTATTATTTTCATTAATTTTAGGAATATTAGCTTCAAAAAGAATATCAGGTTTTGTTCCATCATTATTCTTTAAGTTATTAATTATTGTTTTGAGAGCAGTGCCAGCTTTTACATTTGTATTGATTTTTTTAAAAATCCAACAAAATTCAATTATATGAGCCGGTACACTGGCATTGGGTATTCACTCAATTGGTATGCTTGGAAAACTAATTACTGAATCAGTAGATAAAATAGATAATCAAATATTCGATTCTTTAAATTCAGTAGGTATGACTAGATGACAAAAAATTAAAATCGGTGTATTAAAGGAAATAATGCCTCAAACGTTATCTAACTTTTTATACCGTATTGAAATAAATTTTAAATCGTCAGTAGTTATTGGTGCTGTTGGTGCTTGTCCGTTTGGACAACAAATAATAATATACTCATCTGATACAGATAACTGAAATAGGCTTTCTTCTTATTTATTGGTAACAATTGTCATATTATTAATTATTGAACAATTGTCAAACGTATTAAGAAATAAAATTTTAAATGGATATTTCTTCGATCAAAACACTTGAATCAAAAAAATGTTATTAAAGAACAAATTCATTCATTCGTTAGCCATTTCTAAAGTAAACAAATATAATTTCAGACCTGAAGAAAAACATTCAGACATTGTCATAACTCAATTTAATAAAAAAATGCTGTTACAACATTTAAACATTAATAAATTCGATGAATTAATGGAACAGGAATGACAATATAATGAATTGTTATTAAACAATAAAAATGTGCGAAAACAAATTAAAATAACTAAACAAAGCATTAAAAACGAATTAAAAACATTCAAAAAATCATATTGCAAAAAATATAATATCAATACAATGTTTAAAAAATATCAAGTGTTTAAAAAAATAGCTTATTTAAACAGACGTAATACTTCAGCAATAAATAAATTTTTCGAAGGACAAATAATACATGCTTAATAAGTTCATTTCATTTTGAGAATACATTAATAATGCTGAATATATAACCTTGTGTACTCATGTGGAACCTGACGGAGACACATTAGGTAGTGCTATTGCGCTAAAAGAATTAATTTTGTTAAATTCTAGAAAAACTAAAGAAGTTAAAATATCAGGCAATGATTATCCACGAAATTTATTATTTTTGAGTGAAGAAAAAATAGATTTTGTTAATGATGACTATTTCAATAAATCACTAAAAATAGTTGTTGACACATCGACACCCTCTCGCATTGCAGATAAACGTGTGAAGACTGAAAATTCACTTAAATTAGATCATCATCATAAAGAAGCTAAGTGATTGTTTGAAATAGGTGGGGACAATTGACCAGCAACAGGGCAATTGATTGTTCAAATGATAAAGTTGTTAAATTTAAAAGTTAACAATAAAGTATTGGAAGCCGCAGCTGTTGCAATATTATCTGATACTGAATTTTTCAGAGAAAGAAATATATCAAGCGAAACATTCGAATCATATGCATTACTTTTAGATAAAGGTTTACAACACGCTAAGCTATTAAAAAGTATGGCTTTAAATAATGATGAAAACCAATTAATATTTAATGTATGTTCCAATAAACAAGTCGAAGGAATTGTATCTTATATAATCTCACAAGAAACAATTTCTAATGACATAGTTAGACCTTTGGTTGGAAAGTTTGTTGAAATAAGCAATACCGAAGTACAACTAGCCGTTTTAAAAAGAACACAAGGAAATTATCGTTGTGAAATTCGTTCAAAAGAACTGTTTGATGTTTCCATTGTGGCAAAGCATTTTAAAGGTGGGGGACATTATAATTCCGCAGGATTTATGATTGATGATCTAGAAGAATTAAAAAATGTTATTCAATACATAAACCATTTAAAAAATTAGGAGTTAATCCTAATTTTTTCTTTTGATTTTGAATAAGTAATAATGAGATGCATAACCGATTCAAAAAATAATATTCATAAATAAAATCAATATAAATTCATTTCAAACATAACTCAATTTCAATATTGAAGCCAATGTCCCGAATTGAGCCCCGATATTTGAATATCAGTCGCCTTCAGCAAACCCCGCCACGTTATTATTTAAATGAAAAATTTTACTGAATATAATCACATAAATACCAAAACTAAAACAAATAACATAAGAAATTAAAATTTGTTTTCAATGGATCTTTTTTCAGCAAAGCAAAATTATATAATCCAAAAAATGCCATGAAAAAATGTAGTCCAAAGTATATTGAATTAGGTTTAATACCAATAGTAACGTACTCAAAAAAATTTGATCAATTTAAGTTTTTATTTTCAATAAAACCACCTATGATGGTTAGTGTACCAAAACAGAAAACAATAAAACCGAAGAAATGAATTATTCGCATTTTTCTATCGAATATCGCTATGATTGCAAATATTATCGAAAAGAAAGGACATCAATCTAGTAAAAAAACTTTACTGTATGTATAAGAGTATTTATATAATTCATAATCAGACATACCAACAGAATGTTTTATGTCCATTGTTTTTAAATTTTTAAGATCTGGCAACCATCTTATTGTCAAAAAATAAATTAAAAAAGTAACACCTATAATTAAATTGATTATTCATTTCAGATTTAATTTGTTATTTTTCAACAATCAGTCATCACTCTTATATTTGCGTCACTTGATTGAATATTTTAACAAAGGTATTGATAATAAGCATATAAAGGTTATTAATAATAATAAAAAATTAGCAGTCATAATTACCTCGACAATTCTTTTTTTTCTTTGATTTATTTAAAATAATAATAATTTGGCTTATGTTTTTGATAAAAAAACCAAAAAAAACAGGTTTTTCTTTTTTTTTGAATGCAACTAAAGTAAAATTACGTTATATTAATAACATTAATATTGAATATAAATTAAGGAGAAAAAATGACAAAAAAAAGTAAATTACTTTCAGCTGCATATACATTATCAGCAGTAACTGCATTAGCAGTACCAATGATGGCAGTATCATGTGGATCGGGAAGATTTGATCAAATCGAAGATAACAAATTGAAAATTTTTTCAGGATTTGCAAAAGACAATAAACAAGGTGAAGCATTACAAGAAGTTGTTAATGCGTACAACCAAACTCAAAAAAACAGTGAAGATTTCGTAGAAGTGGATGTTGTTCCTTCATCAAAAGGATACGATGACTCAGATTTAATAACAAAATTAAAAGCTAGAGATAAACAAGCATTATACAACATGGTTATTAACTACCCAGCAACAGCATCAACTGTCAGTCAATACCAAATGTCACTTTCATTAAACGATATTAAAAAAGACATTGACAGTGTATACTCATCAAAATTTTTACAATTAAACAACAAAATTGCAGGTAATAAAAATAACGATTTATTAGTACTACCATTAGTTCGTTCAACTGAATTAATTGCTATTAATAAACCATTATTAGGGAAATTCGTTTCTGAATTAAAAGATTTAGGAATGAAAGTAAATGAAGCATTTGCTAAAGGTTTTATTTAAGCTTACAATAAATCAGTAGACAAAAAAGCTAAATTAGATTTAATCTGAGCAGGTAAAAAAGGTGAATTTAAAGCTACTGATGCACAAAAAAAAGCTCTTAAAGAAGAATTAAAAGGATTTGAATTTAATAAAGATACTTTTACAAACTTTGAAGCTACATTAAAATTCGCAGTATTTGCTAAAAAACTATACCCAAAATCAACTGAGAACATTTTAGCTATCGATGCAATTACTAACTCTGTATATAATATGGCTTTTTCAGCAACTAACGGAAATATTGAAGCTTTATTTAAAAAAGATGAAAACAAAAAAACATCAGGTGGATTTGATTTCGATTCAATTACAACTAAAGACACAAATGAAAACAAAGTTTTAAAACAAGTTTTCGACTTATTTGAAGATGCAATCAAACATCAAGCAATATTTATTTCAGATGGTAAAGAATATGGTTCAAGTAAATTAAATTACCATAAAATAGCATTAAACATTGGTTCAACAGCAGGATTCTCACACTTAGGTAAAGACAAACCTGAAAATCTTTACACTTTCAAAGATGATAAATTGAAAGAAGAAAAAGATGGTAATACTAAATATATTATTAAATATCTAACACCAGTAATAGAGAAAGATGGTTCAATCAAATTACAATTACAAAAAGATAATGGAATTGAAACCAACAAACTTTTAGACTCTGAAAAAGGAGCAGAAAAAGAAGATTACATTATTAGTGATGATCTAGCTAAACAAAATAAATCAAAATTAAGTGATTTAAAAGGTATTCTAGTTGACAACTATAACTACGGACCTAAAAAACCTACCTCAATAATAGAAAAAGACAATAAAATTTTCATTAAAAATAAAAAAGCTGAAGTTGAATTAAAAGGGGCATTCAAATTTGGTAAATTGAAAAAGGGTAGACACACAAATGTATTCTACTTTATTCCAGAATCTCAATTAGAACTAACAATTGAAACAGAAGCAGACATTCTAAATAAAACAGAATTGCAATTATTTGCTTCACCAGCTAAATTTAACCAAGCGTCTACTCATTCAGCATTCACTCTTCAAGGAGGTTCTATTTTCGGAGTTCACGCTAACGAAAAAGAAGATAAAGGAACAATTAAATTCTTAAAATGATTAGTTAGTGCAAAAATTACTAAAGATATTAAATTCAAATTCAAAGATAAAGATGGAAAACCTAAAATTAAAGAATATAAAGCAAACAAATATACAGGTGCAGAAATAATTGCTGACTATGGATCATACATTGTTCCATTAAAATCAACAATATCATCTTCTGAAGACTCTGAATTATATGAACGTTTAAATGAAGCTAACAAAATTTTATTCGAAAGACTAAAAATATCATCTTCAGACCAAAATGTAATGGCTATAGAAGATATTTCAGCTCCTCAAGCTACAAAAATTAGAAAAGCTATTAAAACAGGGTTTAAAACTCTATTCAACAAAGCAACAGCTAATCAACCATTTACATTTGATGATTTAATTAAAACAATTGATGAAAACAAAAAATAAACTTAAATTGAATTTATTTAAAGGAGCATTAGCTGTTACGGCTTTTGCTTCTTTACCGCTTATGACGATTTCATGTAACAAATTAGATCAAAATTTAGTTAAAGAAATCAATGAGTATGATTACAATATTGGAAACAAATTAAATCAAAAGGTAGCGATTAAAGAGTTTGACGAAAACAAAAATATAATTGAAACAAAAAAAACTTATTGAAACGCGTTCGGATATATTGAGGGAACAGTTACTAGGGTTTATGATGGGGACACATTCTCATTTATGCCGGACCATCCGATGGATGAATCGGAAAAAACCAAAGGTTTAAAAGTAAGATGTAAATATATAGATACACCAGAATCTATAGGGCCACACACACCTAGCGCAACAGAATTAGAGCAATCTTATTCAGATCGTGATACAGAATTTGCTAAGTCATTAATTCTAGGTAAAAAAGTTAGAGTTATTGGTAGAAGAACTGATAGGACATATGATAGAATGACGGGAATCACGTTTTTTGGCGATAACTTTGAAAGATGTTTCGAGTTAGAAATGTTAAAAAACGGATTCACTGTTTCAACCTTATCTAAAGAAGATACTTCTGATTATCGAATTCAATATGATAGTAATGTAAAAGACACTTACATGGGTTTATTCGCAAAAGATTTTGCTTATGCTCAAAATTATGGAGTTTTGAATAAACAAAATTTTTTCAATGAATTCAATACCGCAGAGGATTTATGCAATACAGTTTATAGCGCGCATGGTAATGCATGAAATGACCATGGCTACTATAAATATTTAACTAATAGCCCATCCGCTCAAGATTCAGAAAATAATTTCATTGAGTGGTTGCTGCAAAAAGAAAGAGGAAAAAAATAATATGGATTCACAATTAAAAGTTCAACAAGAACAAATTTATAAACATTCAAAAACTAGATTCAAAAATAAAAAAACAACACCTGCTATCGAAATAAAAAACCTAGTTATCGACTTTGGTGATGCTGTTGCTGTGGATAATGTTTCATTTTCAATCGAACAAGGAGAACTAGTTACATTACTTGGCCCATCTGGTTCAGGTAAATCAACAACATTGAATGCCATTTCAGGTTTATTGAGACCAACAAGTGGGAAGATATTTTTTAATGGTATTGACGTAACTAAATATTCACCACAACAAAGAGAACTAGGGCTAGTTTTCCAAAATTATGCGCTATATCCTCACATGACTGTATTTGACAATATTGCTTTCCCATTAGCTAATGATCAACACTGAAAAGATGAAGTTATTGAAACATCTCGTAGTGCTCAACATGCTATTTACAACATTTTATTAAGTCAAGAAAACCATTCAAAATCTACATTAGATGAATTACAAAAAACATTTTATATGACCATCGATAACCCTAAAGAAGGAAAAAAATTCTTACAAGAGTTAAATTCAAGAAGAGGGGATATCAATGAAACTGCCAATAATGAGTACAACCGTTTAGCAGCTAAAAAAATTGCTGATTCAAATACATTAACTAAAAAATTAATTAACGAAACCAAAGCATTAGATGAAAACTGAAAACAATCTTCTAAATTCCTAGATTTCGCAAAAGAGTCAACTTACTTAGAAAATAAAAAAGATATTGAAAAAATACTTGAAGAAATCAATCAATTATTATCACAATTTGAAAAAGAAGCAAATAATTTAAAAATTAATACAGAAAACAATTTTGATTTAGAAACTAAAATAGCTAAAGTTAATGAAAAATTACAAGAAATTGAATTTACTAGTCATAAAGATTCAGTAATATCACATCTTTTATCAAAATACAAAAAAGCATTTGAAGCAGAATTTAAAAAAGATATAGCTATAAAAGAATTCGAAATTAAAGATAATTTACTTTTAACATACAAAAATAAAATCTCTAAATTACAAGATTCAGTTCAAAAGTTATTAATTGAATCATTCCCTAAACAAATTAATGTTGCTAAAGAATGCATAATAAGTTTAAATGCATCTAAAACATTCCAAAAAGTTTTACAAGTGTTCTATAAATTTGAGTACAAATGAGTTAATGCTAAAAACAGTGTTTGTTTAAAACATGCACAATTGTTAAACATCGCTGATACATCATTAATGAAAAAACACCCTATTAATCAACAAATTAAAGAAATTAAAAAACGTAATGTTGTAATAGAAAAAAACATTAAAAACAAATACAAAACAGAAATTTTAAAATACTTCGAACCAGTATTCAGTAAACACAATATTAGTGGTATTACATTCAGCCAAAAAATTAACAAATTAATATCTCTAATGCCATCTTCAGTTCGTTTTGAAATCAGTAAACACGAAAAAGAAATCGTTACAATACCTCAAGCTATAACTAGAGATGTTTTAGAAGTTGCTGAAAGAGTAGATATTACTAAAAACTTAATTAAAAAACCTACTCAACTTTCAGGTGGACAACAACAACGTGTAGCGATTGCGCGGGCAATTGTTAAAAAACCAAAAATATTATTACTTGATGAACCATTATCAAACTTAGATGCTAAATTACGTATCTCAACAAGAAAATGAATTAGAAACTTACAACAAGAAAGTGGTATTACAACAGTATTTGTTACTCACGATCAAGAAGAAGCTATGTCTATTTCTGATAGAGTTATCTGTATGTCAACAGCATTAGTTCAACAAGCTGGTACACCAATGGAACTATATAATAAACCAAACAATGAATTCGTTGCTAAATTCCTTGGAATGCCAGAAATGACAATTATCGAAGCTGATGTTATTGATAAATGAGTTACTGTTAATGGAACCAAATTAATAGAAGTTCCAAAATACAGACAAAAGAAAATTAAAGTTGGTTTCCGTTCAGAAACTTTATTAGAATCTTCTAAGGGATTCATTGAAGGTAAATTAAAAGTAGTTGAATACTTAGGAAAAGAAATTCAATCACAAGTTTTCTTAGAAAATATTAATGTATTAGCTAACGTTTATTTAACAGCTAAAGATTCATACAAAATTGGTGAAAAAATTAAATTGGGTGTAAAAAGCGTTGATAAATTACATTTATTTGATGCTAAAACAGGCAAAAGAGTTAACTAATGAATTGATTAAAATCCAAATTTTATAAAAAATTCAGACTTAAAAACCACTTAACCAGTTTAAGTATATTGAATAGTAAGACTCCGGGATATAAACCATTTCTATTGTTATTTCCTTCTTTACTTACTATAACAATGTTCACCATAATTCCATTCATATTAGTTATTTCAGATTCATTTAAAATAAAAACAGGATTTGTTGCGAGTGATTTTGCATTTGGAACTGAAAACTATACTGAAGTATTCAATCACATCCATTTTAGAATAGGGATGCGTAATTCAATACTATATTCAGTAGTTGCATTACCTATTTCATTGGTATTTTCATTATTAATATCAAGTGCGATAGTTCATGTTATTCGCAAATGATCACAAGGATTTTGACAAACAATATTCTTCTTACCTTATGTAACAAGCGGAATTGCCGTTTCAGTCACATTCTTTTATTTATTTGATTCACAAACCGGTATGATTAACAACTTTTTCGGAATCTCTACACCATGATTGAATAGTGGAGATACGAGCAGCTGATACCCATTTGTTGCTATACTAGCAAATGGTGTATGACACAATTTAGCATTCCAAGTTTTAATATTAACTGGAGCAATGCTATCGATTAACAAAACTTTATATAAATCAGCAAGTATTGATGGTTCATATAAATTAAACCAATTCTTTTCAATAACACTTCCATCAATTAAAAATCAATTGTCATTCTTATTTACAGTTGGAATTATTGGAGGGATTAAAGTATTCCCATTGGCATTATTCAATAATGACGCTGACTCAGCGATAAACAATGGTGGATCAACAATTATGTTGTTTCTATATAGAGCGGTTCAGCACGCTGAATTTGAAAAAGCCGGGGCCGCATCAGTACTTTTATTCTTAATCGGAGTACTAGTATCATTTACTATCAAAAAAACAGTATCAATATCATACAATTTAAGTACAACTTTAGGAGTGAAACATGTATCGAATAAAATTACTAGTCAAACAAAAGTTTCTAAAGCATTCTTTAAACTCTAAACAGTCTTTAATGACTAAACAAGTTGATACTAAATCTGTATGAAGTTCATTATTAGGATTCATGTTTAAAATGTTAGTATTGGTATTCTTTGGGTTAATAATTATTTTCCCATTCTACTACATGATTATGACATCATTAATTAGTAATGATCTATCGCTAAAAGAAGGAGAATTAATTTTATATCCTTCTAAAGTAAACGGAAAAGGATGAGAATTCCATTTCGAAAACTTTAAAAAAGCATTAGAAGAAGGTTACTTACAAGCTGTATTATTCACAGCTGCAGTAACATCATTGAGTGTTGTATGTAAAATCTTCTTCTCTATAACATTTGGTTATGCATTTAGTTTAAGAAAATGAAAATACAAAAATCTATCTTGAGCATTATTCTTATCATTACTTGTATTACCAGAAGCGGCTTTATTGGCCGGACAATATAAAGTTGTAGTTACATTAGGTTGACACGTTGGATTTTATAGATTATTATCGTTAACACTTCCATTCGTTGCTAGTGTATTCTCAGGGTATATGTTCAGAACAGCTTTCGAAGCTGTTCCGGATTCAGTAAAAGAAAGCGCCATGATAGATGGTGCTTCAGAATTAAAATTCTTTATAACCATTGCAATTCCGATGGTTAAAGGAACAATTTGAACAGTTGGTATATTAACAGCTCTAGCAGCTTGAAACAGCTTCTTATGACCATCATTAATCATAGGTCCTGGAGACAACTCGTACCCAGTTATGAATGTTTGATTATTTACAACAGGGAAAGATAACTCTTCAAGTGAAATATCTAGAGTATTCAGAAACATTAGAATGGCTGCCGCTATTTTAGCTATTGCTCCTATGTTTATTACTTACTTCTTATTCAGAGGTCGTATTATGAGAACAATATCAAGAAACAACGTGGCTTCAAAAGGATAATATATGCGTAGACTTATTGCAAAAACATTAGATTGAATTTCTAGATATAAAAAATACTTATTTATATTCATTGTTATTGTATTTGGGCTAGCCATGACAGCGGCAACCATTTACGGTCTTATTATGTTACCAATCAACTGAGATTAATCAACAACAAACAAATAAAAACAGCATTCTTAAACGAATGCTGTTTTTAAATGTTCATTATTAATTATCGTAGTCACTTAAGTTTAAGACTTCTTTTTCACAGTCTTGAATAATAAGCGGTATTAATGAAGCGTCTTTTATTTGAGCGCCAGATGCTCTGTGATGTCCACCGCCATTTCATTTTAATGCCACGTTTCTTACACACGCACCATTTGAACGAAATTCACATCTGATTTGATCTTCTTTTTCTTGGGTGAAAAAGACTCAAATTTTATTATCATCAATATTGGCTAGTGTATATGGTTTATTAGCTTTTAGTGGATCAGTTATTCCGAATTTTTTTTGAGATTCTAAATCAAAGTAAAAACTTACAACAGAATTACTAATTTTCATTTCTGAGTGAATAAATGCATCTACTTTAATATCATTATGTGATTTTCTTGACATGTTTTCAAATAAGAATTCTTTTTTAGCTCCCGAATCCCACAATTGAGAAACAAGGTTAAGTGTTCTCGAATTTGTTAAATTAGTTGTTAATCTAACGCTGTCTGTATAAATTCCTAAAAATAAATAAGTCGCAGCCATCTGGTTAACTTTTCATCCTAATGTGTAAGCAATCTCAGCTACTTGTTGTGCTGCAGCAGGAGATTCAGATTCGACTCATACTAAAGAAGCGTTTAAGTCATCATCATTAGGGTGATGATCAATTCTTATTACTTCAGTGAAATAATTATTATCTAAGTATTCTCTGCACTCAAGTCTTTCTTTAAAGTTGGCATCAACTATGATTGCTAACGAGTTTTCTAATTTTTGTTTTGGTAAATCATCGAATTTAAAATCTAAAAATGAATATACACCTCTATTATCACCAATTGTGTATACATTTTTTTCTGGCCAGTTTTCTTTAATTAATTCTTTCATACCGAATTGAGATCCCAAACAGTCTCCATCTGGTCTAATGTGGTGAAAAATAACTATATTAGAAGCGTGAATAATCTTTTGCTCAATTTGTTTAAATAATTTTAATTTTTCCTCTTTATTTAACATGTTTTTTAATTTCCTCTTTTAAATCATTAAGTATTAATTTAATTTCCTTTTTATTGTGTAATGTAGCTCCGGCGGCAACTTCATGTCCACCTCCACGTCATTTATGAGCGATGTGATTAATATGAATACCATTAGATCTAATTCTTACTCTTATTTTACCGTCTTCTTGATCAATAAAAAATACTCAAATTTTACAATCTCCGATGTTTGCTAATGCGTTAACATCATTGGCTTGATTTTCATCCAGTTTGAATTTTTTTTGAATTTTTTTTGTGACATGGAATCATAATACTTGTTCATCGCTTACAAATTTAGATAATACATAAGCTAAAAATCTAACTTTAGACTCATTTCTAATTGATAAAGGAAAATTAATATCTCATACATTAAATTTTGGTGCATTGTGTAAGTATGACACAACATCAAAAGTTCTTTTTACTACAGAAGAAAATTGAAATCTTCCGCTGTCTGTATTAATACCTAAATAGCAATACTGAGCTGCTTTTGTTGTTAATTTTCATTTTTGTTTCATTGCAATATACGCAACTTGTTCAGCTGCTGCTGAATACTCAGCATCTTCTCATGTGTAATCGTACTGTATATCTGGTTCAGTAGGGTGGTGATCAATTCTCAATGTTTTTGTAAATTTACCCTCAGTAATTAAATGAGCATCTTGAATTCTATTGCTATGGTTTGCATCCACAACAATTGCTAATGAGTTTTTAAAGTGTGTTTTAGGTATTGAATTAATATCATCATGTTTTAGATTTAAAAACGAAAACGATCCAATAGCATCACCAATAACATAAACCTTTTTATCAGGATAATTTGTTTTTATTAATTCAGCAAGACCGAATTGAGACCCTAAACAGTCTCCATCGGGTCTGATGTGATGAAAAATAAATATATTTTTCGCTTCCTCAATTGCTTCAACAGCAATTTTGTATGTATTTTTTGCCATTTTATCTCCTTAATATTTTTTTTATTTTTAAAAGTTAATTAAATTATAAACAAAACATCAAAAATACACAAGATAAACTATGTATATATTAAAATTTATATATATACTTTTATTTTTCTAAAGGAGGTTTATGAAAGAAAAAAATATACCCGCAATTCAACTTACTGATGTAAGTGTTGATTTTGGTCAATTAAATGCAATAGATAAACTCTCGTTTTCGGTCGAAAAAGGTGAGCTTGTGTCAATACTGGGACCTTCAGGATCAGGTAAGTCAACAACATTAAATGTCATATCTGGTCTGGTAGGTGTAACAAATGGAAAAATTTATTTTAATGGTCAAGATGTTACAAAAACTAGTCCTCAAGATCGCAAGTTAGGACTGGTTTTTCAAAACTATGCATTGTATTCGCATATGAATGTTTATGACAATATTGCGTTTCCATTATTTAGTGACAAAAATTGAAAAAAATCGATAAAAGAATCTGCTGATAAAGCTCAACATAATGTACTGAAACTAATTATTGAAAAATCAAACATCAAAAATCTTGATACTAAGGAATTTGATCGAGCGTTTGACAATAAAATAAAAGCATTTGATAACGGATTGAAAAAAGTTACAGAAGCTAAACAAGCCATTGATGATTATGTTAATACAAATTATCAAAAATACAATAATGTTATAGTTAAGCAAACGAATAAAATAACTGAATTATCAAAAACCTTTATTTCAAAATTAAAAGATTATGAAAACTATTGTAAAACTACTGAAAAAATACTAGATTTTAAAAATGATTACACACTCGTAGAATATCAAAGCGGTATTAAGCAAATCATTGAAGATATGAAAAAAATTCATCAAAACATCATTCAATCTGAAAAATCATTAAGTTCTTTAGAAAAAGCCAATTGTTATATTGTGACTGAAGAAGCTGAAAAAAAACTTGTTAAAAAATTAACATTCCGTTTAAATGAATTAAAGGATTCCTCTTATGGTAATTTTTTAACTAATATTAAATTAGCCTATTTATTTAAAAACGCATATAAAGGATATGCGTTGATTGACGGAACAAAGAAGGTAGCTCAAGCTAAAAAAAATCGAATTAAAAAATATGAAAGCGAATTAAACGAACAAAAAGCAAGACTTCATCGTTTATTATCGCCACTTTCAGAAAGGGATTCGAATTTAAAATATAGACAAATTTTTCCTAAATCGTTTTTCAAACTTTATAAAAAAATAGCAATGGATATTTACAATTTAAAATACAAAATGTATTCTTTAAGATATGATATTGAAAAAAATGCTTATTACAAACTTTATAAAGCAGACAAAATGATGGTGAAATATCATACTTTAACCCATGACTATAATAAATGCGTTAGTGAGTATAAACAAACATCGCGTGAATGTTCACAAAAATATAAAGAGACATCGTCTGAAATATTGAATAAAGTATGTGAATTTTACGATATTTCAGTAAAAAATACTAATGATAAAATTGCTTTATTAAAAACAAAATTCGATGCTAAAACAACAGCAAAAATTACTGAATTAGAGAAAAATATAATTTCAATAAAAGACGCAATCAAAAGAGATGTTATTGAAATTGCAAAAAAAGTCGAAATTGATGATCTTTTAGCAAAAAAACCAAATGAAATTTCTGGGGGTCAACAACAACGAGTAGCTATTGCACGAGCTATCGTTAAAAAACCTCAAATATTGTTGCTGGATGAACCTCTGTCAAATCTTGATGCAAAACTACGTACTACAACTAGAAAATGAATAAAAGAATTACAACAAGATTTTAATATTACAACCATTTTTGTTACTCATGACCAAGAAGAAGCTATGTCAATATCGGATAAGATAGTTTGCATGTCGAAAGCAAAAATACAACAATATGGAACACCCGAAGAATTGTATTCAAATCCAAGTAATATATTTGTTGCTAAATTCATTGGAGTTCCTGAAATAAATTTATTAAAAGCGGAAGTAAGTAAAAACATAATTAAATTGAACAATATATTCACTAAAATGCTAAATAATTATTCAAAAAATAAAATATATATCGGTATTAGACCTGAAGATATTTGTTTAAAAAAGGATTCGAATATTAAAGCAAAAATAAAAGAAATTGAATATTTAGGAAAAGAAGCATATGCACAAATACATATTGAAGGTACAGACATTACTTTATCAATGTTTTTATCAAATATTCAAAAACACAAAATTGATGACGAAATCAATATTGAAATAAACACTGAAAATATATTAATGTTTGATTATGATACAGGGGTCAGATTATAAATGTTTAAATGAAGGCTGAAAAAAATTAGAAAAATACAAAATAAAGCTATCCAAAACAATAGCTTTATTTTGTTTAAAAAAACTAAATTTATTAAGCCTTTTTTATTGTTGTTGCCAAGTATTATTGTTTTGTTATTGTTCACTGTAGTACCATTTGTATATGTTATTGTAGATTCGTTTTTGATTCAAGGGGATTCAATCAAAATTACTGATATAAATGTAGGTTTAAAGAATTATGAATTTCTTTTAAAAAGCGATTATGAATTTCAAATTGCGTTGAGAAATACCATTATATATGCACTTGTTGCTTTACCAATATCTCTTTTTATATCCATTGGTGTTTCAATAACTATTTCAAATTTAACAAAAAGATATTGAAAGTCTTTTTGACAATCAATATTCTTTTTACCTTATGTTACGAGTGGAGTAGCTATATCAATTGCTTTCTTTTACTTATTTGCAGATAAAGGAATAATGACTAAAATACTCGGATTGGAAACGTACTCATGATTGACACAAAGAAGTGGGTGAAATTCTTTAATTGTTATCATATTACGTGGTGTTTGAGAAAATTTAGCATTTCAAATACTGATGTTATCTACAGCATTAATGAGTATAAACCCAATGTTATATAAAGCCTCACAAATTGATGGTGTTTCAAAAACCAGAGAGTTATTTGCAATCACTTTACCAAAAGTTAAAAGAACCTTATTATTTTTAATTACAATAGGGATTATTGGTGGAGTAAAAATATTTCCGCTTGCTTTATTTGATAATAATCCCACTCAAGCTACGTCCTATCAAGGTCAAACTATTATGACTTATATATATAGTATGCTCATGGCTAACAAAGAACAATTTAAGCACTATTCAACAACAGCGTCAGTAATACTATTTATATTAGGAGTCTTTTTATCATTTGCAATTAGATATATTGTGATATTGGGATATCGAATAAACATTCATTTAGGAGTAAAACGTGTTCAATATAAAATTAAAAATAATAAAAACCCGTACAAAACGAATTATCAAATATAGTAAACAAGACATAAAAAATTCAATTAATATTGCTGAATCATCATTTGGTTTATTCAAATATATTCTAAAAATGTTTGTATTGTTATTTTTTGGATTATTAATTATTTTTCCATTATTTTTTATGATTTGAATGTCATTAATACCTGAAGACGTGATTGCTAATTCTAATGGTAATGAAAACATTCCCTTGTTTAATAGTTTTGACAAATTAACGCTAGATAATTTTAAATATGCTTTAAATAGCGGTTATATTAAAGCCTTGTTATTAACAATATTAATGATGTGTACAAGTGTTGTGTTAAGAGTATTATTTTCGTTAACTTTTGGTTATGCATTTAGTTTAAGAAATTGAAAATTTAAAAAAATATCTTGATTGATATTTTTAGCTATTTTAGTATTACCAGAGGTCGCTTTATTATCTGGGCAATATCGTGTTATAGTTGCTCTGGACTGAAAAAACAATGAGTTATTACTTTTATCTTTGACATTGCCTTTTGCTGCCAGTGTATTCAGCGGATATCTTTACCGCATTGCTTTTGAATCTATACCACAATCTGTACGCGATACAGGGAAAATTGATGGATCAAGTGAATTCAGATTTTTCATAAAAATATTATTACCTTTAGTTAAACCAACAACATTATTAGTAATGATATTAACAGCGTTTGCAGCATGAAATAGTTACGCATGGCCAAATTTAATAATTAATAATTCCTCATCGGATTTTTGAGATTTACTTAATTTATGAATTTTTAGAACTGGATACAAAATAATGAATGGTGAAAATCAATCAATAATATCTATTAAAATGGCCGCTTCGTTTTTAGCAATAATGCCCATGATGATTATTTATATCATATTTAGAAAAACTATCATACGTGCAATTACCAATAATAAATTTAAAGTCACTTCAAAATCTTAAAATCACACACGTGATTTTTTTTTTTGTTATTAAATTTAAAAACACACAATTTCGGCTTAAAAAAAGACGTATATGTATTTTTTCATATTTTGTAAATCATTAAAATATATAATTTACATATGCAAAAAATTAAAAGAATATTAAAGATGTTATCTCCTATTGCAGTGTTAACTCCCTGTGTATTAGCATCAATTAGTTGTACATCACGCTTTGAACAAGAAGAAAGAGAAAAATTAAGAATCGTTACATTTTATTCAAACGATGTAGAGAAAAAAAGATATAAAGCTTTAGTTGAAATTATTGATTCATACAATAAGTATGTAGATGAAAATCAATCAAAAAATAGTGAACTAATGAAAATTGAACCTTATGTTTTAGGAAAAAATCATGAAGAAATGATTAGTAAATTGCGTTTGGGTTTAAGCAATAAAGATAGTTCAAATTTAGGAAATTTAATACTGGCCTACCCATCAGTAGCTGTTGCTATAGCTGAATATGATATGAGTCTGGATTTCAATAATTCTACTAAAAACATTTATGATAAATATACGAGTATTAACAAAAACTTGCTAGGATTGGATCCAAACAAAAAATGAGTACTTCCATTCGGAAGAAGTACAGAAATAATGACTATTGACAAATTAGCATTGGCTCATATTATTAAACAAATTGACCAATACAACAAAAAAATAAATAACAAAAGCATAATTTCAACAGAAAATGCTAAAAAAATAAATGAAGCAATAACTCAATATGACTCAAATTCAACGGATGAAAAAGAAAGAAATTTTATTGAAAATTATTGAAAAATTACCGAACAAAGTATACAAAAACACTGAAATTCATTTGATCTATCTTATTTAGATGACTCAATTTTGGATTCGTATGATTCATTGTACAAATTTAGTCAATTCGTTAGCTTATTATTGAATGAGTCGAATGCGCAAAACGACGTTTATACATTAGGATTTGATAATCCAATTAGTGAATTATATATGCAATTGTTCAATGAATCTGGAAACAATTGGGATGAATATTTTTTAAAACCAGATAAAAATAACAGTGTTAAATTAGATTACAAAAAAATTCTTAACGATAAAACAAGTAAAGAACATAAAATTTTCAAATCTAAGTTAAGTCAATTGTTGAATATTATCAATACTGGTAGAATGTATACTCAATATTCAAATGATTATTTTAATTCAGTGAGAATTCAAAAAGATCACAAAATACTGTTTGCAATAAGCTCTTCCAGAGCAATAAATTACTATAAATATGCTCCGAATTTTTCTTTAACATACAAACAACAAAACATTTCTTATTTAGCGGATAATGGTAACGGATTAAAATATCAAGATAACAATATCATTTGAGAATCTGGAAAATACAAAAAAGTAGTTTTAACAAATGATCATATAACAAATAATCAACGAAACAAAATTATTCAATTTGCCAAAGATGCAAAAGATATTCAGGTTTTATATAATGGTGCAAACGCTTTTGAATTATTTAAGAAAAACAAAAATGATTTAATGAAAGTTTACATTAATACCGAATATGATAAAAAAGCTAAAAAAATGTTACCTTTAACACCTGAACAAATAAAAAAAATAGATGAAGTTGATCTTAATGTTTCCGATGTTGCCACATATAAACAAATGGTTGAAGAAGAAAAAAAACTTGCAAAAAATAAATACGAAATTATTTATTTAATTAAAAATATTGAAAAAACTACTGAAAATTATAAAAAATTGAATGATAATGAAACATTTGTAACAACAACACCTAAATATAAAGAAAAGTCAAAAGATGTTCGTGGTACATATTTTGTTCAAGGACCTTCATTAATGGCCATGCATGCTAATCAGAAACAAAACAAAGCAACTCAGCATTTTGTTCAATGATTGTATGAACATAAAACAAATTATGATAAATATATAGCTACACCGGTAGAAAGATTTGCAAGCCAATCTGAATATATATTTCCTTCAGATAATTTTGGAAAATTATACAAAGATAAACATGTAAAAAATAACGTTTTCAATGATATTCAAATTGAAAATCAAAAAAGCGATATGCTGCCTTTTGAAGAACCTGTAGATACTTCTAGTCAAATATTCAGAGAAGCCATAGAAGTTAATTTGAATTTAGCTATAAAAGATTCTTATAAAAAAGATAATCAATTAACTATCGATCAATTAATAATGAATATAAAAAACAAAATAAAATAAAAAAAACAAGCTATTAAAGTGATTTAATATTTCACTTTAATAAAGCTGTTTTTTTATTTATTTTATTCGTTAAAAATCCCAATAATAGGCCCGTTAGATAAACCTAAGTTTTTTTGCAGACTATCTAATAAACTATTTTTTAATTTGTCTAAATCTTCAATGCTATTCATTTTTAAAGCAAATTCCAAACAAGCGTCTAATAATCCATTAAATTCTGGTGAATCAATCACATTAAATGTTACCGATGCCATGGCAATAAATAATTTTTTAATTTCATTTATATTGAATACTGGAGATATGTTGTTGTTTACGTCTTTTAATTGACTTATCAATGTATCCATTAATAATTTTTTATTTTGTTTTAAATAATCCACAATTGCTTTTTTAAAATTTTTTCAATTTTTTTGTAATTTTATTTTGATGTTATTAAAATCTTCAGGATTCATATTTTCCGAATCCATTTCTAAATATTTAGTAAGAATATTTGTAATCTCTTCATGATGATTAATATCAAATTTTTGAAGGTTTTCATAATTTAATTGAACTTTGTCATATTCAGTTTTTAATTGACCAATCATTTTATTGTATAAAGCATCGATTTTTATTAGAATATTGTTTCACTCTGAATTGTTTTCTATTTTCAATAATGATGAATATGTTAAATCTTTTTTCTTTGCTTCTTCAATGAAATTTAAAATTTTTTGTTTTTTATTTTCTTCGGTTAATTGAGCGATATCAAATTGTAATTTAACACCGGCAAAATCCAATGTTTTTTCATTATCAGTACCTTTTATTTTACCTTCCACTTGGTTCAGTACATTAATAAGCATTTTATCGCTTTTTTCCTCTTTATTTACCACATTATCACAAGATATCATTGCTACTGGTGCTGTTAATGTTACGGCAGTTAGTGCGCCGTATTTTAATATTAGGTTTTTATATTTCATAATTTTTCCTTTGTTTCATTTCTAATTTAATTATATTAAAAATACCATTAAAAAAACAACCAAAAAAGAGGTTATCTTTTTTTTGGTGTGTTAATTTATAAGTTTTTTGCGTCAGTAGCAATCATTAATTCTTCGTCTGTACGAATTACATATACTGGAATTTCACTTTCAGGTGATGAAATTAATCAGTAATCTCCACCTCTTTCAAGGTTTTTTTCATCTAATTTAACGTTGTATGAGTGAATTCTATCAATAATGTTTTGTCTTGCAGATGCACCGTTTTCACCAATACCAGCAGTAAATACAATAGCGTCTGGTTTGTTTTGAATTTTGTTTAAATAATTTGCTAAATAATCAGCTGATTTTTGAGCAAATAAATCAAGAGCGAATTTAGCACGAGGATTTGTTTCTGCTTTTTCTTCTAAATCACGCATATCACTTGAAACACCACTCACACCTAATAATCCTGATTGATTATTCAATATGTTTGCAGCTTCATCAATGGTTATGTTTAATTCTTTTGATAAGTATACTGGAATAGATGGATCAACATCACCACATCTTGTTCCCATCATTACACCACTTAAAGGAGTGAATCCCATTGTTGTGTCAATTGATTGTGAATCTTTAACAGCACATAATGATGAACCGTTACCTAAGTGTAAGTTTACAAAGTTAACTTTTTCTTTATTTAAGATTTGCTCTAATTTTCATGTTATGAAACGGTGACTGATTCCGTGGAAACCGTATTTACGAATAGCGTGTTTGTCTGCTATGTCCTTATTGATTGCGTATGTGTAATTAATTTCAGGAATAGTTGCGTGGAATCCTGTATCAACCGTCATAGTTAATTTTGCATTTGGCAATAATTTTTTAAAAGCTTCAATAGTTTGGATAGCACCTGGGTTATGTAATGGTGCTAATTTTGTATATTCTTTAATAGAATTTAAAACTTCTTCAGTAATGATTGTTGATTTCATTAAGTTTGGACCGGCATTAACCACTCTAAATCCAACTGTGTGAATTTCTTCTAATGATTCAACAACATTGTTTTCTTTTCATTGATTCATTACTGCTTTAACAGCTTCTTCATGGTTTTTTAATTCGATGTCTTGTGTAAATTTTTGGTCATTGAATTTACAGATGATTCTACCGTCAACATTGATTCTTTCAGCAAGACCTGAAGCAATAACTTTTAAATCTTGTTCTGTGAAAAGAGATCATTTCATTGAAGAAGAACCAGCATTTATAACTAATATTTTCTTATTCATTGTTTTCCTTTTCGTCTTTTGTAATTTTAATTTGATATTTTTTAATTCAAATTAATATTACAATTATAACGCATTAATTAATTTTTCCAAACTATTAAAAAAAGCAATAAAAAATCAGCCGATTTGACTGATTTTATTTTGAATTTCTGAAAAATACTCTCATCATTTTTCAAATCAATGTTATAAATAGTAAATAAATATTGAAGGCAAAAATGATACTTGAAGTCATTATTATTTTCTTTTCATCTGGAATTTTATTTTCTGTTAGTGAGTTACTGAATTTTCTAATCATTTCAAAATTGACTCCAATGATTGCTGTGACAGCCATAATTGTTAATGCAAGATATACATTATAAAATAATTCGCCTGCACCAGTAAAGATTAAAAAGTAAGAAACAATGAAACATATTAATCCGGCTATTAACGCTATTGAAATAAGTCAATAATATTTAGAAAAATTTATTTTTCCAAAATAAGCTAATACACCCATTGTTATAACAATCAGTACTGGTATTGCAAATGTACAAACTATTTTGTATCCTTCGATGTTAGTATACATTTGAACAAACATAGTTACAACTGTTAAGTTAAACGTTGCTACAGCAACCATAAGTGAATAACCTATTAAAGCTCCTACTCAATTAATTTTTTCCACTCGCTTGTATGAAAATACCATTTGTAATACTAATGAAAGAATAAATTGAAAAATCAATGTTGCAATAAATATCAATGAAAGCATCGAAGCTGAATTACTTGTTTGGTCAAAAGCATTTGCTGCTAGTTTTTGAACTGCGGGTATTGCAGTTAATACACCAGCAAATAAAACAGTAATAAGCATACCAATGCCTAAAAATATACTTGTTAAACCTAACAATTTGTGTTGTGTTTTTGTATTAGCGATTGTTTTATAAGTGGTATTGCTGTAATTTCCGCCATTGTACTCTGTGTCGTATTCGTACATATTTCTCCTTATGTTAATTTTTATTTAAACTATTATCATTATAAAATTTTATTATTTTTTTTATATAGTAATAAATAACACTTTTTGACTTTTTAATACCCTTTTCTTCCAATAAAATTACCAAATCATTTAAACTTGATCCTAAGTCTTCGTTTTTTAATTTATATACAATCATTTGTTCTTTGGTAAAATTTTGTTCTTGTTTATTATTTATTACTCATTCGTATGCTTTGTTAAATTCTACATTAACTTTTGCTATTTTTTTTAAGTTGTAATAATCAAAATTGATTAATCTATTTGTTGAATTTTTCATATCTCTTTCAATTTTGACTTTTTCAAATTGGAAGTATGATTCTATGGCTCCGATAGCTTTCAAAAAATCGCAAATTTGTTCCACTTTTTTAATATAAAGAATTTGATATTCTTTGCGTTTAGTATATTTAAATTGAAGGCCATATGGTGATAAGATTTTAACAATTTCATCAGCCTTTAATTTATTTTGGACTTTTATTTCTAAGTGATAAAGTGTTGAATTAACATCACTTACACTTCCCGTGACTAAAAATAACCCGGCAAAAAAATCTTGCTGTTTTTTAATTCTTTTATTCATAAAATCTTTTGAAACTGTAAATGAGATCCCGTTTTTACGTGGTTGTTCATATTTAATTAAAACTAAATCTAGCGCTTGTTTTATGTATGAAAGAACATCAGCGTTATTAATTATTAAAAATATGTTTGCGTGTTCATTTTTTGAATAAATAATCCCACGAATGAATTCTTCAATATTTCTTTGTGTTAATTTTAATTTAATAATTTCGTCTTTAATTTCTTGTGTGAAAGTCATTTAATAGCCTTTCTATATTAAAAAAATGGCGGATAGTAAGGGATTTGAACCCTTGAACGTCGTTAAACGTTATTTGTTTTCGAGACAAACCTCTTCAGCCACTCGAGCAACTATCCGTATATATGCTTATTAATTTTATAAAAAATTAAATAAATATTGATTAAACAATGTATTTAATTTGATTATTGACAAAAAAATAAAAAAAAGCGACTCCCTATTTTCCCTTTACGGTATCGTCGGCGTTGTAGGTCTTAACTGCTGAGTTCGGGATGGGATCAGGTGGGCCCCTACGCTATGGTCGCTATGGTTAAATAATACACTAAAAAAAATAATTTGTTGCAAAAAAAATATTTTTTTTATTTTCTTTTTTAAACTATTTATTTATAAATAGTGTATATTATAAGAGCGATGAGCCGCATCGAGTGTTAAAACTCGTATGTACCGCCTTACTTATGTAAGGTGTTTTTTTTATTTATTGACAAAAAAATAAAAAAAAAGCGACTCCCTATTTTCCCTTTACGGTATCGTCGGCGTTGTAGGTCTTAACTGCTGAGTTCGGGATGGGATCAGGTGGGCCCCTACGCTATGGTCGCTATGGTTAAATAATACACTAAAAAAAATAATTTGTTGCAAAAAAAATAAAAATTTTTATAAATATTTTTTCCCTCCTTGTTTTTAAATTAAAATTGAACTATGGAAAAATCAAAAATTTTATATGAAAATAAATGAATTAATTTATACGAAACCTCAAACGGTTTTGTTTATGCACAAAGAAAAGGAGTTGACAGTATTGCTTGTTTATGCATAAGGAAGCAAAAAAATAATGAATATGAATTTTTAATTCATTATCAACCCTTGCCTGAAATTGTTTTAAAACAAAGATGAGATACTTGTTTCCCTTGTGTTATTACAGGTAGTATAGAATTAAATGAAAATCCCTTAAATGCTGCTATAAGAGAGATTTATGAAGAAGGAGGTATTAAAGTTGGGGTTAATAATTTAATTGCTGAAAACAAGTTTGTTTCAACAACCCAAATGAATGAAACTGTTTATGCATATTTATTTGATGTAACAAATTTAAAGCAAGAAATACCCCAAAATGATGATTCAATTTTTGAAAGCGTTTCCTATAATGCATGAATTAGTGAACAAAAACTTCGTGATATTATACAAAATAAGCTAACATTATCATCTTTATCCAATTTATACAATCTTTTTATAATAACCAAAACACAATAAACAATGCTTAATATATAAATATATGCGCACGCCTACGCGCGCGCATATGTTTAAAAATACCATAATTTTACAAAAATTTGTTATAAAAATGTCTAATCATTTGTTATATATAAAATAACGCCATGGTTATTTTTTTATACAAGACTTTAAATAATAATATCGCTTTTTTGGTGTACAATCTAAGTATATAGAGTTAAAAAACTCTGTATAAGAGAGAAAAAAAGAGATATAAAGAAAGAGGAAAAATGAAAAAATTTGAAGATATAATAGTTAGAACACCAGCTGGAAGCATGGTAGACGGAATTTCATCAGGTCTATACAACCAAACACCAGTTGATTACGAATTAGCTAAAGAACAACACAAAATTTACATTAAAACATTAGAAGAAGCAGGACTAAAAGTTCGTGTAACAGAAAAATTAGAAAAATTCCCAGACTCATGTTTCGTAGAAGATACAGCAGTTATCGTTCCAGGACGTGAATTAGCAATCTTAACAAACCCAGGGGCAGATTCACGTAATGGTGAAAAAGAATTTATGTTACCAGTATTAAGAGAATACTTCCCAGAAGACAAAATTAAAAAAATTACTTCTCCAGGTACATTAGATGGTGGAGATGTTATGATGGTTGGAGATACATACTTCGTAGGTATGTCAGAACGTACAAACGACGAAGGAATTAGACAATTCCACAACTTCTTAGCAGAAATTGGTAAAAAAGTAGTTCCAGTTCCTATGACAGAAATGTTACACCTAAAAACCGGAGTTAACTACTTAGAACATAATAACTTATTAATTTCAGGTGAATTCTTAGACTACCCAACATTTAAAGACTTTAACCAAGTTGTTGTTGACGAACCAGGTGAAGAATATGCAGCAAACTGTATCTGAGTAAATGATACAATTATTGTTCCATCAGGATACCCTGTTTTAGAAGCTAAAGTAAGAGCTCTTAAAAAATCAGATGGTCAACCATATAGAGTTGTAACATGTGATACTTCAGAATACAAAAAACTTGATGGTGGATTAAGCTGTCTATCATTAAGATTCTAATCATTCAAAAAGGCGGTGTTTCACTTGCCTTTTTTTACTACCACAAACAAACACACAGGAGAAAATATGAATTCAGTTCAATATAAAAGATTTATTGTACGTAAACCAGGAAAATCAATGGTTGACGGTATTAATGATTGAGGAGAATTAGCAAATTTAGGAAAACCAGTATTTGCTAACGCCCTAAAACAATGAGAAGATTATGTAAAAAGCATTAAATCACTTGGAATCGAAGTAATCGAATTACCAGCATTAGAAGAATACCCAGATTCATGCTTTGTTGAAGACCCAGTAGTGGTTGTTCCAGGGGAAATGGCTATTATGACAAATCCAGGAGACAAAACACGTAATGGTGAAAAATTGGCAATGGAAGAAACAATTAAAAAATTATTCCCAGCTGACAAAATTAAACACATTACAGCGCCAGGATTAATGGATGGTGGAGACGTATTACCAATTGGTGACACATTTTACATTGGTTTGAGTAAACGTACAAACCAAGCAGCTATCGACCAATTTGGAGAATTTGTTAAACCTTTAGGCAAAAAAGTAGTAGGAGTACCAGTTAACGACTTTTTACACCTAAAAACCGGAACAACATACATTGGAAACAATAATTTATTAGTAACAAGAGAATTTAGAACAGCTGAAGTATTTAAAGACTTTAATTTAATTATGGTTCCAGATGAAGAAGACTACGCTGTAAATGTAATTAACATAAATGGAACAATTTTCATGCCAGCTGGATATCCAAAAACAAAAGCAATGCTAGAAAAACTAGAAGGATACAAAGGAATCGTAGAATCAGATACATCAGAATACAAAAAAATTGACGGTGGATTCACTTGTTTATCAGTAAGATTCTAATCTTTATATATACATCAAAAATGCAGATTATCATATGCTGCATTTTTTTGTTTAAATTTATAAGGAAAATACATGAGCAAAAATAAAACTATTACTAATAAATTATATTTCTAAACAACGTGAAGCACTGAGACAACTTTACCGCAAGTCCATTAAATAATAGGTCAATTAGTAACAATAAAAAAAGAAATACACCCTAATTAAAATCACATAAATTTTAAAAAAATAGTAAAAATTTACAATAAATAAACTTTAATTATTTAAACATAATTAAGGTTTTAATTTTTATTAAAAAATACCTTTAAATTAATTCGACATGAATTTAAATCATTAAATTATAATGCGTTGAATTTGTTAACTACATCTAAAAAAAATATAAAAAAATTTTGTTCGCAGATATTGTGCATAAAAAAACAACCAGTAAAAATTGCATATAAATTGTTTTTTAAACGATATAAGAAATAATAATTAAAAATCGCGCTCTTGTATATATAAATTGTAAAAATATTTGTAAATTAATTTTAAATAAAAATGGAAAAGAAAAAAATATTAAATTTGGATTTAATTAAAGTCTAATAAATAAAAATAAAAAAACCAAAATTTGCTTTATTAATAGTTGCTTTTTTATATTTTTGTAATATTGCTTCAAAATCGTTTGAATTTATAAAAAACAGCTTTCTATATAAATGGACTAAATACTTTACAAAGGATCGCAAATTTAGTAAAATTTAGGTATATTTATAAAATCTTATAAATATGTAATTACATAAAATTTTTATAACAATATTTAAGGAGAAAAATGCCTGTAAATTTAAAAGGAAGAAGTTTAGACTCAGCTTTAAACTTCACAACAGAAGAAGTTAGATACGTTTTAGAACTATCTAAAAAATTAAAAGCATCAAAAGAACAAGGATTACACACAAACAACCGTCCACTAGTTGGAAAAAACATTGCAATCATGTTCCAAAAAGACTCAACAAGAACACGTTGTGCATTCGAAGTTGCTGCATTCGATTTAGGAGCTGGATGTACATACATCGGGCCTGCTGGATCAAACTTCGGTAAAAAAGAATCAATCGAAGATACAGCTATGGTTTTAGGAAGATTCTATGATGGAATCGAATTCCGTGGATTTAAACAAAGCGACGTTGACGCTTTAGTTAAATACTCAGGTGTACCAGTATGAAATGGATTAACAGATGCTGAACACCCAACACAAATGTTTGCTGACTACATGACAATGGAAGAACACGTAGGAAACATGAGTGGTAAAAAAGTTGTTTTCGCTGGAGACATCAAAAACAACGTTGCTCGTTCAATCATGATTGGTGGAGCATTCGTAGGAGCTCACGTAGTATTATGTGGACCTAAAGAACAACACGAACTTGTTAAAACAGGAGAAGGATTCAAAGAAGTATTCGAAGAATGTCAAAAACTATTTGCACGTAACGGTGGATCAGTTTCATTCAGCGATAACAAAATTGAAGCTGCTAAAGATGCAGACGTTATTTACACAGACGTTTGAGTATCATTAGGAGAACCATTTGAAATTTTTGAAGCACGTATCAAAGAATTAGGATCATTCCAAGTTGATATGGATATGATCAAAGCTGCTAAAGAAAACGTTGTATTCTTACACTGTTTACCAGCATTCCACGATGATCATACACAATTCTCAGCAAAAATTAAAGAAGACTTCGGAGCTAAATACCCAGTTGTTGCAACAGGAGCAATGGAAGTTACTGACGAAGTATTCAAATCAAAACACAACAAAGCTATGGATCAAGCTGAAAACCGTATGCATACAATTAAAGCAGTTATTCTAGCAACAATAGGATATTAATCTATGTCAAGAATAGTTATTGCCTTAGGTGGAAACGCATTAGGAAACAATCCAAGCGAACAAAAAGAATTAGTAAAATTACCAGCTAAAAAAATTGCTGAATTAGTTAAAGCTGGACACGAAGTTATCATTGGACACGGAAACGGACCACAAGTTGGAATGATTTTCAACGGATTCGTTGCTGCACACGAAGTTAACGCTAAATCACCATTAGTACCATTACCAGAATCAGGAGCTATGTCTCAAGGTTACATTGGATACCACATGGTTAGTGCAATTTCAAATGCATTCAAAGATGAAAACTTAACAGAAAATGAAGTGTTATACATTTTAACTCAAACAATCGTTGATAAAAACGATAAAGCATTTGCTAACCCAACAAAACCAATCGGACCATTCTTTGCAACACGTGAAGCTGCTGAAGAAGCAAACCCTAACTCAACAATCGTTGAAGACGCAGGACGTGGATTCAGAAAAGTTGTTGCATCACCATTACCAATTAACTTTGTTGGAATTAACCAAATTACTAAAGCTATTGACAACGGTGCTACTGTTGTTGTTGGTGGAGGTGGGGGAATTCCTACAATCGTTGACGAAAATGGACACATTGATGGTACAGACGGTGTTATCGATAAAGACTTTGCATTAGCAAAATTAGCATCATTAGCAAAAGCTGATTACTTTGTGGTTTTAACAGCTATTGATAACGTTATGGTTAACTACAACAAACCAGATCAAAAAGCTCTAAAACAAGTTACAGTATCAGAATTAAATGAATACATTTCACAAAACCAATTCGCACCAGGAAGTATGTTACCAAAAGTTCAAGCTGCTATTAAATTCGTTGAAGATGGTGGAAAAGCTGCTTTCATCGGAGATTTAAAAGATCTTGAAGATATCATTAACGAAAAAACTGGTACAAAAATTACAAAATAATTTAATAAAAAAAACACAGAGTAATCTGTGTTTTTTTATTGTGTTTTTTACACAAAAAATACTGAATATGAATGCTTTTTAAAATAAAAAAGCTGAATACAGCTTTTAGTATGTTGCGTTGTGGTAAACTTCTTGAATGTCATCATCATCTTCTAATAAAGATAAGAATTTTTCAAAACTTTCAACTTTATCTTCGGGAATTTCGATTTCCATATTTGGAACAAAGCTTACTTCAGCTGTTGAAAAGTTTTCAATGCTAAATTCATCTTCAATAGCCTTTTTAAGATCTTGAAAATCTGATGGTTCAGATAAGATAATGTACTGATCATCTTCTGTTTGAAAATCAAGTGCACCATTATCTAAAGCGTGCATCATCAAGTCTTCTTCACTGGCTTGTGTTTCACTTTTTAAAATAACCAAAACACCACGTTCATCAAATACGTATGGAATTTTACCGCTTCCCATTTGTCCATTTACTTTATTAAAATAATGTTGAACGTTTGATGCTAAACGATTGAAATTATCTGTTAGACAAGTAACGATAAAATTTGTTCCTCCGTAAGCTGTAGCTGTGTAAATGTATGATTTATAATCACTACCTTCTTTAGAACCTCCAGCCCCTTTTTGAATAGCTTTTTCAATGTTTGCTTTAGGCATTGAACGTGCTTTTGCTTTTGCTATCGCCATTCTTAATGAAGGGTTAGCATCTGGATCTGGACCACCTAAAGATGCTGCAACCATTATTTCTTTTGAAAATTTTTGAAAAATTTTACTTCTTGCAGCGTCTTGTGCAGCTTTATGGTGTTTAGTTGTCGCTCATTTTGAGTGTCCTGACATTTTTACTCCTTTGTAATAAATATTCTAAATTATATAAAAAAGATTCATTTTTAAATTAAATACGCAAACTTAAAATAAAATAAAGAGTATGAAAATACAAAATTTAACATTAAAAGACATATCAAAAACAGTTGATATTAGTAAACACAAACTATTAATTAATGAATTGAAGATGTTTATAAAGAAATCTGTTGAAAAAGCCAAAGTTAATGGAGTTGTTTTAGGGATAAGCGGAGGTATTGATTCAACATTTTTAGCTTATTTAATGAAAGATGTTTTTCAAGAAAAATTAGAACTTTATTCAATTTCTATAAACGAACTAAATAAAACGGAATTAATTTCTAAACAACATGCGCAATTAATTGAAAGAGATTTACAGCATAAGGTCACTTATATAGATTTAACAAACACATTCAATACTTTTAAAAACGAATTGAATATTGATGATGAATATGTACTTTCTAATCTGAAAGCAAGATTAAGAATGACCTCTCTTTATGCTTATGCTCAAAAAAACAAAAAAATCGTAATAGGCACAGACAATTTTAATGAATGATACTTAGGATACTTCACCAAATATGGTGATGGCGGTTGCGATTTATTACCAATAGCTAAAATTAAAAAAAGTGATATTTACATAATGGCTAAAATATTGAATATTCCAGAAGAAATCATAATCAAAAAACCATCAGCAGATTTATGAGAAAATCAATCTGATGAAGATGAATTAGGTTTTAGTTATGATGATTTTGAACAATACATCTCAGATCCTACTCAATTAACATCAGATGTTAGAACCAAAATTGAAAATCAACACAATAGAAACATTCATAAATTAGTTCCAATACCTATTGGTCCAGAATTGAAAGAAAATTAATATGCGTATTGAAAAATTAATTGGGCACATGACTAGTTATTCTCGGCAAGACATAAAAAAACTAATTAAAAAAGGTTTAGTATTTGTTAACGGAAATCAAATAAAAACTAGTGTTAATGTCAAGGAAAACACTGATATCATAGAAATAAATAAACAAAAAATAACGTATAAAGAGCATCAGTATTTTTTATTTAACAAACCTAAATATTGCATAACAGCCAATTACGATAAATTCAATAAAACAATATTTGATTTTATTGAATTAGATCGAGATAAATTTTTCGCATATGGTCGCTTAGACTATGACGCCCAAGGTTTATTAATCATAAGTAATGACGGTGATTTAGGACACAAATTATTAAGTAAAAAATATCATGTACCTAAACTTTATTATGTTGAAACTACTGAACCTATAGATCCACAAAAAATAATAGCTCATGGTCAGAATCCAATTGTATTAGATGATGGCACAATTATTGACGAATATGAGTTTACTGAAATTACACCCGCATATTTAAGATTGATTATTTATCAAGGTGTATTTCACCAAGTAAAAAAAATGTTAAATTTTTTTGATTATGAAGTTAGTTTACTCAAAAGAGAAAAATTCGGCTCACAAACGCTGGATAAAAATCTCGGTGAAGGCCAGTACCGCGAATTGACAGACACTGAGTTATTGAATTTGAAAAAATGCACTGAAAAAAAATAATAAAAAGCCGGCTTTTTATTATTTTTTTATATAGATTTAATAAATTCTTTAAAATAAACGTGATAAACAATGCTTGTTATTTTTAATCTTATTGCAAAATATTTTAAATCATCTTTTTGAATTTGGTTTATTGAATTTAAATTAAAAATTATTTTAAATTTGCTTCATGGTTTGACTCATAAATTATATAAAAGTACTGATAATAATAAGCAAGCAACACCGATCAAAATAAAGTAATACGGAGAGAATGATGAATTTTTAGAAAAATCTGTCAACGCTGCTACAAATATATAAGCAAATAAAGAAAATATACCCGCTAAAAATACAATACAACTAACTGATATTCAAATAACGAACATAATGCTTGAAATTTTAGCTAGTTTTAAATTATGTTTCATAAAACCTCCTTTTTTTAATTAAATTATATATTAACTAAAGGTTTAATTTAAAAAATGCATAAAGCAAAAATGCTTTTTGATCACTTATATAAACGGTATTTATAAGGTTTTTTATTAAAAATAAAACCTTTTACCAATAGTCTGCTTTTTATTCATATAAAATGGGGCAATCTTATATAATTTAGATTATGATTAAAATTAAAAATTTATATTACAAGTATCCAGAGAGCGATAATTATGCGCTTCAGGATGTTAATCTTGAAATAAAAAAAGGTGATTATGTTGCAATATTAGGACACAATGGATCTGGAAAAAGTACGTTGTCAAAATTAATTAGTGCAATATATAAAGCAACTGAAGGAGAAATATCAATTGACGATATCGTTTATTCTCGTGAGACATTAACTCAAATCAGAAGAAAAATCGGTATTGTATTTCAAAATCCAGATAACCAATTTGTAGGTGCAACAGTCGAAGATGATATTGCTTTTGGATTGGAAAATAAAAACATTCCTCGTGATAAAATGCGTGACATTATTTTTAATTATGCAAAAATGGTTTCGATGGAAGAACATTTAGATAGGGAACCACAAAACTTATCAGGTGGGCAAAAACAAAGAGTGGCGATCGCATCAACATTAGCACTGGATCCAGATATTATTATTTTTGATGAAATTACATCAATGTTAGATCCAAAGGGTAAACATGATATTTTATCAATTTTGCATGATTTAAATGATAACACTGATAAAACCTTGATATCGGTTACACATGACATGGATGAAGCAATCTTGGCTGATACGTTATTAGTATTTAGTGGCGGAAAATTGGTTGCATCAGGTAGCCCGAAAGAAATATTAAAAAACAAAGAAATCGTTGAATTAGCAAAAATAGATTCACCATTTATTTATAAATTAAGTGATTCATTAGAAGGTATAGAACCAACATATAATGAAGAGGAGTTGATTGAGGCAATATGCAAATAAAAGTTGAAAATATTTCAAAAGAATTTGATAAAAAACTTCCTACATATATCAAAGTTCTTAAAGATGTATCAGTTGAATTTAATGAAGGTGAAGCGATTTCAATAATTGGACATACTGGATCAGGTAAAACAACATTTATTGAACATTTGAATGCTTTATTGTTGCCTGATACTGGAAAAATAACGTTTACTAATGTTTCTATACCACATAAAAAATGATACGAGAGTGCTAAAAAAATAGAGATTGTAGAAACTGATATCGAAATAGTTAATACAAAACGTAAAATTAAAAATATTAAATCAGTAAGAAGCGAAGTTGGGGTAGTATTTCAATTTGCCGAATATCAATTATTTGAAGCAACCATCGAAAAAGATATTATATTTGGACCTGTATCAATGGGTACGCCTGTCAAAAAAGCTAAAGAACTAGCTGAAAAATATATTGAAATGGTAGGGCTGCCAAAAAGTTATTTAGGGCGTAGCCCATTCAATCTTTCGGGTGGACAAAAACGTCGTGTAGCATTAGCTGGTATTCTTGCAATGGAACCAAAATTTTTAATTTTAGATGAACCTACAGCAGGTTTAGATCCAGTAGGTGTTGAGCAAATGCTTCAACTATTTTATGATTTACACAAAAAAAACAATATTACAATAATTATTGTTACTCATGATTTAGATAATGCATTACGTTGAACAAATAGATGTTTAATGTTTAAAGATGGAAAAATCGTGAAAGATGATGACACATATAACGTATTAAATGACACTCAGTTATTGATAGACAATGATTTAAAACCAACTCAATTATTAACATTCGCAAATCGTTTGAGAGAACGTGGTGTACCGATTGGAAAAGTTACAAATTTAGAACAATTGTCTGAATCTATTCAAGAATATTTAAGAAACAAATAAGGAGGATACATGAATGCAATTATTGGTAAATATGTCAATTTAGATACAATAATCCACAAAATGGATCCACGTTTGAAATTCCTAGCAAATATCTTATTCATTGTTTTATTATTTGTTACTGATTCATTTTTAATATTAGCTTGTATGATAGCTTTAATAATGTTTTTATATGTTATTGCAACAAGATCATTTAGATCGTTAATTAAAAAATTCAAAATGCCACTGTGAATTGGTTTATTCTTATTCTTTGTAAATATTTTTACAATAAAAGGAGCGCCAGCAAATTACATTCCAATATCTTCAGACATGAATGTTGATAGCTATGTTATTTGAAGAGGCTATACAATAATAAATGATACTTATTTTGCACCATTCGAATTCTTACAAATTACTAAATTTACTTTAATTAGAACGACGAGTATTATTGCTCGTATCTATGGAATAATATTGGTTACGACTATACTAACATTTACTACTAAATCAGTTTTATTAACAAAGGCAATCAATGATTTATTAAAACCACTGAAAATGATTAAATTTCCTAGTGAAATAATAACTATGATAATCAATATTGCCTTACGTTTCATTCCAACATTATTAGATGAAGCTAACCGTATTATGAAAGCGCAGTCTTCACGTGGAGTAGACTTTAAAAACGGTAAGGGCAAAGATAAGGTCAAATCTTTTATAACATTAATAGTTCCTTTATTTGTTTCTTCATTTTCAAAAGCAAATGATTTAAGTGATGCTATGACAGTAAGGGGTTACGAACCTTATAAAGCTAGATCTGAATACCGTTTCTTATCAGCAAATTGATTTGATATTTTATCAATGTTCGTATTAGTGGGATTAACAGCAATGGTTATTGTATTTCAAATAGAAGTGATACCTATGCCGCAATGATTTGTTTATTCATACATGAAAGTTTAAAATGAGTAAAAATATTAATAAACAATACATAGTTGAATTACGCAACAAAATAATCAAATGAAATCATGCCTACTTTGATTTAGATGCGCCAATTGTTGAAGATGCAATTTATGACAAAGCTATAATTGAATTGCAAAAACTTGAAAGCGAGTACGCGCATTTATTCACTGAAGAAGAATTGCTCAATTCACCGACTGCAAAAATAGGAGCGAATGTGAATACCGCATTTGCTAAAGTTACTCATAATGAACCAATGCTATCTTTGCAAAAATCATACGAACAATCTGAAATAGAAAAATGACAACAAAACATTGAAAAAGTATTGAATAAACCATCCTATTTTATTGAACCAAAAATTGATGGTTTATCAATTTCATTACATTATTCTAACGGAAAACTACGTCAAGCACTGACACGTGGTGATGGTTTAATTGGTGAAGATGTTACACATAACGTTTTAGTTATTGAAGATATACCTAAATCCATTGATTATAAAGAAGATGTAGAATTTCGTGGTGAAATTTATTTAAAGTTAAGTAACTTTGAAATACTTAATGCTCGTCTAGAAAAACAAGGTATGAACAAGTTAGCTAATCCAAGAAATACTGCTTCAGGTTCCATTAGACAATTGAATTCAGACATAGTAAAAGAAAGAAATTTATCTTGTTTTATATATTCAGTAATTGAACCCATGAAACATAATTTAAATACTTTAGACAGCATTAATAATTTCATTAAAACACACAATTTCAAAACCACTGGATTAGAAAACCATGTTTATTCTATTACTGAAATTATGGATTGAATAGAAGAATTTAAAATTAAAAAAACACATTTGGATTATGAGACTGATGGTGTTGTCATTAAATTGAACGAAATCAATTTTTATGACGAATTAGGAAGCACACAAAAATATCCAAGATGAGCTATAGCTTATAAATATGAACCCAATGTTGCAACCACAGTTATGAAAAATATATTTTTAACTGTCGGTAGAACAGGGATGGTTACATATAATGCAGAATTAGAACCTGTTGAATTATCGGGTTCAATAATTAGTGCAGCTACATTACATAATTATGATTACATTTCCTCTTTAAACATTGATATCAATGATTTAGTTTATATTAAAAAAGCTGGTGAAATCATTCCGAAAGTTATTTCAACCGTTAAATCTAAAGATAATACAACATTTAAGCGAGCAACACATTGTCCATTTTGTAACAGTGCATTGATTGATTCAGAAACGGGTATTGATCAATATTGTGTCAATAAAAATTGTCCTGAAATAAATTTAAAAAAAATAATACATTTTTGTTCAAAAACTGCAATGGACATCGTTTCTTTAGGAGAAAATAATATTGAGTTTTTTAATAAAATGAATATACTGAATTCATTTACAGATATTTATAAATTAAAAAATTATCGCGAAAATTTAATAAAAATTAAAGGGTTTGGAGTTAAAAGTATTGACAAACTTATTGAAAACATCGAAAATAGCAAAAACAATTCATTGGAAAAATTAATTCATGCATTATCAATTAAATTGGTTGGAGAAAAAATTGCTTATTTTTTAGCTAGTCAAATCAAAAAATTATCAAATTTATTAACTTTCGATTTTAATTCTCTTTTAGCTTTTAATGAAATAGGGGAAAAAATTGTTGCTTCATTATACGAGTACGTGAATGATATTGATAATAAAAAAATCGTTAATGATTTAATAGACGCGGGCTTGGATTTAGAATTTAAAGACAATATAAAATCGTTCAAATTAATTAATTATTCTTTTGTGATTACCGGTACGTTAACACATTCAAGAAACAAAATTCAAAAAATGTTAGTAAGTAAAGGTGCGAAGGTAACAAATGTAGTTACGAAAAATACAAGTTTTTTAATAACTGGAGAAAAAGCTGGCAGCAAACTATCTAAAGCTAGAGCTTTAGGTGTCCCAGTTATTTCGGAAGAAGAATTGTTTGAACAATTTTTAAACTAAAAAAACGTTCCTATTAACACAGGGACGTTTTTTATTAATTATTTGTTTTTTTCAACAAGCTGTAGATCTCATATATTTTCAATCTTATCAGTATCCATGACGTATCTAGATGCACTAATTATTGAAGCTTCTAAATATGAATATGAAGGCTTGTTTGGATTTAATTTTGAGTAATATTCAATCAATTCTTCCGAATATTTATTAGCTTGACATTCAATTGCTTCAAAATTATATTCATTCATAAATACTCTATTTAATTTAGGTTTCACTGGTGCTGTTGTTTTTGCATATCCAACTGCTAAACCAATAACTGGATAAGCCTTTCCCTTGATATTTAAAATATCGATTAATTCATCAACAATTGTACGAACAAGACCTAAAAAGCAAGTACCCAATCCGTTTGCTATAGCAATATCTTGTAGCATTGTAGCTTGAATAAAAGCATCACCAATTCCGACTGTAAATGACTCAGAAGAATTTGATTTGTATTTATATTCTGGATATGTTTTCTTAGCTAATTCCATTCTATTGTAATCAGCCAAAAAGACAACAAGCATTTTAGCTTTTGATAAATGATTCATATATTTACTTGTTTGCGAAAGTTTTTGCAACAATTTTTTATCTGAAATAACTATTGCAGATGAAGAAAATCAGTTGGAGCTAGTTGGCGCCAATTGAATAGTATTGATTAATTGATTCATTATTTCTGGCGAAATTTCTTTTGATTCATCAAAATCTCTGACACTTGTTCTTTCTAAAATATTTTTATAAAAATTCATGATAATCCCCCTTTTGTTTTTATACTTTTATTAATTATATTCTTTTAAATAATTTATTTTAATTTAGTTAAACAATATGAAATCGTTTTTGTAAACAAAAAAGAATGCATTACCAGTTTAAAAAAAATTTAACATTGTATAATAATATTTATTTATTAATTTCAAGGAGTGGATAATGTATAAAAAAATAGAATTAAAAGATAAAGAAATTGAAAGCTTAATTAATAAAGAATCAATTAGACAAAACGAAAATATTGAATTAATTGCTTCTGAAAATTACGTTTCAGAAGATGTTATGAAAGCTGCTGGTTCATGTTTAACAAATAAATACGCAGAAGGATATCCAAATGCTAGATATTATGGTGGTTGTGAATTTGTTGATGAAATTGAAAAAATTGCTCAAGAACGTGCCAAAAAATTATTTGGATGTAATTTTGCGAATGTTCAACCATATTCAGGCTCAGTAGCGAATGCAGCTGTGTATATGGCATTATTAAATCCTGGAGACAAAATTTTGGGATTGAAACTTGAATCTGGTGGACACTTGACTCACGGATACAGTATTTCATTCAGTGGTAAATTTTATGAATCGCATTCATATTCAGTAAATGATGAAGGTATACTTGATTATGATGAGATAGAAAAAATAGCACTTAAAGTACGACCTCAAGTGATTGTTACAGGATATAGCGCATATTCACAAATTATAGATTTTAAACGTTTTAAAGAAATCGCTGATAAAGTGGGAGCATATTTATTTGCTGATGTATCACACATTGCTGGACTTATTGTCGCAGATGCCCACCCAAGTCCATTCCCTTACGCTGATGTAGTTATGACAACAACGCATAAAACACTAAGAGGAACCAGAGGAGCTATCATTTTAACTAATGACGAAGAAATATCTAAAAAAATTAATAAAGCAGTATTCCCTGGTTGTCAAGGTGGACCTTTAGTGCACCAAATAGCCGCTAAAGCAGTAGCGTTTAGAGAAGCATTGACACATTCATTCAAATCATATGCAAACAGCGTTGTATTAAATGCAAATGTATTTTGTAGAACATTTATGGATAAAGGTGTAAAAATTGTTTCAGGAGTGACACAAAATCATTTATTTACAATCGATGTTAAAAGTAGTTATGGAATTACTGGTAAAGAAGCCGCAGCTATTCTAGATACATTAAAAATAACAGTGAACAAAAATACCATTCCTAATGACACTGAAAAACCAATGATTGCATCTGGAATTCGTTTAGGTGTGGCAGCTATGACAACTAGAGGATTCACTGAAAATCAATTTATTATAATTGCTAATTTAATTCATAAAGCATTGAGTGAACCAACAAATTTAGCACTACACGAAATAATAAAAAAAGAAGTATTGAAACTTTCTGCAGAATACCCTATTAAAAAACATTTAGTTTAAATTAAACAGCATTTCTGCTGTTTTTTTAAATGAATTTTTAAATACAAAAAAATGAATATTGTATTAAAACAATCAAAATAAATGTTAATTAGAATGCTGAACATTTTAAAATAAGCTAAACGCATAGGTGTTAACAAGGTCAATAAAAATAATGAGTTTATGTTAACTTTAAACCTCATTAATTGATTGTTTAAACAATGATTTTATAGATGTAGCAAATTTTTAGTTTATAACATAATAAACATATTCTATTGAACTTGCCAATGGGTTAAATTTAATCCAACAAAAAATCAATTACAGAATATTCAATATTAAAAAAACGCACAATCAATGTGTTTTATTAATAAAAAAAACACAGCAAATGCTGTGTAAACAATAGTAAATGCAATTATTTTGAAACGTTATATTTACGATTGAATTTTTCAACTTGTCCAGTAGCTTTTGCAGATGAACGGTTTCCAGTATAAAAAGCGTGACAACTTGAGCAAACATCTAAAGAGATTTTACTTGCAGTTGTTCCGAATTCGTGTTCTGCACTACATGATGAGCAAGTTACTTTTAGGTTTTGATATTGTGGATGAATATCTTTTTTCATATTGATTGCTCCTTTATCGTCTTTTTTGCATTTTTTATTTTATCACAAAATTTGAAAAAATATAACTTTTAATATAAATGATGTTTAGACAGCTAAAATTCATATTAATTTTTAATATATTTCATTTACTAAGTCGTTAATTCTTCAAAACCCTAATCGGTTTTTCTTTGCAAAATATTCAGCATTAATAAGGTCGTGGTAAAATTTTTCGTCCTTAGTATAAAACATATCTTTATTATTTAATGATATATATTTCACGACTGCGAGACCATTTTGCACCATTAGCAAGTTTATATTTTTAGAATTTTTAGTGAAAATTTGTACTATTTTGCGTTTATATTTATCGGTTTTTTTGTTTGTTTTAATAGTTACTATGTAATCTGATTCTTTTAGCAAATTCATAAGGAAAAGTTTGGCTTTTATAGCGTAAGTATGTTTTAAACCCTTGGTTTTTACTCACGTGTTATTGATATTTATTCTCGATTCAGGAGTGTCTATTCCATTCAAACGGTAAATTGTGTTGTTTACGTCTTTTATTGTATCTCCGTCAATAACATCAATAATTTTGATTGTTTTCAATTGAATGTTTTCATTGTTTGTTATTGAACACGAACAAACAAATAAAAACATTAATGAAATGATAAATGAGATTGTTTTTATTATATTCATAATAATAAAAGTAAAAAAAATATTGCAAAAAGCAATATTATCATTATTATCGTAAGATTGTTCAGTTACCATTTGGTAAATGTTGGAAATTACCATCAATTGTTAGTAATTTATATAATTCACCACGTTTATTTTGCATTATTTGTTCTTTTGTTAATTTTTTATCAGAATATGTTTGTATTCATGTTTCTTCAAAAAAATCTCAAACAAAATCAAATATTGATTCGAATGGTAATGAATCTTTACCGATTTTTTTAAAAGCATCAAGCGCAGTTTGTAACATTGTAATGTTATTCATTTTTACTCCTTAAATTTGTTGCATACAATTATTATATTTAGAAATTATAAAAAAATGAAGAATAGATTGAGATATATAAGGAAAGAGAAATTGAATGAATTTTTTCGATTTTCAATAATTTGATCATAAATTTGCACATTATGCGCAAATAAATTGACATTAAATCTTAGAGTAATATAATTGAATTGTATAAATGTATCATTTCTGTTTTACTTTATGCTTTTTATTTAGTTAAGTTAATACTTAAACATGGTCCATTATGTGAGAGCGATTATAGCTCAGCAAATAAGAACGCTTAAATATTAACACATTTTTTTAAAAATTAATAAAAAAATAAAAAAATCAGAGCGGTATGCTTATACAGAAAAAAATTCAAAATATTAATAACAATGTGAAAGGACAAAATGTCAGTATTTAATAAAGATTTCAACGGAATACACGTTTACAGTGAAGTTGGAAATTTAAAAACAGTTTTAGTTCACGAACCAGGTCGTGAAATTGATTACATTACACCAGGTAGATTAGACGAATTATTATTCTCAGCTATGTTAGAAACAGCTACAGCTAGAAAAGAACACCAATCATTCGTTGCATCTTTAAAAGAAAGAGGAATCAATGTTGTTGAATTAGTAGACTTAATTGTTGAAACATTTGATTTAGCTTCAAAAGATGCTCAAAACAAATTGATAGAAGAATTCTTAGAAGATTCTAACCCTGTTTTAAGCGAAGAACACAAAGCAGCAGTTAGAAAATTCTTAGTTTCAAAATCAACACGTGAAATGGTTGAATTTATGTTAGCAGGAATCACAAAATATGATTTAGGAATTGAAGCACAAAACGAATTAATCGTTGACCCAATGCCTAACTTATACTTCACTCGTGATCCATTTGCATCAGTTGGAAACGGTGTTACAATTCACTACATGCGTTACAAAGTACGTCAACGTGAAACATTATTCTCACGTTTCGTATTCGATAACCACCCTAAATTAACAAACACACCACGTTACTACGACCCTTCAATGAAATTAGCTATCGAAGGTGGAGACGTATTCGTATACAATGAAAAAACATTAGTAGTTGGAGTTTCAGAAAGAACAGACTTAGAAACAGTTACTTTATTAGCTAAAAACATTAAAGCAAACAAAGAATGTCTATTTAACAGAATCGTTGCAGTTAACGTTCCAAAATGAACAAACTTAATGCACTTAGATACATGATTAACAATGTTGGACACAGATAAATTCTTATACTCACCAATTTTATTAGACGTATTAAAATTCTGAGATTACGATTTAACAGTAGAAGGTGAAGCACAACCTAAAGAAAGTGGATTACCATTAGATCAATTATTAGAATCAATTATTGGTAAAAAACCTATCTTAATTCCTATTGCTGGAGAAGGCGCAACAAGAATGGAAGTTGAAATCGAAACACACTTCGATGGAACAAACTACTTGGCAGTAGCACCAGGAGTTGTTGTGGGATACTCACGTAACAAAAAAACAAATGCAGCTCTAGAAAAAGCTGGAATTACAGTATTACCATTCCACGGTAACCAATTATCATTAGGTATGGGAAATGCTCGTTGTATGTCAATGCCTCTATGAAGAGAAGACATCAAATAATTACTTTTTCAGTAAAAAATCTTTAATTTGTTCAGTTTTGAAAAAATATTTTTAAACTTTTTAACTGAAATATAACAAATAAAATTATAATTTAATTACATAAACCTTATAAAAATACAGTTTATGTGCACACAAACAAAAACAAACTAAATAATAATAAGAAAGGAAAATCATGAGCGATAAAACAAAATCACAAAAGATTAGTTTCTTTTCAGCAATGTTAATCGTTGTTGGTGGAACAATTGGTGCTGGTATTTTCTTCGTTTCTAAACAAGTTAATGGCTACTCACAAGGTTCATTACTATTAGCCATCTTTTGTTGAATACTTGCAGCATGTGCTATTGTTGCAATGGGTCTAGCCCTAATCGAAATAGCAAGCGTTCGTAATGATAACTTATCGTTAATCGGTTGAAACAAAGTTTTTAACAGTAGATTCATCTATAAAGGTTCAAAAAACTTTATGGTTTACATCTATTTACCATTAACATACTTCTTTATGCCGTTTTACGTAATCGCATCATTCCAAGAAGGATTAGGAGCCTTTGGTAATAACAAATTTGGAACAGAAGTAGATTGAATCATTTGATTAGTAATTTCACTAGCAATGTCAGCATACTTCATTATTGTTCCAGCAATATGATCAAAAGTAGGGGATATTCAAAATAAAGCTATTTTATCAGTTAAATTTATTCCTCTAGCATTAGTAGCTATCTTAGGATTAGCATTACTATTTTCAGGAAAATCAAACGGATTCCCAATCAAAACAGATTCATTAGAGATTTCTGAATCAATTAAATTGGGAGAATCAATTAAAACATGAACAGGAATGGGTGCAGGATTGGGATTATTCTTAGCTATTGCAGCTATCTTCTTCTCATTCGACGCATTCTATGTTGCAGCAGGTATTTCTTCAGAAATGAAAGAACCTAAAAAAACACCATTAGCAATTTTAATGGGTATTGTAGTTATTACAGTAGTTTACTTATTAATTGCTATAGCTATCTCAGTTAACGGTGGAACAGTATCCGAAATGACTAAAAACCTAGCAAAATTATTAGGTAAAAAAGCATCAGATATAATTTTAGGAATTCTAAACTTATGTATCGCATTTGGTATTTTAGGAATTATTAACTCATACTCAATGTGATCAGCACGTTACGTAGAAGACTTATACGCAGATGGTGACTTACCATTCTGACAAAAATTTTACAAAAAATTAAACCCTAACAAACCATGAGTTGGAGTTAAATTTGGATTAATCATCGCATTACCAATTTCAGCATTATTCGTTACAATTGGTGCAGTAGCCTACAGAGGTGGATTAATTTGAGATGATGAATACGGATCAGGAATGAACTATGTATATGGATTCTGTGATTTAATGGCAACATGAACAGCTTTATTCACATTCGCATTTATAGCATTCGCAATCTTCGGTGCAATTAAAAACCGTAAAACAAACAAAATTGAAATTAAAGAGAAAAAAGCATACTTTATGCCATGTGCATGAATAGCAGTTATTGCTACAATGTTAGCTTTAGGTGTAACATTATTAGTTCCATTCATCGACTTATTTATCCTAGCAGGATTTGATGAAAATACTAAAGCACCAGCATTAGTTGCAGCTGCTCAAGACGCAGTTGAAAAAGCAAAAAACGACCCAGAAAAATTACAAAAAGCACAAGAAGCATTAAAAGCATTAGTCGACGGAAACAATGGATTAGACGCAGCTAGAACATTCTTTAAAGAAACATTATTCTCACGTCTATCAATCATAGTAGTTCTATTCATTTTCTTAGGACTTACATTCTTACCTACAATATTTGAAGACTTAATGGCTAAGAAAAAATTTGGTTCAGTAGCTAAATACGAAGCTTGAAAAGCAGAACAATTATCAAAATAATTCAATTTTATTAAAAACAGGTAACCCCCTGTTTTTTCTTTATATTTTTGCATGTTATTTGTTTTTTTTATGCGGATAAATAAAATAGTAATGTATTTACTAATACGTATATTGATGAATAAAAATATAAAACAATATATAAAAACACCTATTAGTAAGGTGCTTTTTGATTATTAATAATATATTTATTATTATTTGGCTTGTTTCATTGAACGCATAACAGCTTTTATTTGTGATTCTGAAGGTTTACGACCCATTTGTAAGAACATTGCACGAATCATTGATTCTGTTATTGGAGGATTTTCATCTAATTGTTTTTTAAATCTTTTTTGTGCAATGAACATTCCACTAAAGATACCAATTGCTAATGCAACAATAAATGATGATATCGCAATAACTACTACTACTCATGTTTCCATATTATTATCCTTTCTTTCTACTTAATAAAATTCTTTTAACCATCAATATAACAATGAAGGGAATAACTAACAATATTAATATTGATATAAAAAATATTTTAGCGTAAAATCTATTAGTTTTCTGTTTATCTTCCATTATTTTGTTGTAATCAATTACATTTGATCCAACGAAGTTTTCTATTGTTGCTATTCTTGAACGTCTTATCAGCGATATTACAACGTGTAAAACTATTCCAATTACTAATACTGATATAAACACATATATTCAAATCATTGGGTTTGGGAATGAATGTGCAATTCAAGCTTTAAAATCTAAAAAGTATATTGCTTCTTTTGTTTCGGGGTCGATTCCTCTTGATTGTCATCATTGAGCCTCTTTTAGTGATCAAAAGATAGCAATAAATAATCCAAAGTAAAAGACATAAGCAATTGTTAATCAATTATATAAAACTTGTTTCATGACAATTTTTCTATACAATAAAGTAATAAATGCCGGTGTTGAAGTTTCGCCTCTTATAATGTAATTTCTATACTCTTTAGCAGTTTGAATAATACCGTTTAATTCAATAGAATCAATGGCTAGTCTCCATACAACCAGTAGCACACCCACAATGTCTACGACATATCAAAACCAAGGAATATGACCTTCTTTATTAAGCCATATCGGTTTTGTTAAGAAGATTGTAAAAAATGTAATTCCAGTTATTAGTAAAACTAATTCAATAACTATATTGAATAACTTAACTGAACGCTGTCCCTTGAATACTTTGTAAATTCCATTAGGTATAATACCTTTAGGGTCTATTGTTTCAGTTTTTGTTGATTTAAAAGTCTTTGTGTTGATGTTTTGATCTATATCAACTCTTACTGTTTTTGTATTGGAGATATTATTGTTATTATTTCACGGTTTAATATCCATAATCCTCCTTTATTTTTAACGATAAAATTTAATAATTATTATTAAATATATCCATAAATATTTTACACTATTACAAATTTTTATCTTTTTTTAAGCCATTATACTTTTTAAAAAGCTTAAAATTTGCATTGATCTTCAGTAATTTTTTCAATAAAATTGACTGATAACTTTCCATTTAAATAAATTGTTTGGAAAAATAATTCAATTATGGTAGAATAAATGGGCAATGCTAGCAAACAAATTACGTAATTATAGAAGGAGTAAAAATGCCAGGTAAAGACTGATTAACAGGCAAAAAAGCTCAAAGTGGAAACAAGAGATCTCATGCTTTAAACGCAACAAGAAGAACATTTGATCTTAACTTACAAAAAGTTACCATCTTAGACAACGGGCAAAAGAAAAGAATCCGTGTAACCGCTAAAACAGCAAGAACATTAAAAAAATATGGTCTTACTGCTTAATTACATTAATTAAAACTTCCAATCATGGAAGTTTTTTATATTCTCTTCATTTACTTATTTTTCATTTTTCGTTATAATTTTCTTAGTTAAGAGGTGATATGAATATAAAATTCCAAAACGTTTGTGCACATTATAAGAATAATAAAAACAGCGTACTAAAAAACATAAATTTTGAAGCTAAAAAAGGTTCTTGATTAGCGATAGTGGGTCCATCAGGATCTGGTAAAACTTCAATAATAAATACATTTTATGGTGATTTAAAAATTAGTACTGGTTCAATATTTATTGATAATCAAAACTTTTTAAAAAAAAGTTTTTGAAACAAGAGAAAATACTGAAAAAAAATCGGTTTTGTGAGTCAAACTAATAATCTGATTGATACAGACGATGTATATACAAACATAAAAAGAGAATTTTTGTTTCCATGAATTTCAAAAAAACAAAAAGAAATGATTCACACTCTTTTAACTCAGTTTCACATGTTTGAAAAAATATATACTCGTATTGATGAATTAAGTGGGGGCCAAAAACAAAGAGTTGAATTAATTAAGTTATGTTTAAAAAATAAATTGGCAATCTTTTTAGATGAGCCAACTAATAATTTAGATACAAAAACGACTAATATAATTTTTAAGCATTTAAAAAAATGAACACAAAAACATTCAATAACAACAATAGCAGTAATGCATGATTTGGAAGCTGTTAAAGAATTTTTTGATGAATATATAGCAGTAGTGGATGGGGAAATAATCAGTAGTGGTCCAGTAAAATTATTGACAAAAAAAGAATTAAACAATATATATAAGTAAATGAATTGTTATATATTTTTAATTAAAATTAAAACATTATATAATGTTTAATATCAAGGGGGATAAAATGCAAAAAATAGTTAAAAATTCAATAGTTTTTGGAATGGATCATTCTTGAGGTTTGGCTCAAGAAATTCAAGAAATATTAAAAATGGAAATAATTAAACCTAATAAAACTGTGTTTAAAAATGGTGAGGTTATGCTGTCTTCTCCAGTTACTGTGCGTAATTTGGATACTTATTTAATTTGTAATACAGGTAATGCAGTGCATGATCAATTAATGGAAATTTTGATTTTCATTGATTCTTTAAAAAGAGCCGGAGCAAAAAGTATTAATTTAGTTATGACGTGTTATGGTTATGCTCGTCAAGACAGAAAAGCGGGGCCACGTCAACCTATTACAGCGAAGCTTGTGGCGGATTTATTGGAAACTGCGGGAATAAGTAAAATTTTTACAATGGATTTACACAATACTTCTATTCAAGGGTTTTTCAATGTACCAGTTGATGATTTAAATGGTAACTTAATCTTTGCGCATGAATTACGCAAAAGAGGTGAGTTTTTCAGTGTTGTTTCGCCTGATCACGGTGGAACAGTTAGAGCGAGAGGACTTGCGGAGTTAATTTCACAAGATATACAAATAGCTGTTATTGACAAACGTCGTACTGCACCTAATGTAAGTGAAGTTATGGGTATATTAGGGGATGTTAAAAACAAAAACATTATTATCATCGATGACATTATTGATACTGGTGGAACAATAATTAAAGCTGCACATACATTGAAAGAACATGGGGCTAAAAAAATAATCGTTGCTGCATCACACGGTTTATTCTCAAATGGTTTTGAGATGTTTGAAAATGATGATGTAATATCTGAAGTTATGATATTAAATACTATTGAAAGTAATAAGTTTAAAGGTTGAAAAAAACTAAATATTGTTTCATTGGGATTTTTCCTAGCTCATGTTATAAAATCTAACATTGAAAGTGAATCAATTACAGGAATATATAATGCTTACAAAGACGAAGATTTCACAGATTTTGAATAATTATTCCATAAATATATCTGAAGAAAAACTTAACAAATTAGTCAAATATTATGAATTAATTGAAACAAAAAATAAAGTTATGAATTTAACAGGATTTAAAGAAGAAGAATTAGTTATTCAGGGTTTAGTTGAATCTATTCTTTGTTTAAATAAATCATTTAATTTGACTGAAAAAGAAAAATACAAATTAGTTGATATAGGCGCTGGTGCCGGCTTTCCATCAGTTCCTTATTTTATCGTTAACCAAGAAAAAATTGAACTTACAATTATCGAACCCTTAAAAAAACGCTGTGTCTTTTTACAAGAAGTCAGTGATGCTTTAAATTTAAATATTTCAATTATTAATGAAAGAGCTGAAAATATTAAATCGATTGAAGTATTCGATTTAATAACTGCAAGAGCGGTAACACATTTAAAAAATTTAATAGAAATAACTTGTCAATTGGGAAAAATAAATTCACAACAAGTTTTTATAAAAGGTGATAATGCTGACAAGGAAATCAAAGAATCACAAAAAATCATTAATGTTTTAAACGTGAAAGTTAAATCAACAAAATTTAATACTCAAGGAATAAGAAATAACACATTAGTTTCAATAATAAAAAACAAATCTGCACCTAAATTATATCCTCGAGCATGATCAAAAATAATTTCTGATAAGTAAAAAATGAGTCGATCAGATTCATTTTTTTAAATAATTATTAAAAAATAATGTATATAAAATTGATATAAAAATATTATTTTTATAAATTGATGTAAAATAAATCTATTATATTTTAGTTTGACCAAGGAGGGATAATGAAAAAATTATTAAAAGAAGTTTTTAAATCATTATCAAAAAACTTAATTACTGTAGTGTGTTTAACAGTGCTTGTTTTTATAACATGTGGGTTATTCACATTGCTATTTGATGTTAAGAAAAGTTATACATCGTCATTAAATCAATTTAAAAAAGTTTCAAAAATGCAAAACTTAACAGTTGATTTAGATGTTAACCCAAACGGTGAGATTGTCAAAGGTGGATATGAAAATGTAGATGCCGATGGCAATGTTACCAACTCAAAAGAACCAGTGGTTTACATTCCTGACCAAAAACTAAATAAATATCATTTTAAGAAAAACTTATTGAGTATTGAACCACAATATTTGAATTTTATTCCAATCAGCAAAATTAATAAAACTCAAGCTCAAACTAAAACAATGACTAGGGAGTATATTGATTCTGAAGTCTTTCAAACATGATTTAATGAAAGTATCAACAACTTAGGGCCTGTAATTTTTGATACAAATGAAGCTTCAGTTAGATTTATTGATAATACGGAAGTTCACCTATATACTAAAAATAAAGATGGCAATTACATAATTAGCAAAACAACTAATTCAATCAAACCAAATGAAACAATCACATTTGTAGAAGAATACAAACTTGCTGATTTTGCTCAAGTGGTGAACACACCTTCAAATAAAACTAATAACAAACTTGATGATTTTTTAACAAAGGCAAAAAACTTATATATTAACCCAATTACAAAAACAGCCTCATTAAATTACTCGGATTTTCAAAGCTGAAAAAACGAAACAGATGTTGTGATTATTTCAGCTGATAAAGTTCTTGAACAATTAGGTTTTATTGAAAAAAATAATCGCTTTTATTTTGATCAATCAAAAGAAAAAGATTTTGCTTTTGTCGATACATCAAAAGTAACCACAAAAACTATTGATAAAAATGTCAAGTTAAGCAAAACATTTACACTTGAAAATTATATAAAATCATTAAACTTGAGCGAGTTAAAAACAAGTACTTTCAACAAATTTAAATTTGAAAAAGATGTTAAGTACTATTTCCCTAAAAACTGAATTCAAATTAATGAAAATAGAGTTGAATTCTTGCGTCATACATATCGTTTAAATTGAGATAAAAATTTAAATGAAAAAGAATCTAACTGAAAAGGTACCTATCATTCTTTCATTAAAGGAATTTACCAAGAAAATAATAATGAAATTCCTGCAGACATAAATGAATTTTCATTTTGAACTAAAAAAATAAAAAACAAATCCGAATTATTATCGGATCAAAACAATAATGATTCAAAATGAGTATCAAAGTATTCAGCTATTGATATAGATGATATCGATGTTATATTGGAATCTAAAAACAACCAAGTTACACCAGCTGGATTAACGATTGCTAAATTGGAAAATATTCCATCCGATTTAAACCCACTTAAACGGGAAATTGCGTTTAAAAACATTAGTAATACAAACAAATTACAACAAAAAAGAAACTTCATTAGTGTGGGTGCTAACAGTATAGCCCAAAACTCAATCATTAAATATGTTATTGACAAAGTCGGAGAAGAAAATGTCGGACTACGTCAAAGTATGACGGTTTCTTCAATAAATGAAATTAATTCAAACAAAAACATTTTCCACTTTATTAATACTGGTGATAGCGAATACAAAGTTAAAAATGTAAAACAAAACATAGGTCGTCTATTTAATGAGCAATTTGAAAAATCAAGTTTAAATATACCGACAACAGAAAACAATATCGACGATTATTTATTAGTGCCCGATCCTAAATATCCAAATCGTAAAACAAGAATTAAGTCTGAATATGCAAGTTCAATTATTGAAAACATTTATAAGGGTTATACACCTGATCCTGAATATTTAAAAACTGATATACGTTATATAAAATATTTTACATACTATAAAGGGACTCAAATTCCTTATGAAAACGATGGTAAATTAGTTATTTTAGCTTCAACAAACGAACGTAACAAAACTATGCAATATGCCATTACCACTGCAAAAGAAAAAACTCCTGACGGTAAGAAAAAATATATTCTTTTAAGAAAAGATATTATTCAAAACAAAGAAGCATGAATAAAAGCATTATTAACTGAACATCCTTCTGAAATGTCAATTGAAGAACTTGACAAATTCTTAAAAGAATCAAAATTAACCATTCGCGCTAAAATCGGAAAAAAAGGTTGAGCCAAATTAGACAATGATTATGACAATGGAATGTGAATACCGTATATTTATGGGTCAGTATCTTCATCTGCAATTGTAGATATAACTCAAAATAATTCATTGAAAGTATTGGTTAATGATTTCAAAGATGCAGTAATGAATTCAGATTTATCAAAAATGATTACTAAAAAACATTTAGATAAATTCATTAATTCTGGTCAACGCGCAGCAGAAAGAAACGGCGTGCATTCCTTACTATCTACCGGTAAAACTAATGCCATTGTTATACAAGCAACATTATTCGACTGAGTATATGAATTAACTAGCCAAATATCAGAAGAAGAACAAACTATCAACTCTAATGCCAACATTATAATCCAACAGATGTTTAATAACATTATTGACTTCATTTGAAATCAAATCAAATTTGATGAAAATGGGAAACAACGTACACAAGATCAACAATTTGAATACTTAAAACAAGAATTCACAAAAATTGAAAAATTAATGTCTTCAATTACTGGCAGCGAGAGTGGATTCATGTCTTCGATACTACCCGGAGTTAGTTTAAATACAATACTGAATTACTTCAAAAGCATTGATACATTATTTATTTCACTTAAACAATTAATTGCCTCAATAGACTTTATAACATTTTCACAATTAGGTCATCAATGATACAAAGACAATCCTTATAAACCATACACAAATACAAAAGCTAAATATTACACATTAAGTAAAGATGAGATATTAAGTTTCTTATTAAAAAGTATTAAAGAGTCTAAACTGAAAAAAGTGTTGAAAAATATTTTCAATAATATAGATTTCAATAAAGTATTAAATCCGGATGTTGAGGGCAGTTTATTCAAAATCATTGTAAATAATGCTCGAACAGTAAATAAACCATTTACCAACGATGAAGAAGTAACTTTATATAATTTGTTTAACAAATTTAACTATTATAAAGATGATTCGAAAAAAGCATTCACCAATATTCCTGAAGCGATAAATAATTTAATAGAATTAATTGATCTTAAAAAAATGATTGCAAATATTGATTCTTACTTAGCAAAAGGTTTTGTTGCAGATCCTGTAGAAATAAACGGTCAAATATATCAAAATAACTTTACTAAAAAAATTACCAACAGTCAAAAATTGGCGTCCTTAATTTCTTCGCTATTGCATTCAAATAGTGACTCAACAAAAGTTGATGCTAACAAAATATTTCAACTACAAAATTCATTAATTAAATTAGCTAATTTATCATCTAAAACATCTGGAGCTTTAGGATTACAAATTCCGGCTGGAGATGATGAAAGAATTTCTATCAACGATATTGGAACATTTTCTTTAATAAGATTCGAAAATCCTAATAAAAAAGAAGAAAACGATGATCAAATTCAACCATACGATATTGACAAAATTACAAAATTAAAACAAAAAATTGAATTAGCAATAAAACAAAAAGGTGAAAAGTTACGTTTCACATATTCTGAATCATCATTCTTGAATACAGTTGTTTTAGTTACGAAACCAGAATTTGATAATTTAGAACTTGTACTTGGAAAATTAGATAAATATGAAAAATTAATTAAAAAACTAGATTTAAACAACATATTTGGGGAATTTGATAAATACGATTTAAGTTTTGACAGCATTGATAAAAAACCAATGTCATTCGGAGATTATGCATATTACTCTTCGTTATTCAATGAAAAAAAACAATCGGACAAAAAAGAATTCAAACGTACTTTATATAATCAAATTAAACCTTTATTAGGTGCTTTATATTCAAAAAACATTAGTAGTTTAATATCGAACGAATTAAATCTATACAGTGCTTGAATTCAAATCGCATATGATTTATACAATTCAAACCCAAATATCACTCTATCAGAAATCAAAAAATTTGTTTTATCAATTTATGATATGGCAGAAGATAAAAAATTAAAAGAAGTCATTACTAACTATTCAAAAGTAAAAGATCCGATTCCATCATTTAATTCATTATTGGGTTCTGATGAAAATAACTATGCAACATTATTTAAAATAAGTTATGCTTTAGCTAATAATTTTGAAGCTACAAATGAATTGGTAAAAGAAAATAACGTGTTAGACGAAGCATTGCAAAATGTTTTAACAAAACACAATATTTCAAACCAAATAAATGTCATAAAACCAATTGTAGAAAAAAACATTTATCAATTAGTTCAACAATGAGCGTTATTGATTGATTCAAATTGATTCCCAAGCAATTACAAAGAATCACAAGAATTCTTTGTAAACAACTTTATTGATTCTCCAAACAAAGAACAATCATTAATTACATCAATATATGATTTACAGTTATTACAACAACACGCTATAAACAGCTCTAAGTTATCAAAAACATTGAATGTCATTGGGTTTAATTCAGTAATAAACAATCCTTTTGCTATATTGAGTTATCCTCAAATACTTTTATACACTGCTATAAGTAACCAAGAAAACAATGGTAATTTAGCATTGATCGTAAAAAAATTGTTTTCAAACTATGAGTCAGCATCATTAAATCAATTAGAAAAATTATTAAATCCATTATTTGAAAAAGTTGAAATTGTTCAAACTTATGCAGATGGTGTTGTAGATGAAAATATTGCTATTGACTCATCATGATTAGAATCTATTTTAGAAAGTATTTTAGAAATCGACGAAGAAAAACCGGTTATATTTGGACTAAATTTAAAAAATTTATATACTTCATTAATAGGTGCATTAATCGAACAACCTGAAACACGTGTTGGGAATGCATATAACGCAACTACTGCTTATTTAGCAAAAACAAATCAAGCTTATTTAGAAAAAAACAATAAAGAAATTTACAAAGGTGATTTAAGTGAATATTTAAATGATCCTTATAAAATGAGTATTTTTGTTTCTAAACTTGATGCAAAATACAAAATAACAGTAAACTCACTTGAATATATTTTGGTTGGAGTCGATACAACTGCTGACTATTTATATCCAGTTATTGACGAAGAAAACTTACAAGTTGATGTTGAAAAACAAGCGTTGGTTTATGTAAATAACAAGGGATTCAATCGTATGCGCGCTGCAAACCCAACTAATGCTGTTAAAGAATACTTATTGGTTAAATATGAAAAACAACCAAAAGAAATCGTGGAATTACAAACAGATATATCAAACTACATCAAAAATATATCAACCAGTTTTTCTGAAAAAGTATATCTTGATAAGGAAATAGATCCGATAAACCCAGAAAGAAGTATTCGTATTACACTTGTTAAAAAAATAATTAAATCAATTAGTAACATTCAAGTATTCTCATTAATTATTCTAATTGTCCTTATATCGTTAAGTGTTTACTTTGTAATTCGTCGTTACATTAACATGCGTAGCAAGGTTATTGGAATTTTACGTTCACAAGGTTATCGTGAATATCAAATTGCATTTGCGTTCTGTTCATTCTCATGATTAAGTACAATAGTTGGGGGATTATTAGGATATCTAACTGGTCACTTTGCGCAAGGTTTCGCATTTAATTTATTTAGTTCATACTGAACATTACCAACTCAAAGTATTAGTTTTAACTGAATAACGTTATTATCCACACTAGCTGTGCCAACATTAATGATGTCTAGTTTAATATTCATCATCACAATGCTATCAATAAGATTAAAACCAATTGAAATGATGTCGGGATTGAGCGATTTAAATATTGGTAAAATAGCAAGAACATTCGCCTTACCAATTAGAAAATTACCAATTAAAACTAGATTCGTTGGTATGTTAACCATTAATAACTTCTGAAAACTATTTTCACTATTTATTTCCTTCTCAATAACGGCTTTAATTACGATGTTCTCATTATCAAGTATGAATGTGTTTGATAAATCTATTCAAAGAACATACCAACAACGTAATTACCGTTATAAATTAGATCTGGAAACACCTACAACTGAAGGTGGACCATATACAACTTATAATAAGAATGAATTGGATGATAAATTGTATATTCCGGATGATTTATCAGCCACAGCAGGAAATGCGAACGATAACCAAGCTGATTATAATTCACCTTATTACTTTAAACCAGGTTACGTTTTCAATACCGATATTGCTAAAAAACCATTCAATCCAGCAGTATTAACTAAATCTTCATTAGATATTTTATTAGATACAGGATTGACACTGAGTCCTTGAGATGTTGTTTATTCATCTTTACCTGAAACACAGAAATCACGTGTAATACACATATTTAAAAATGTATCGAACAAAATGATGAATACACAGTATTTATGATGAACAAAAGACAAAACAAGATTCAATAAAAAAACATTCGGTGGTGAATACTTAAATCATGTGTATGCAACTGAAACAAATGACCCTAATGGTAAGAAGACATCATTCTTCGCTTATTATGACAAACTTGGTACAGGAACTGCAACGGATGATCCTTTAGGAAGATTCATGTATGTTGAATACAATGAATATAATGATTTTTATGAAAAACCCAAAAACATTAAAACAGATAGAACAAGAATTAAATATAGAAACTTCTTAGTTGCAGCGTATAAATCAATTGATATAAATGATTATTTCATGTCATTCGGTGGGGTTATTTGAAATGACTATACCAATGAAAAATACTCATATGCAAAAACTGAAGTGCAAGGTGAAAATGTAAAATTATATGGTTACAAAGATAAAACCAAGTACATTAAAATAATTGATAATAAAGGGGTTGATTTAACCAACAAACTTTACTCTTATTTTGATAAAGATAAAAAAACATTACCTGAGGATATTAGTAATACAGAACTGCCACTTGTTATTAACAACTTAACGGCTACAAAATATTCATTATCAATAGGTTCTGTAATTGAATTGAAAATTAAAAACGATGTCGATAGATTTGTGGATCAAGTACTAAATTTACCTGTGAAAGAACATAAATATAAATTCAAAGTTATCGGTATTTCAGAAACATATATAAATAATGAATTAATTACTACAAAACCAATAGTTGATAAAATAGTTGGTTTAGATAAATTAACAAAAATTCATCGAGAAACACACAAAAATGAATTAGAAGCTGTTATAAAATGTAATCCCGAACATAAAACAAGATTAATTCAGGAATTCAACGATAAATATGAAGCATTTAATGGTTTATTATCAAATGACCCAATGCCCGAGCAAACAATATCAACATTAACCACATATTCATCAAGTGGTTATTGAGGAGCTATTCAAAATTTCAATGCTAAAAAAGCTGATGATAAATCATTAACAACATTCTTTAAAAAAATCTTTGCTGGATTTATATATAATTCTAACGACGTCAGTGAACCAATGTTAAAACACACAATTGAAGCATATAACAAAATCAATGGAACAAACTTCAATTACGAAGACAAAATCAAGGAATTTTTAAATGTTGAAAATGATGATTACAAATCGTGAGGTAACGGTACATTGACTGGAGAACCGCTTGCGCCAGAAGTTAGAACAAGCATGACAAATGCTATAGAAAAAATGTATGGTGCAGATCTGGGAATTTATGGAAAAGATATATTATACTCAGCTTCTAACGACGTTAACTCTAAAGATATTGAAGCTGGATTCATCAGTGAAATTGCTAATACCATTACCGGTATAACATTGTTCTTTATCATTATTAGTTTCGTAGTGTCAATAATCATTTTAGTAATGATTACTAATTCGATGGTTAGTTCAAATAAACAAGGTATTGCAACGTTCTCTATCCTTGGGTATTCAGCAAAAGAAAAATTATATTTATTCTTCTTTAACTATATTCCAGTTATTATTGGAGCATCGTTAATCACAATCCCAATTACTTATATACTTATTTTATTATTCAACGCTTTTATGATGTCAACCAGTCAAATGGTATTGCCATTATCTTTATACTTATCAACAATATTATTAAGTATGATTGTTTCGTTATTAGTGTTTACAATAACATCAATTATGGCTTGAATAAACTTAAACAAAGTAAAACCAATTTACGTATTGAAAGGAAAATAAAATGGCTTTATTTAAAAAGAAAAATACATCTGAGGTTAAGCAAACAAATGATGAAAATGCATTATCAAAAGATCAATTAAGAAAAATCTGAAAAGCAAATGAAAAACCACGTTCAAAAGATGAATTCATCAATGAAAAAAATACTGGTACTAATATTATTGAATGTAGGGACGTTTGCAAAACATATTTATCAGGATCGAATGCAACTGAAGTTTTAAAAGGTATTGACTTTGAAATTAAAAGAGGTGAAATCGCAGTTTTATTTGGTAAATCTGGTTCAGGTAAATCTACATTACTAAATTTGATTAGTGCTTTAGATAGACCCACATCTGGTCAAATTATCGTAAATAATGTTGCTTTACCATATTTAAGTAATAAAAACCAAACTCTTTTCCGTAGAAATAACATATCATTCATTTTCCAAAACTATAATTTATTGCAAAATTTAAACTCGTATGATAATGTCGAAACTGGTGGTAATTTACAAAAAGATAAAAATAAAAAAATGGATATTAAAAAATTATTCAAAGATTTTGAATTAGAAGAATCAATGTACAAATACCCTTCACAAATGTCGGGTGGACAACAACAACGTGTATCTATTTTGAGAGCATTAGCAAAAAACTCAGAAATAATTGTAGCAGACGAACCAACTGGTGCATTAGATGAAAAAACAAGTTTGATTGTTCAAGATATTTTGATTGATATTAATAGAAAGTACAATTCGACATTAGTAATTGTTAGTCATGATCCTGACATAGCTGCAATAGCGGATAAAGTAATTTATTTAGAACAAGGAAAAATAAAAGAAATTAAAATTCAAAAACGTAATAAACCAACGAAAAAATAATTATAAAAGTTAACGCATCTCAGCGTTAACTTTTTATTTTATTAATATTTATTTTATTGAAAATAACTCATTATTATTGAATAATCGGGTTCTGAAGATACCTCTTTAACGTATTCTACATGAAGTATTTTATTGTTTTCATCAAGAACAAAAACAGCTCTTGTTAGTAAACCTAGTTCTTTAATTTTTGTACCTGTTTTATGACCGAAATCATTAAATAAATACTCGCTTAAAGTAATCAATGTTTTATTGTTTTTAGCAACGCAGTAACGATTCAATGCGAATGGTAAATCGCATGATATTACCGCAGCAGGGAAGTTTAAATTTTTAAACTCATTCATAAATTTAGTAGTTTCCATTTCACACACACCAGTATCTATAGATGGAATTGAGAAAACCAATTTTTTAGTTTGACCTAGCTCTGATAATTCAAATGCACTCATATCGTTTTTTACTGCTTTGAAATTGGGGAATGTGTCGCCGATACTCAATTGACTACCTAATAGCGTAACGCTTTTCCCTTTAAAAGTTATATCCATTTTACTCCTTACTATATAAAAAATTATATAAACAAAATCTAAATAAAAATAATAAAAAACGCATTTGACTGCGTTTTTTTATTGAAATATTAACTTTTTTATTCATTACAGGATTTCAATATTTTTACCCTTAAACTTTTTGTATTCTATTGAATTTTGATATTCGTATTTCTTTTTAGGTATTTTTGTTTGTTTGTATTTTAATCCGAATGTATTTGTTAAATAATCGTTGTACTCACTTATTATTTTGACTTCAAAATTTTTAAAAGTTTTAATTTCTCTTTTATAAGAAATGTTATTAATTCAACTGCTTTTTTTATATGATAGTACATAAAAATAATCATATTTTTTTGCCACTAAAATGTTTGCAAGTTCTTTATATGTTATTGGTTTCAACAATTTTAATAGTGTTTTGGCAATCATTTTTTTCAATAAAATTGATACATTTTTAGCCATTATTTGGCTATTGAAGTGACAAGCTCACATACGCAACTTATTATTAACTTTTTTAATATTTTTTACTTTTTTTTCAGTTGTGGGTATTAATAAATTGATATTCAAAAATGGATAGTCATTGTATATGTTATCAATATTGACTACAAATTTTGGTTGTATATCTGAGTATTTATCGATCATTGTATTATCTAAAATTCTATTAGGAAATAAGTTTTTAAATTGTTCATATGATTTTAAAGTCATCATCACTGAAAAGTTATTTAACACTTGATTATATTGAGTTTGAGTTACAATTTCTAACAAAGTATATTGATCAACACTGTATCAAATGTCATGTTGATCACATAAATAACAAAATTCTTGAAGTATTTTAAATTTATTTTTTTCTACGTTGGTCATATTTGACATTATACTGAATCCAAATGTTTTTTTGTTTTGAAAAACGAAAAGACAATAAAAAAAATACTAATTTAAAACCAAAAAAAGCGTTCATTTTTTTAAAAAATCAAATCAAAATACTAATTTGATATAATTTACTTATTCTAATTTCAAAATTTATGTATTATTATACATAATAACAAAACCAAAATAAGGAGTACAGATGGCAAAAAATGAAAGTTGATTAAAGAAAATAGCACGTTTCAATAGTACAAAAGCACAACAAAATAAACGCCCTAGTTCTACAAAACAACAAGAAGCAGTTACACCAACTAAAAAATGACCAAAATACGTAATTGGCGCATTAATTTTAGGTGTTATTGCATCTGGTATAGCAATACCTTTAGGAATCGCTGCTAAAAAAGAAAAAGAAGATTTTCCAATAATTAAACCGGCAGAAGTTGTTTTTAAATTCAAAACTGCAGATGGTAAGGAAATCGTTATCCCATTTGATCAATTAGAAAAACAAGAAAAAAACATGAATGAGGGTAAATATATTTACTCAAATCTTGAAGATGAAGTAGCATTATTTTTATACAAACAAGAGTATAAAGCCTCAGCAAGATACGAAGCAATATACAATGCAAATAAAGTAAGTTCTAAGAAAAAAAGTTTCAAATTACAATCTATCAAACAAATTGAAGATTCTAAAAAAGCAAACATAAATGAGCTAAAATTGCGTCTACAAAAGCAATTCGGAATTGGTAAGTGAGAAGATAAATTTAAAGAAGAATTGGCAAAACCTCAATACGGACAAGCTAAAAATGAACAAGAAGCAATTAAACATTTAGTTGCTCAAAGAATTAAAAGAGATGCTTTCCGTCGTTTTGAAGTAGCGGTAAATACAGATTGAACATTGGATGAAGTTAAAAACGGTATCAAAGCATCTGCGGATGTTAAATACACTTGATACAACGATGAAACTAAAAAAGATGAAGAAGTAAAACTATTTAATAAAGGCGATGTAATTAAATTTGGCAAAGATTTAAATTTCATTAAATTACACGGTGAAAAACAAAATGCTTATACACCTCAATCTGTAAAAACGAAAGAAGAAGCAGAAATAAAAGTGCACGCTTTATTAACAAGTTCATTTGTTGATGACAAAAAGGATGCTGGTATTTATTTAAATGATTGAATATCGCAAGAACACGTAGTTTATTCAAAATTAACCTTACCATTCATCCCTAATGAAGAATCAGCAGAACTTCCTTTTAAAGTTACAAAAGATAGTATTAAGAAAATTTTAAAATTTACAGATTTTAAAGCAGATGAAACTGGAAACAAAACCAAAATTGATTTACTATTCAATCGTTTAAAAGATTTTAAAGGAATTTCAAACTTTGTAAAAGGTACAAATTTAACTTCACAAGAACAAAATCAAGCTAAAAATGACAAAACAATTTTAGAAGCATTATCAAATGCTAATGCTGAATCTTATGGATCAGATGGATTTAAATCAATTTCAAAAATCTATGAAAATGAAAATGCAAGTTTTTATGTTCCATTTGTTTCAATAATAGACAATAACAGCATTTTTACACCAAAAGTTATAGATAACTTCTTTGAACAATTATTTGAAAAAGTCAAATCCGATTTATTCAATAATGAAGAAGAAATTGTTAATTTATTAAGCAAAAAAGATATTGAATGAACTAAAGAAACCGCAGTGCAAGCTGAAAAAGATAACAAATTGTTAGAACTGAAAATTAATGAAATCGAAAATTTTGAAACTAAAATGGGAAACATTATTAGAGATATTCTTGGACAATCTGAAACAGATAAAAAAGTTAGCACAGTTTATAAATTAAATGGACAAACAGCAATCTTAAACAGCAATGGATTACACTTTATTTCCACAGCCACAGTAAAAACTGAAGAGCAAGCAAGAAAATTAATTCTTTCTGATATTGAAATCAAATCAAAAGAAAAAAAATCCAAATCATTACGTCCGATATTAAATATTGAAACAATTTTTAAAGAAATGTTCACTCCTGATTACATTATTCTTTCAATTTTAAATAATAATGAATTCATCGAATTTGCTAAAAACCAAAACTATAAAGATTATTCAACAGAAAAAGATAAAAAATTCAGTCAAGAAGACATTGAAATGGCTAAAAAATACACTACCATTTTAAATGGTTCAAGACAATTGAGTTTATTGAATCAAAAAACAGCACAAATTAAAGAATACATTGAACAATTAGTTAACAACGAACTAAACACTGACTTTGTATTTGATCAAATCCTTGGTAAATGAGTTGTTAAAAATCATAACGAAAAAGATTTCTTAGGATTTATTTACCCAATTATTGAAAAAAAATTAAACAACAAAGGAGATAAATAATGAAGAAAAAAATATTCTATTATTCACTTGCATCATTAAGTGCACTTGCTCCTTTAGTTGCGGCCCCAGTAGTTTCATGTACCAAAACAGATCCATTGGATAAAAATATTCGCGGAAAACAAAATACAATACTAAAAAGTCAAGCAACAAAAAACAACATTTTAGAACAAGTTTCGAATGGTTGAATCATGTCGCTATATTCAAGCGAATTAAAAAATATCGATTCAAAAGTTAAAGACAAACTTGCGAAATTATTTGAGAATAAAAATTCTGCTTACTATAAAGATTTCAAAACATTTTTTGATATATATACTGAAAGATCGCTAAAAAACAACCCGCAACACTTCAAAATATTAAAACAAGAGTTATTAACAAATGGTGTTAATGTACTTGAATTCAACCCAGTAATGAATCAAAAAATGACTGATGACGATATGGAATTCTTATATAAAAATTCTTCTAAATTATCAAATGGTGTTCGTACTCAAATTCATAAAATGATGACAGTATACAATTATTTAACTAAATCAAGAAATGAAGCAATGAATTTCACTATCAATCAAGCAACTAAAAATGATATTTCATTAGAAAAAATCGATACAAAAGATTATAGTGAATATGATAAAGAAAGATTTGAGTTATTAGATTTGGCTTCTGCTGATGTATTTTTAGTTAAATACTTATTGGATAACAAACTTGTTGAAAGTTGATCATTCAAAAGAAAAGAAAATGCTCAGTTATGACAAAACCATGCTGAAATCAATTCAATTGAACAATACAATGAATTGATTAAAAATAACGAAATTAAATACACAACAGCTAAAAACGAAAGTTTAAAAATTGGTTTAAAAAACAATGAATTAGACGACTTACGTGGATACAATGGAATTGTCAAATTCACAGGCACAGCAGCTGACAAATTATCATATTCAAATTATTGAATTAAAAATAATAAACACTTAGTTCATGGATTTATTGACCCTAACTCATCAAATATTTATTCAATGAACAATTTACACTTTAATCAAATTGTTATTGATTCAATACAAACTAAACCAGAATTTAAATTAAAAGATTCATCCAAAGACAAAAAAGATGGATTCACAAAAGAAGACTTTGAAGTAACGGGTTGAGATTACGATTCTACTAAAAAAGAATTTACTAAAAAATATTCTGAAAAAACATTCAAATTAATAATTGATCGTGTAGAAAAAATTAATTTTGAAAACAAAAACAAAGAACTTGAAACAAACATTACTTTAACAATCAAACTTTCTGCTCCTGAATTAGGTGAAGATTCAACATTTGTATACACTGATGAATTATTCGATAAAAAAGCAACAACTCAAACAGAATTTGAACAAGAAAAATTCCCCTCAACAGTTAACTTATTCGTTAAATCTTCTAATGAGTTAAAGGGAGAATATTTAATTAAAATCGTTCCAGTAACTAAAAAAATTACTGTAAAAGAAAATAATAAAGATGTTTCTAAAAATAAAGCAACATTGGAAAATACTTTATGAGGAGAAACTAAAAACAAAGATTTATTAGTTAAAAATATCATTAATAATGATTTAGATAACTTATACAAACAAGCTTCAAAATATTATTCAAAACTTGGGTTCGGTATTCAAAAAGATTCAATTGATAAAACAATCATTGACTTTTTAAAAGTTGAAAATTTAATCGATTAATATTTCAAAAAAATAGCACATCGCACGATGTGTTATTTTTTAAATTATTAACTATTTGGATCAGATTTTAAAATTGCTAAGAATGCTTCTTGAGGAACTTCTACTGAACCGATTGATTTCATCCGTTTTTTACCAGCTTTTTGTTTTTTTAGTAGTTTTTGTCTACGGGTAACGTCTCCTCCGTATAACTTAGCTGTAACATCCTTTCGATAAGCTTTAACTGTTTCTCTTGCAATAATTTTTCCACCAATTGCGGCTTGTATTGGAACTTCAAAGTTTTGACGTGGAATAACTGTTTTTAGTTTTTCACATAATTCGCGACTTCTTATATATGCCGAATCGCGGTGAACAATCATTGCTAAAGCATCAATCTTTTCACTATTTAGTAAAATATCAACTTTTACTAAATCACTTTCTCTAACACCAATAAAATCGTATTCAAACGAAGCATAACCTTTTGAATTTGATTTCATTAAATCAAAGAAATCAAAAATAATTTCATTCAATGGTAATTCGTAAATTAAACGTCTACGATTATCATCAATATGTTCTAAATCAACATATTTACCACGTTTATTTTGGCATAGTTCCATCATAGCACCCAAATATTCTTGTGGCACAAAAATACTTGCCTTGATAAATGGTTCTTCGATTGTTTCAATATAATTTCTTTCCGGTAATAATGAAGGGTTTGTTATATTCAATACCTCTCCATTTGTCTGAGTTACATAAAACTCAACGCTAGGCGCAGTTGCAATAATTTCCAAGTTAAATTCTCTTTCGAGCCTTTCTTGTAATATTTCCATATGCAACATCCCAAGGAATCCAATACGGAAACCGAATCCTAATGCTTTAGATGTTTCAGGTTGATAACTGATTGATGAATCGGATAATGAAATTTTTTCTAGTGCATCCTTTAAATCATTATAGTCACGTGTATCAACTGGGTAAAATCCAGTATATACAACAGGTTTTAATTTTTTATATCCTGGTAATGGTGCGCTAGCTGGATTATTTACAAGAGTTATTGTATCACCAATTTGAATGTCTTTAGCGTCTCTAATTGATGCTGCTATTCAACCTACTTCTCCAGCTTCTAAGTATTCACGTTTTTGTTCTTTTGGGGTTCTAATACCTAATTCAACAACGTGAAATTCTTTTTTGTTGTGCATTAATTTAAAATCATCACCCACTGACAATTTACCATTGAATAATCTGACTAATAAAATAACACCTCTGTATGAGTCAAAATATGAGTCAAATATTAATCCAGTTAATGGTTTTTCAGTATCAGCCTCTTTAGGAGCGGGTATACGTTCAATAACTGCATCAATAACTTGTTCAATTCCAATACCGGTTTTAGCTGATACCAAGATAGCATCAGAAGCATCAATACCTATAACATTTTCAATTTCTTGTTTAACCATATCAGGGTTAGCAGACGGCAAATCAATTTTATTAATAATAGGTATAATTTCTAAATTATGTTCCAAAGCTAAATATACGTTGGCAAGTGTTTGCGCTTCGATACCTTGTGTTGCATCAACTAATAATAAAACACCCTCACAAGCTGCTAATGATCTAGAAACTTCGTATGTAAAATCGACGTGTCCTGGGGTATCGATTAAATGAAATACATAATCTTTATATTTGATTTGTACCGCATTTAATTTGATTGTTATACCTCTTTCACGTTCAAGATCCATTGTATCTAAATGTTGTGTTTCTAAATCACGTTTTTCAACAGTATCAGTAATTTCTAAAATACGGTCCGCCAATGTGCTTTTACCGTGATCAATATGTGCAATAATTGCGAAATTTCTTATTTTTTTATTTGTCATAAATTTAATTGTAACTGAAAATATTTTTTTTAATTGATAGTTATTAGAATAAAAAAAATTGTTTACAATATTAATATACATTCTTATAACATTAATGTAAAAATATAAGTAAGAAAGGCTAAAAATGAATTTTGTTTGAGTAAATGCAATACTATTGATCATAGGTTATTTTATAGGTTCATTAAATTTGAGTGTATTCCTCACAAAGAAAAAAAATACAGATATAAGAACACTTGGTTCAAAAAATGCGGGTGCAACTAACACAATGCGTATTTTTGGAAAAAAAATGGGCTTATTAGTATTTTTATTCGATGTACTTAAAGCGTATTTACCAATCATTATTGCATTTCTAATTAAAGATTACGCGTTGATAAAAAATGGTTATGAAATTGGTTATTGTATTGTGCCTGTAATAATTGGTCTAGGATCACTTATTGGACACATATTTCCAATTTACCACAACTTTAAAGGTGGCAAGGGCGCAGCAACCTTTTTAGGTATTATTGTTGCAATTAATCCATTGTTTTTTGTTATTGGTTTTGTTATTTTTGTTTCAATAGTTTACAGTTCAAAATATGTATCCCTTGGATCTATTATTGCCCCATTCATATTAGTGTGTTTATCATTTATTCCTTGATTCGCTGTTGGTTCATTAGGTTTTACTCATTCAGTTAATTTACAAGATCATTGATATGTGATTGGAATTGTTGCGTTAATTGCCGATATTTTTGTCATAGTTAAACATTCTAGCAATATAAAAAGATTGCTCGCACACAAAGAAAATAGATTGAAAATCTCTAATAAATAAGAATTATTTATGCTGAAAATTTAAAAATATCAATATAAATAACCGTTTTTGAAGAGAAAACATGTAAAACTTAAGTAAATACAATTGTATTAATATATAATATACTTAGTTTGAAAAGCATTTTAGAATGTAATAAACCAAAATTATACATAGGAGAATTTATGAAAAAACAAAATCCGAAATTACAAAAAGAATGAATAGCACAACACGGACAACACTCATACAACGTTGTTCCTAAAGATGCTGAAATGAATGTTGTTTTTGTTGATAAAAAAAGAAGATGACCAAGAATATTGTTGTGAATAATTTATGCAATTTTAATTATTTTAGCAACAATTCTTGTTGCAACAACAATTGCTTATGTGGCTGACTTTATTATTTATAAAGGAACTGATCAAGATGGTTTACTATGAACAGTAGCACAAAGACAAAAAGGTTTATTTAGATAATTGTTAATTAAAAACTTCGCAGAGCGAAGTTTTTTTATTATATTAATGAATCGAATATATCATCTCCGGTTTCAAGTAGATCACAATCAAAGTTTCTTGCAACAATGTTCCCAGCTGTACCTAATCCTTTTAAAGGTTCTTTAATCACTTTTGGTTTTTTAAATGATTTTGAAAAGACTGTTAATGGCAATGCTTCTCTTGTATGATCTGAACCTTTTCAAGTTGGATCGTTTCCATGATCTGATGTCATAATTAATAAATCTTCTTCATTCATTGAATTAATTAGTTTGGTTAATTTTACGTCCAGTCTAGAAATATTTTCACTGTATCCTTCCGGATTACGACGGTGACCGTAATGTGAATCAAATTGAACTAAATTAACAAATATGAATTGGTTTTCCGAATTACTTGCAGCTATATCAATTGCAATATCCATATTTTCGTCGTCACTTGCTGGCCCGTAAATAGTTTGAATTCCTACACCTGAAAAAATATCTTTAATTTTTCCGACTCCAATTGTTTCCACACCTTTTTCTTGCAATTGCTCTAATAAAGTTTTTTTAGGAGGAACATTTGCGTGATCATGTCTGTTAAAGGTTCTTGTAAAATCACCATTTCTACCTATGTAAGGTCTTGAAATAACTCTAGCAACATTTCAATCCGGATTGCTTGAACAAATTTCACGAGCCTTTTTAGCATACTCGTTTAATTTGTCTAACCCCAATGTTTCTTCGTGTCCACAAATTTGTAATGTTGAATCCGCTGAAGTGTAAACAATAATTTCACCAGTTTCCATTGATCTTTGACCTAATTCTTTTAAAATAACCGTTCCACTTTCAGCTCTATTTCCTATTAATTTTCTACCATCTCACGCCTTAGATAAAGCATCTAACATATCTTGCGGAAATCCTTTTTCAATAAATTGTGGACTGGGTTTTAATGTTAATATTCCCATCATTTCTCAGTGACCTGTTAAGGTATCCTTACCATTTGACATTTCATGTATTCTACCGACATAAGCCAATGGTTTTTTATTTCTGGCAACGTGTCCAGCCATTTTTGCTACTTCGGTTATTCCTAATTTTTTTCATGTAGGAATATTTAAAGGCAACACTTCCGAAGCATGCAAGAAACTATTTGCTCCTTTATCTCCAAATTCTTCTTGCCTTGGTTCTTCCCCAATTCCTAGTCCATCAGTTACAATCATAAATATACGTTTAAATTTTTTCATTTTATCTCCTTGTTGGTATGTATATAAATTTTAATATAAATATTAAATTAATAACACTATATTGACTAAATATAAAAATTTTAATAATTTTTTGTTTGAGTTCATATATAAAATAAAATTTTCGTAAAAAAAGCCAATTAGCTATTTTTTGAATACTTTTTGAACGTATTTGGAATTAAATAAGAATAATACACTCCCTCAGTCTAAATCAAACGTTACTGTGTCACCAACTTTATATTCTGTTGTAGAATTGGTGTAATCGATTATCATGTAATCACTTGAACCACCCAAGATTTCAATGTTTTTGTCTACCGGATACAGAGCGTCAAATGGAGCATCTAATTTACCAATAGATAATATCATCCTTTTTATCATACCTTTATCTTCAAAAACTGGCTTATGCCCGAATGCATCAATACCAGCTTTACCAATGGGCATTGAACTTTTATAATCTGTAGATACTACTCTAGCCTTTAATTGAAAAGCGTCACGATGCATTCCTTCAATTGTTTCACGATACATATCTTCAGTGCCGAAAATCATTGAGAATCCCATTCTTAAAAAATTAACCTCTTTAGGCATTGTGTTTTCTCAAACCATGTGCAAACTCAATGAGTTACCACCCGAAATATGTGTTAAATTCTTTTTTAAAACCTTTTCAAATTCATTTTTGCAATTAATAAATATATTCATAGCTTCTTTAGAAGGGACTCTAGCTCCATAGCATCCAAAGTTGCAACCTATACCAATAGTGTTAATATTTTTCAATAACTTTAATTCATTTGCAATAGTTAAAGTATCTTCTGGCAAAATACCTTCACGTCTGTCTCCGAGGTCTATCATTAAAACAATATCATGAGGTTTCAATTGATTTTTTTCAATGTATTGATCAATGAGTTTGATCATATTTATATCGCCTTGTAATGATGAATCACATAAAGATAACATTCTTGGGATTTCTTCAATTGATGGCATTTTTAAAAATTGTTTATGCCCTTCAATATCTTTGAATACTTCGAAATTGTCCAACCTTGAATCACCAAAGAAAGTTATACCGCTTTCTTTATATAGTTCAGCCATTCTTCTGTTTCCAGTAAAACCTTTTGTCACTGCTAAAATTTCAATATTTTTTTTATTGCATATTTCTTTTGCAACTGCAATATTTTTTTTGAATTTATTTTCATCAATGATTAATTGTGGAAATTTTTCCATCTCTCCCCCTAAATAGTCATTTAATATATTTATTTAATTATATAAAAAACCTAGTTTAAATGCTCTTTTCACAAGAATCAAATATTATTGAATTAATATTTTTAACCTTCAATAATTTATAATTTATAAATGATAAAGATGTAAATAAGGGAGATATATGTTTAATAAAACAAAAATAGTAGCCACTATAGGTCCTGCTTCAGACAATTACGATACAATAAAGAAATTAATACTAAACGGGGTAAATGTTGTTCGTGCTAATTTTAGTCACGGATCTGGTGAAGATCATAAACACAAATTCGACATTGCGAAACAAATTTCAAAAGAATTGAATATTTCAATTGCAACGCTGTTAGATACAAAAGGTCCAGAAATAAGAATAGGTAAAGTAGAAAACAATATTGTTAAAATAGAAAAAAATCAAACATTGGAACTTCTTTGTGACGCAAATGTTTATGCAGATTATGTTGGTAACAGCCAAAGAGTTTGTGTGTCATATGAAATGCACAAAGATTTAAAAATCGGAGACGAAGTTTTATTGGATGATGGTAAACTAAAAACAGTTGTTCAAAATATAATCGATAATGTGGTTTATGTTAAAACATTTAATGGACACAACTTAAAAACAAACAAAAGAATTAATATTCCTGGTATTGAATTTTCATTACCATTTCTTTCAAAAAAAGATAAACAAGATATTTTATTTGGAATCAGTTACGGTGTCGATATTATTGCGGCGAGTTTTGTAAACAGTAAAGAAAACTTAATTGAATTGCGTGAATTTTTAAAAAATAATGGCGGTGAAAACATAAGAGTGTGTTCAAAGATTGAATCTGTATCTGGAGTTAAAAATATTGTTGATATTATAAATTACAGTGATTCAATCATGATAGCGCGAGGCGATTTGGGATTAGAAATTCCATATTATAATGTTCCCGATATTCAAAAATTCATTATTAAAGAATGTAACAAATTAAATAAAGAAGTGATCGTTGCAACACAAATGCTTGACTCAATGGAAAAATCTCCTTTGCCTACTAGAGCTGAAGTTACTGATGTTTACTGAGCTAATGAATTAGGTACGGATGCAACTATGTTGAGTGGTGAAACAGCTTCAGGAAATTTCCCTGATCGTTCAGTATTTATTATGAATGAAATAAATAAAAAAGCGCAATCGGATTTTATTCAAGACACTATTAGCTATAGATATTACATTGATAAACTTTTTTTTGAATCAAATCCTAAAGAATATTATGCATATGATTTAGCCCAAAAAACTCACGATGAAAAAATAGAATATATATTTGTATACACTGAAAATCCTGAAAATTTAAAGATAATATCAAAATATAGACCGTATTCAAAAATTATTGCTATTTTTGATAAAAAAAGCAAAAATAATTCCATTGCTTTGATTCATAACGTGACATCCTTATATGATAATGAAGAAGAATTTAATAACTTTTCAAAAACGCATCAACCTTCTCAAAAAATACTTGATCAATTTAATATTGATGACTCAGTAAAATTTAAAGCATTGAAAATATAATAAAAAACTCGTTCAATATTATTGAAAGAGTTTTTTATTTGTCTCCTAAGTATTTATTATAAGCACCATTAGCTGCTTTTATATAAGCCCCAGGTAAACGAGATCTTCCGAGTAATTTGCCCCCAAAATAACGAATAACCACTACTAAAACATTTTCAGCTTTTTTTAATTGGAGAAGATTTAAAAGTGGCAATCCAGCAGAACCCTTGGGTTCTCCATTGTCATCTCCCTTTTCATTAAATACCCCATTGGAAATTAAACGATATGCAAAGCAAATATGTCTAGCTCTTTTGTTTTCTGATCATAATTTTTTAATTATTTCTTTTACTTCATCTTCTGTATGGACATTATAAATTATTCCGATGAACCTTGATTTATTTATTTCGTATTCAAACATAATTAATTTATTTTATCTTCATCTATTCTATCATCTCAGTATGGTTTAACTAAGTTATAGAAAAAGTTTTCAAGTTGTTCATTTTCAGTAATAAATGCAAGTCTATATAAATTTAAAAACAAAATATATCTGTATAAATTATTTGGAATGTCGGTTTGAATCATTTCTTCAATAAAATTATTGATTCCTTTATTTAATTGTTCGTCTTGATATTCGAAGTAACTTATGACATCTCAATAAAAAATCGATTTGATGCATCATTCTAATAATTCATTTTTATTTTGTAATGCATTTTCTAAATAACTATCTACTTCAGTTTGTAATCCACCTCATTTAAGTGCTATGGCTTCAAAGTATGCAATATGTAGTCCTATATTTCTAGGGTCAATATTTATTCCTTCTTCGAACAAATCATGTATTCTTTTTCTATTTTCAGGTTCAAGAATTTTTGAAATGTGTAATTTAATAATAATATAACTGATTTTAAAATCAGTTTTATTAAACTCTATTGAGTTTAATAATTCAGCAGCATGGTTTATGTATTCAGTAAATAATCTCAAAGAATCTTCATTCGTTTCAATTGCTAATTTTGATCCTCTAATTTTTTTTCCGCTAACTAAATATCAATAGGCTTTACTCAATTTAGCTACTGTGTTTTCAGAATCTTTTTGTAATCAATGATTAATAAACGAATCGTTTTCTATATCTGCCAATGTTAAAAAACCAAAATATTTATAATCGTCAGTAAAATTGCGAATTTTTTGTTCAACCAAGTCGAATCTTCCATGTATTAAATCTTTTTCCAGTGCTAATAATTCGGGATCGTGACAATGCATGTATTCATAGAATTCATATTCTTCTTCCTCATCCTCACTATTTACTGCATTTAAATATTGCTCAAATTGATTCTGTAATTCTTGTGTATTTATTACAGCTTGATTATTTATGTTAACGTTTGAGTATGGATTGTTTATAGCTGGTAAATTTTCAAATTGTTTGAAAAATTCTTCCATGTCAACTCCGCATCTTTCCAACTCTTCGATGTCTTCTTGTTTAACAAAGTTTAAAGCATGAGCTTTCAATTTATTATATTTTTCTTTATCCATATAACACCTTTCTATAAAACTATTATAATAAAATTAACTATAGATAAACATTTAATTTAATATTGTGCATACACAATTTAAATATTGATATAATTTAAAAATGTTAAAAATTATTGCAGAATATTGCGACCGTATCGATAAATATATTACTAATAATACTGAAATTACACGTAACAACATCCAAGAGCTCATTTCTCAGGGGGCTGTCACAGTAGATGGTGTTCGCGTAAATAAAAACAAATTTACAGTTAATACAGGTCAATTAATTCATGTTGAAAAATTGATTGATAAACAAGTTAATATTGAACCTCAAAACATTGATATTAATATTGTTTATGAAGATGAAAAATTATTAGTAATATATAAAAAATCGGGAATGGTAACGCACCCCGCACCGGGAAATTATAGAGATACATTGGTAAATGCACTTATGTATCATTTTAAAAATAATTTGAGTAATGAAAATGGCTTAAATCGTTTAGGAATTGTGCATAGATTGGATAAAGATACAAGTGGGCTTATGTTAGTTGCTAAAGACAATGAAACACATCGTTTTCTAGCAGACCAATTGAAGGGTCACAAAATAGACAGACACTATATAGCGATTGTTGACGGAGTTATTGAAAACAAAATAACAAACATTGATTTACCAATAGGAAGAGATCAAAAAAACCGTCAAAAAATGGCAGTTACTAAAACGAATTCAAAAGAAGCTAGAACTAAAGTCACAGTACTGGATTATGTAAGGGTCAATAATGAAGAGAAGACATTGGTTGAGTGTGAATTGAGCACTGGAAGAACTCATCAAATCAGAGTACATTTATCATATATTAAACATCCTGTATATGGCGATCCCGTTTATGGAAAAGAAATTGATTGCTTTAACCAAAGATTGCATGCATATAAAATATCGTTTAAACATCCAAACGGAGAAATGATGACATTTGAAACTGAATTACCCTGAAAAATGATTAAAGACATGAAAAACTTACCAAATAAAGATTAATACAAATGAAAATTATTGTTAATATATAATTTACATAAGTTTAAGGAGAAAAATGAACCCATTTGAAGAACAAAACATTTCATCAAAAGAAGAGTTAATGAAAAATGATAAACACAAATATAGACCGTTTTTTATTTGATACGGAGTTATATTGTCAATATTTTTATTAATGACATTAGCGACTGTAATCACAACATTATGTTTGATGAATTACTACAAAGAATTCATAGATCAATGAATTCAATCAAAATCAAATAACAACATTGATACTACTGAATTTTCAAATACAAATTCGTACATGATTTGATCATTATTGTTTAAATCAATTATCTTTTTAATAATCTCTGCCTCAATGTTGATAACTTATATCACTGGTATGAAAAGGGCTATGATTACAAAAGATTATGCTCGTTTCAATTTAGGTCACTTCCGTTACATTGTTATGGTAGTTATATTCTTTGTTTTTACAACTTCACAAAAATTAATTACAATGAAAGAAACTATTGTTCCTTTATCAAAAGATATAAATACAATTTTAATATTGGCTTCAACTATATTTATTTTGATTGGACACTTTACCGTCGGAAATAAATGTAAAGCAATTGTTAAAACATTTATTAGAATTGATGTGCTTGAAAAACAAAGAAAACTTCAAGAAATGATTATGAAAAACCAAGGACAAAATCCTATGTTTCCAATGTTTCCTTTTATAACACCAAATACAGAATCAGTGAACAATCAACAAAATACAACTCAAACAAATCAATCTTCCGAAGTGTTTACTTATAATCCCGAAGAAGAAAATGCGTCTGCAGAAGACAAGGAAATTATTAATTCAAAATATTACCAAGTAATGAAGGAATTTGATAGACCAAAATTAATTTCTATGGCTGAAAAGTTAAACATTTATGGCGCTGATGAATTAAATGATATGCAACTGAGAATTAAAATTGCGCGCATTTATTTAGCTGCCGAATCAAAAGGAGAAGAAAATGTTCAATAATACATTATTACAAACCACTGAAACGACTTCACAGCAAACCCAGCAACCTAATTTTTTAACCAATATTACAATATGACTAATGTTATTTGCCATATTTGTAACATTATGAATGTCTTACAAATTCTGTAAAAGTTTTCCAATTTCAATAACAAATTCAAAAAACATCACAGGATACAAATTGAAAAAACCATTTGTTTATGGACTTAAATGATCTAACCCAGTCATTATTAATTTAATAATTTACGTTTTTGCAATTATTGGTTTTGATATTTACGTAGTTGTAAAAATAATTTTTTTACTAAAAAATAAAACTAACATAAATCAAGCTTACATGTACATTGCTGCATTAGCAATAACTGTTGTGTTAATAACTGGTTGTGCATTATATAGTTTTATTGTGTTAAAAGTCAAATTTAAAGACTTACAATATCATTCAAAAAACATTGAAGAAGATGTTAAAAATGAACTATCTAAAACATATAAAAATCAATCAAATAAAACATTTTCTTTAGACATTGAGCAATTAAAATTAGAAAAACAACCACCTGCAATAATTATAGGTATTATGAAACTAGATAAAATGTATAGAGATATAGAAAAGTTAAATTTCAAGAAAGCGTACTCAAATGCTCTGGAAATCGAAGCTATAACCAACTACTACAAACATTATGTAAAAACATACACTGTGTATGGAAATTATTTCAACGAAGAATATCAAAAGTCAATTACTGAAAACATTATTGACTACACAAAAGACTATTCATCAACAATTGAAAAACAAATTAATTGAATGAACAGTGTCGAGTTGCAACATAAAATCAACAAAGGTGATATCAAACCGGAAATGTTATTTGTTGATAGAACAAACTTATATCAAGTTTATAAAACAAAAAACAAAAACTCTTTAGTTTTAACAAACACTAACGAAATGTTTTTATTATCATTCAAACCTTCGTTAAAAATAAATGTTATATTCGAAGATCAAACCCTTCAAGTGTTCGATGTTTACGAATTACTTGATTTCGTAAGACATCAATCTTGAATCAATATGTTAAAAAAAACAAATAAATAATTATTTAAAGCAGCTTTGAAGCTGTTTTTTTTAAATTTTGTTAAAAAAGAAGCCATTTTTATATAATTAAATTTACTATGGAAAAGACAATGTACACAAGTTTATTAGCAATTAAAGCTAAATACGAAGATATAGAATCTTCTTTACAAGACCCAAATGTTTATGAAGATATTAAAAAATATACAAAACTACAAAAGGAGCAAAACTCAATCAAGGATATATACAAATCATTTTTAAAATTTTTAAACGCTGAGGAAACATTATTACAAGCTAAAGAAATCCTGAAAAATGAAAAAGATGCTGAATTTATCGAATTAGCAAAATTAGATATTGATTCATCTGAAAAAATCATGACTGAAACAGAAGACGAGCTGAAAATATTATTATTACCTAAAGATGAAAATGATGAACGAGATGTTATCATGGAAATAAGGGGAGCTGCCGGAGGAGATGAGGCAAATATTTTTGCCGGTGATTTGTTTAAAATGTATCAAAAATATTGTGATGACAATGATATGAAAATCAGTGTTATTGACACAACATTTGGTGCAGCCGGAGGATTTAGTCAAATTATTTTTTCAGTTAGTGGTGATAAAGTCTTTTCAAAATTAAAATTTGAACGGGGTGTTCATAGAGTTCAACGTATTCCAGCAACTGAAACTCAAGGTAGAGTGCACACATCAACTGTTACAGTAACTGTTTTACCAGCGGTTGAAGACGATGTGGATGTAGATATTAAACCAAACGATTTAAAAATTGATACTTATCGTTCATCAGGAGCTGGTGGGCAATCGGTTAATACAACTGATAGCGCCGTACGTATTACACACATTCCTACAGGTATTGTTGTAACATCGCAAGATGAACGCTCGCAAATTGCCAACCGTTTACAAGCTATGAAATTGATTCGATCAAAAATATATGAAATAGAAATGCAAAAAAGAGAGCAAGAAGAATCAGCGTTACGTAAATTAACAGGATCAGGGGATCGTTCTGAAAAAATTAGAACATATAATTATCCTCAAGATCGTGTTACTGATCATAGAATTAGTTTCAATGCTTCATTGAAATCAATTATTGATGGTAAATTCAATTTAATAATCGATGCCTTACTTTCAGAAGAAAAAGCTGAAAAAATCAAAATGATAGGTGAAGCAAAATAATTATCACAGTCAATGACAATGTCATTGATTTTTATTTTTTTTAGTACTAAAGATTGATTTTCATTGACAAAATTTAATTTTTTTCAAATAATTGCAACAAAAAAAAAAAAAAAACATAATTTAAACTGATAGAAATCTATCAATAAAAAAAAGAAAGGTATCCAATGTATAAAATTAATTTAAAAAAACAAATAATAATGGCTTCTATTTCAAGTTTAATAGCCCTTATTTTAGCTTTATTGACTATTCCATTTATTTCTAATGCATCTGGACTATTACAATTCGCAGCTGCCATGAAAGAAGATGGCATTTACGCATCTATCATTAAAACTTTCGCTGACGAAACCTCATTATATTCAACTGGTCAAACCCTTAGAGTATTTGGAATTATGTTTTTAATAGTATTTATTTTTATTATAATTTCTGGTATTGCTCAAGCTTATTTAGCAATAAAAAACGTGTGTGTAAATATAACTGAAGATTTTGTAGAATATACAGGAATGTTGGGCAAAAAAACCAAACTAAATTTAAATCAAATTGCTAATATAGAGTGCAAAAAAATGGATTTAATATTAATAACTGGTACAAATAATACAAAAATTAAAATTGCAACCAAAGGATTTCAAAATCCACTAAAATTAAAAAGCAGTTTAATGGACTTGAAAAAATAAATTAATTACAGTACTTATTGAAGTACTGTTTTTATTTGTTTTTTTTAAATATATTTAAATTTGATATATGATTAAATCAAAGAAAAATGCAAAGGAAATAATGCCTACAAAAGACGATTTAATTAGAGAAAAATGAAGATATAATCTGGATTTAAAAATAACAAATGAAGAACTTGAATTATTAGAAGATGACATGCCTGTGCAAAAAATCATAGGGTATGTGTATTTTAATAAAACAAAAATAAATGTAAATAAAAATGTTTTGATACCGCGTTATGAAACCGAAGAATTATTGAATATTTTTCATTCAAATGAATCAATTAGTACAAAAAGTACAGCGAAAGTACTTGATATGTGCGCGGGTAGTGGCTGCATAGGGTTAAGTTTAAAAAACAATTTTCCTCTTTTGGATATTACGTTGGCAGATATTGATAGCGAAGCAATAGAGCAAATCAAGTTAAACGCTAAAGAACTAGAAATGAATGTTAATATCATTCAATCGGATTTATTCTCGAATATAAATGAAAAATATGACTATATAATTAGCAATCCTCCCTATATTCCTTATACTGAACAATTATCTGATTCGGTTTTAAAACACGAGCCACACCAAGCTTTGTTCGCAAAGGATAATGGATATTATTTTTATGACATAATCATCAAAAATATGAACAATTATTTAACAAAAAATGGCAAACTGTACTTGGAAATTTCTGATCACATTTTTCCTTTAATGAAAGAAAAAACAATCGGATATAATATTGAATTTATTAAAGATATTAATGGTAAATACCGATTTGCAATTCTTAGAAACAACTCATAATAAAAAAACAGCGCATAATACATAATTGCGTTGTTTTTTTATGTTCAATGAAATAAAATTATTTTTGAATGAAATTTAATTCGTGCAATATATTAACTGATTTATCAATTGTTTGATAAATAGGACATTTTTCAATAGTTTTTTCAATGATTGTACTCATTTGTTCATGAGTACAATCGGCTGTGATATCGTATTCAAATTTAAAATCTTTCATTCCGACATATTTATTTGAACCAGGATCTCGTGAAGCGTTAATTGTTATAATTAAAGATTCTATTTTTATTTTTTGTTCTTTTGCATAAGTATTTATAAATGCTTTTTCACAAGCTGCAATACATGCTAAATATGTTTCAATGGGATTAGCAAAAACAATGTTGTTAGTATCGAGTATTATTTTAAATCCATCTTTTGTTTTGGTTACGTCAATTTTTTTGTCAAAATCGTAAATTGTTCGAATTTTGTATTGTTTCATGTTTTAACCTCTTTTTGCTTTTTATAAATAGATTATACATTATTTGGCACTCTTGAGCTTTTTGTGCTAATATTATTTATATGAATAACAAAAAAGATTATTATGAAGTTCTTGGAATACAAAAGAACGCAACAGAAAAAGAAATAAAAACAGCTTATCGCAAATTAGCTATGAAATATCATCCAGATAGAAATAAAGAAGCAGATGCTGAGGAAAAATTTAAAGAAGTTTCCGAAGCTTATGAAATTTTATCTAATGCCGAGAAACGTGCTCAATATGATAAGTATGGACATCAAGCTTTTGATCAATATGGTCACGGTGGGTTTGGTAATGCCGCTGATATATTTAAAAACTTCTTTAGTAAAGGATTTGGTGGTTTTGAAGGATTCGGAGATTTTTTCGGTTCTTCTTCAAGAAATTATGGTCCGCAAAAAGGGGCGAATATCGAAAACCAAATTACTATAGATTTTTTAGAAAGTGTATACGGCAAAAAAACTACTTTAAATTTAACTAAAATTGATATTTGTGATCAATGTTCTGGAAAAGGTGCTGAAAAATCAGAAGATTTTGAAAAATGTAAAACATGTCACGGTTCTGGAAAAACAAACAGCAACATGTTCGGTTTATTTCAAACAATTAGCACATGTGAAAAATGTAACGGTACTGGTAAATCAATTAAAAAAGCATGTTCTAAATGTAATGCCAATGGAATTGTTAAAACTCGTATTGATAAAGAAATCACAATTCCTGCTGGAATAATGAGCGGTCAAGCATTAATTATTGAAGGATTTGGGGTGCCTTCTAAGAATGGTGGTACTCATGGAGACTTACATTTATACATAAATGTTAGAAATCATGATTATTTCCGTCGTGTTGATAACGACATTATACTTGAAGTTCCGGTTTCAATTAAAAGCATTATAGCTGAAGAAGTTATTATGATCCCGACACCTTATGGCGAAAGGGAATTAAAATTAAATGACTCATTACGTGATGGTGACAAATTAATTATTAAAAATGCAGGTTTCCAATACACTAAT